>JAEVZA010000481.1 GCA_023392475.1 Actinomycetes bacterium | reverse complement strand
GCCCGGCGGAACGCACGCCGCGCGCCGGCGCCCGGCACGCCGGGGTTCGCCGGCGGCAGGAGCTCGGCGAGCTCCGGGTCGTCCTCCGTCGGGCGCAGCAGGGCCCCGACCGTCAGGTCGATCGTGACCTCGTCGGTCTCCTCGGCCGCGCCGTGACCGTCGTCCGTGCTGGCACCCCATCCCGCCATGCATCGACATGTACCGGACCGCACGGCCCCCGTCGTTGGGTCGATCCACCCGACCGCCGCCCCACGCACCCGCTCTGTGATGCACCACGGGGTCGATCGACCCCACCACGCATCACAGAGCGGCGGTGAGGGCGTCCTCGCGGCGGGCGTCCCACGCCGCCACGCGCTCGGTGTCCTCGTAGTCCTCCCACCGCACGAGCCGCCCCCAGCGGAGCTCGAGGAAGGCGACGGCCCGGTTCTGGTACTCGTCGCCGTCGGCGCCGGGCTTCCAGTCGTGGGCGCGGAGCGCGACCCGGGTGCGCCACGGCGGGCCGTTCACGAGGATGTCCTCGATCCCGAACTGGATGCCCTCGTCGACGAACCGCTCCGCGAACGCCCGGCACTCCTCGACGCCCCGGTGCGTGACGTGGCGCTCCCGGGTCCTCGAGACCGGCCGGAACATCGACGCCCACGAGTTGTCCCCGGGGAAGCAGAGCTCGGCGGCGGGGTCCGCGAGCCTGAGGATGAACTCCGGGTCGCCGGCGTTCAGCCGCCCGATGCCGTGCCGGACGATCGCCCGGACCGTGGCCTTGTACATGCCGCACCTCCAGATCGGTGACTAGAACGACCATTCTAGTAGAACGATCGTTCTAGACTCCAGCGAATGGCCGGGACGAGGGATCGGATCACCACCGCCACGAACGAGCTGTTCCGACGGCGCGGGTACCACGACACCTCCCTGAAGGACGTGGTCGCCGCCTCCGGGGCCACGACCGGCTCGCTGTACCACTTCTTCCCCGGCGGGAAGGCGGAGCTCGCCGAGGCCGTGCTCATCGGATCGGGAGCGGCGTACCAGGCGCTGTTCGAGTCGATCTACGACGAGGCGGGGAGCCCGGAGCCGGCGGTCCAGGCGTTCTTCGACGGCGCGGCCGACGTGCTCGAGGCGACGGACTTCGTGGACCTCTGCCCGATCGCGACGGTCGCCGCGGAGGTGTCGAGCACGGACGACCGCCTCCGGCGCGCCACCGCGCAGGTCTTCGCGTCGTGGACCGAGGCGCTCGCGCTGCGGTTGCGCGACGCCGGCGTGGGCGCCGACGACGCGGAGGAGGTGGCCACGACGGTCGTCGCGACGCTCGAGGGTTCGTTCGTGCTGGCGCGGTCGCGCCGCGATGCCGACGTCGTGCGCGCCGCCGGCCGGCGCACGCAGCCGCTCCTGCGCTCCGTGCTCCCGCGGGCCGGCTCCCGGCGCCGCACCGCACGATCGCGGCGCTGACCGTCGCCGTCGCCGGACCAGGGCGGGCCGTCGGATCCGCGACGAACCCGAGTACGAGTCACGCGACGGGCCCGCGGTTGCAATCGATCCGAACCGCAACCCGGAGCGCCTCCCGGCCTCTGATCGGGTGCCCCAAGTCGTCGGGTCCCGGAGCGTCGGGAGAGGGGTTTCGGGGCCCGACAACATCAGGGGGCGAGGGGCTGCGAACCCGGAGGCCGCATCCGTGACTCCCACCACCGTGATCGACGAGGCAGGTCCCGTCGTGAACGGGTGGACCGCGCCGTGCTGACCATTAGTCTGCCGGACGTGGAGCGGGAGGAGGGGCGCTGGAAGGGCCCCTTGGACGGCCGCACGGACGAGCAGCTCGCTGCTGCGGCCGCGGGCGGTGACGAGCGTGCGTTCGAGGCCCTGGTCCGCCGGCACCTCGGCCTGCTCACGGCTGCGTGCAACGCCGTCACCTCGGACGGCCACGAGCGGGACGACGCGCTGCAGGCCGGTCTGACCGACATCTGGCGCGGGCTCCCCGGCTTCCGCGGCGAGTCCCGCGTGTCGACCTGGATGTACCAACTGGCCCGGAACGCAGCGGTCCGCACGGCCACGCGGGGCGGCTGGCGGGCGCCGGTGGAGGTCGTGGCGGAGGTGCCCGACCGGCGGGAGCACCCGGAGTGGGAGCACGCCGGGGCGACCCGCGAGGCGGTCGTCGACGCCCTCGGACGACTCCCCGAGGACCAGCGCGAGGCGCTCCTGCTCGCGGCGGCGGGCGAGCTCCGCTACGAGGAGATCGCCGACATCCAGATGGTGGCCGTCGGGACGGTGAAGGCCCGGGTCTCCCGGGCGCGCGCCCGGCTGGTGGAGCTCATGGACGGGGACGGACGTGGCTGACGAGCACGACGTGCCCGCGTCCGACGACCACGCCGGGATCGACCAGGTCGTCCGCCGCGCGTTCGGCACCGTCGACGCCGACTCGCTCGACCGCATGATCCGCGCCGCCACCTCCGAGCCCCAGGACGCGGTGGAGCCGATCGCCATCCGGTTGACAGACGATCCGGTGCCGGAGCCCGCACCCGACGGGGGCGCGGTCGTCGACCTCACGACCGATCGACCGGCCCGGCCCGGGCGCCGCCGCGGCGGTTGGCTGCTCGCCGTCGCCGCGGCCGTGGTCGTGCTCGGCGTCGCCGTCGCCGTGGTGCGCACCGCCGACGACGGCGTCACGGCGAACCGGTCCACGTCGACCATGCAACGGCCGCCGACGACGGCGCCGGCCCACACCACCACGACCGCCGGATCCAACACGCCGGGCGTCCAACCGGGAGTGATCTACGACGTGCCCGGGGTGGCGAACACATCGCCGTCGCTCGACCGGGAGCTCGCCGACGCTGGTGCCATCTTCGCCCCGTTCGGGGCGAACCCCACCGTGCTGCCGTCGAACGCCACGCTCCAGCTCGAGCGGACGCCGGCGACGCTCCGCTACGAGGCGTACAACCCGGCGCCGAACGCCGGGTGCAAGGCGTTCCTGTCCCGGCCCGTGACCGTGACCGGGACCTGGGGCCGGCTCGTGACGCCGAACCCCGAGTCGCTCTTCAACATCACGGTCATCAACCTGCGCACCAGGGCGCAGGCCGCCGAGGCCTACGTGACCTTCTCGCTCGGGCAGAGCCCGACGCTCACCGAGTGCAGCGGCTTCAACCCCGGCGGTTCGGGCGTGGCCGACTACTCGAAGCTCGACGTCCGCCACCAGGACCCGCAGCTCGACGACCTGCCGGAGGACCTCCGCTACAACGCGTGGCTGCGCCCCGCCGGGCCTGACTTCCCGCAGTACGCCTACGGCCTGGCCGGCGTGATCCAGCGGGGGCGGACGCTCGTGCTCTTCGGGGTGGTGACCACCAAGGAGGCCGGGCCGCCCGACCCGAGGACCACGACGCAGGTCCTCAACAACGTGCTCGACCGGATCTGATCCGGCGACGGGTCGCGGCGCGGCCTCAGGTCACATCGCCGTCGTCGTGACCCACGTCGCCGCTCACCGCCAGCCCGCCCGCTTCATCAGGCGCAGCGCGGTCGACATCACGGCGGCGAACCCGTCGTCGCCGAGCTGGCGCAGCGGGGGTGCGAGGTTCATCAGCCGCTGCCGGGCGATCGTCTGCGGCTCCGTGTACTTGAGGATGCCGTGCTCGCCGTGGCGGCGGCCGAGGCCCGAGTCGCCCATGCCGCCCATCGGCGCGTCGATGCTGCCCCACGCCGCGGCGTACGCCTCGTTGACGTTGACCGTGCCGGACGTCAGCCGTGCCGCCACGGCGCGCCCTCGGGCCGCCGACCGGCTCCAGACGCTGGCGTTGAGCCCGTAGGTCGTGTCGTTCGCGCGCTGGACGGCCTCGTCGTCGGTGCCGAACCGGTAGATGGACACGAGCGGTCCGAACGTCTCCTCGGCGAAGCACGTCATCGCCGGCGTGACGTCGGTGAGGACGGTGGGTTCGAAGAAGTACGGGCCGAGGTCGGGCCGGGCGTGGCCGCCGGCGAGCACGGTCGCCCCCTTGGCGACGGCGTCGTCGACGTGCGACGTCGTCACGTCGAGCTGCTCGGTGGACGTGAGCGTCCCCATCTGGTTGGCGAAGTCGTAGCCGGCACCGATGGCCATGTCGCCCACGGCGTCGGTGAAGGCCGGGACGAAGCGGTCGTAGATCGCGTCGGCCACGAACATGCGCTCGATCGAGATGCACAGCTGGCCGCTCGACGAGAAGCACGCCCGCACGGCGCCCTCGACCGCGCGATCGAGGTCGGCGTCGTCGAGGACGAGCATCGCGTTCTTGCCGCCGAGCTCGAGCGAGCACTCGACGAGCCGCTCGCCGGCCTCTCGTGCGATCCGGCGACCCGACGCCGTCGATCCCGTGAACATGACGAAGTCGGCGATGTCGAGGAGCGGGGTGCCGATGGCACTGCCGCGGCCGAGGACGATCTGCCACAGATCGCCCGGCAGTCCGGCACGGTGCGCGAGGTCGAGGGCGAACAGCGCGGTGAGCGCCGTCTGGTTGTCGGGCTTCTGGACGACCGCGTTGCCGGCCAGGAGCGCGGGGATCGTGTCGCCGGCGCCGAGGCTGAGCGGGTAGTTCCAGGGCGAGATGATGGTGACGACGCCCTTGGGGTGGTGGAGCTCGTGCACGTCGGTCAGGCCCGGGATGAGGCCGGTGCGGCGGTGGGGCGCGAGGGCCTTCGCGGCGGTGCGGGCGTAGTAGCGGCACGTGTTGGCGATGTCGCCGACCTCGAGGAAGGCATCCCGACGGGCCTTGCCGTTCTCGACCTGGATGAGGTCCATCAGCTCGTCCCGGTGGTCGAGGACGAGGTCGTGGAGGTCGAGGAAGACCTGCGCCCGCTCCTTGATCGGGGTCTGCGCCCACGCGAGCTGCGCTGCGAGGCCCCGTTGGGCGGCAGCGGCCACGTCCTCGGGCGTGCACTGCGGGAGCTCGACGATCGCCTCGCCGGAGAACGGCGCGTGCGTGGTGACGGTCGGTGCCGTGCCGGAGGAGGCGACGAGGTGGGTCAGGCGCTTGCGGAGCACCTCGGTGAGCGAGTCGGGCAGGCCGACCTCGCGCGTCCCGGGCTCCGGGCGCTCGTTCGATCCGGTCGGTTCGGCGTGGGTGGCGGTCATGGCGCTCCTCCGGGGTGTCGGCCGGTCGGCTCGGCCTGCCGCGAGGCTACGACGCCCTGCCGTTCGAGCGCCCGTCCCGGTCGGTCGCCCGTGTCCCGTCGGGTGCGTGCCGCGACACTGGTGCGATGGTGACGATCGAGGACGTCCGCGAGCTGGCGATGGCCCTGCCCGACGTGGAGGAGCGGGCCTCGTACGGCGGCCGGCCGTCGTGGCGGACGCCGAAGCGCATGTTCACGTGGGTGCGCGAGGACCCGGAGGCGCTGGTCGTGTGGGTCGACTCGGTGGAGATGAAGGAGGCGATGGTCGAGGGCGGGCCGGACCGCTTCTTCACCACGCCCCACTACGAGGGCCAGCCGATCGTGCTCGTGCGCCTCGAGGGTGTCGACCGCGACGAGGCCGGCGAGCTCATCACCGAGTCGTGGCGCCTGCGTGCTCCTGCGAGAACGGTCCGCGCCTTCGACGAGGCCCGCTGAGGCACCCGGTCCTGTCCCAGCGCCCTTCGCCCGTGCTGTTGAGCAGACGGAGCGCTGAGCGCTCCGTCTGCGCAACGGAACCGGTCGGGGTTCGTGGCCGGTCGTCGCCGTCAGATCCCTGACGGCCAGTCCTCGGCCCGCAACGCCGCCTCGGTGCCGCCGTCGACGGTGATGAACGAGCCGCAGAAGAAGCCGGCGGCGGGGGAGAGCAGGAAGGCGAGCAGCGTCGCGACCTCCTCGGCGCGGCCGGGGCGACCGATCGGGATCGGGAACACGTCGCCGAGCGATCCGACGAACTCCCACATGCCATCGGTCATCGGCGTGTCGACGAACCCGGGTGCGATGGCGTTGAGGCGGATGCCGGCACCGATCCACCCGTCGGTCACGGCCTGGCGTCGGACCCACCGGGCGAGCGCCAGCTTCGAGGCCGGGTAGGCACCGATGTGGTCGTCGCCGATCACCTCGACCGCGCGGTCCTCGTCGCCCGCCAGGAGCAGGTTCGCGACCTGCGCCGGGTAGCCCGGCTGGCTGGTGGTCGAGTTGGAGCTGATGGCGATCGCCGACGGCGCCGTGCCGCGGGCGAGCAGCGGTCGCAGCGAGTCGAGCGTGGCGACGGCGCCGACGTAGTTCGTGCGGAGGATCCTGGCGGCGTCGGCGGACTGGACGCCCGCGCCGGCGACGAGCCCGTCGATCGCGCCGCCCGACCGCTCGGTGACCCGGGCGACCATCTCGGCCAGGCCCTCGTCGGTCGCCAGGTCGGCGACGACCTCGGCGTCGTGGAGGTCGACGCCGATGACCTCCGTGCCGCCTGCCTCGAGCACCGTGCGGAGGGCGGTGCCCATGCCGCCGGCGGATCCGGTGATCACCACGGTCGTCATGCCGGCGACCGTACGCGATCGTCCGGTGCCGCCCCTCGTCCCGCCGGGTGCCGTTCTGTTGAGCGTACGGAGCGCTGAGCGCTCCGTACGCGCCACGGAACCTGTCGGGTCGGGTTGGGTCGGGGCGGGCGGGCCGGTGTGTCACACGAGCGGGACGTCGCCGGGGATCGGGACGACGAGCACCCCGCGCTCGGTGAGCGCTGCGGTGGCCCGGGCGATGTCGAGCGGCGTGACGGCCTCGGTCGTGAACCCGTTCGGCGCCCGCCGGTGGAGCCCGGCGCGTCCGAGCAGCGCCCGACCGGCGAGGCGGCCCGTGGTGTCGCCCCGCAGGTGGTAGCGCAGGGCCCGGAACCCGACCGAGCGCAGCGCGGCCGCCCAGTGCCTCGGCTGCCCGTAGTCGAGCGTCGTGTGGATCTCGGCGTTCAGGCCGAACCCGGTGGCGCGTCGGGCGGTCAGGTCGGCGGTGCGGACGTCGGCCGTGGAGGCGGCCGTCAGGTGGAACAGCTCGTCGAGCCGCTCCGCCACCACGACCCGCGTGGGGCGGCGGAGGAGCTTCTCCACGAGCGCGCCCTCGATGGTCTCGGCGAGGTAGCAGGTGCCGTGCGGGTCGACGAGGTCGAACCGACCGCCGGACGGATCGTCGTGGCCGGTGATCGACGAGAAGTACCAGGGCCTCGGGTGCTCGGACAGGCGGTGGAGCTCGTCGACCGGCGTCGCCGTGGGGAAGCGGCGCAGGCGGACCGGGTCGTCGGCTGGGTCGGCGAGTCCGGAGGGGACCGGGCTCACGCGGCGCGGGTGCGGGCCGGCGCGTGCCGCCGCTCGGCGGTGCCGAGCGAGTCGGCCACGTCGGCGGCGACGGCGAGGACGGGATCGCGGTGGCCGGCACGGAGGAGGTCCAGCGGGCTCGCGCCGTCGAGCGAGTCGTCGACCGTGGTGAGCCATGCGGCGATCGTCCAGCCGGTGGTGGGACGCTCGGGATCGAACCCGGCGGCCGCGAGGACGGCGGGCAGGTGGGCGAGCACGGCGCTCTGGAACTGCCAGGTGGGGTAGACGAGCCGATCCCTGGCGGTGCCGCCGGGTGCGAGCCGGAGCCCGAGCACGCTGCCCGAGGCGACGCGCTGCGAGACGGCCTGCTTGGAGATGCCGCCGAGCGCGGCGGCCGCGCCGGCCGAGTCGGTGAACGGGCCGACGAGTCCGGCCCAGACCTCGCCCGCCGTGACGGTGGCAGCGGCCCGCCGGCCGGCCACCTGCGGGTCGGCGGTGGGTGGGTCGTCCACGCGATCGGCCAGCTGGTCGGCGAGCGCACGGCGGAAGGCCTCGGTCGACCGGTCGATGAACTCCGCCGTGCTGCTCATGGGACCAGGCTCGCTGGTCAAGGCGGTCAAGTCAAGGCGGTCAAGCCAAGCGGTCAACGTGACGGGGTCAGTCGCCGGGCCCGCCCTCGTCCTCGTCGGCCAGGAACTCGATGCCCCGCCAGATGGCGTCCACGAGCGAGTCGTACGCCCCGAGCCGGCCGGGTCGTCCGTCCTCGAGGACCTCGACCGGGTCGAGCACCACGAACTGGCCGGACTCCCCCCGCGCGACGAGCACCGGTTCGGAGGCGGGGGAGATCGCGAGGAGGGCCTGCTGCCAGGCGACCTCGGCGTCGGCGTCGTCGCTGACGACGGGTGCGCTGGCGACCAGCTCCTCGATGCGCTCGGCGCTGGCCTCGAAGAGGACGTCGAGGTCGTCGAACTCGGTGACCATGACCTCGTTGCCGCCGATCCCGGCGTCGAGGAGCAGCAGGACCTCGTCGTCCTCGTCGCCGATCGCGACGACGGAGAGCACCGCGTCGGAGCCCCGGTAGAACTCGAGGACCGGGTCGTCCATGGCGGCGGACTCGACCTCGTCGGGTGTCGGGCCGCCTGTCGGATCGTCCTGCATGCTCGTCACCTCGGTCGGGAGGAACGACCCTACGACCGTGGGACGGCGAGCGGTGCCGGCGCCGCTACGGGACGTTGAGGATGCAGGTCTGCGTGACGGCGACCGTGCGGCCCGCGACGGCGGTGACCGACGGCGAGTCGCAGCTCTCCCACGGCTGGGCGCCCGGGTGGGTGACGACGAGGGCGCCAGCCGGGACGTCGAGCAGCAGCTCGCCGTCGATCCCGCTCGTGCCCTGGGCCACGACCGTTCGGCCGCTCCGCACCTCGATCGTCCGGGAGGCGGGTGTGGCCGGTCGGCACGGCGGCTCGCCCGGTGGGGGCACCGCTCCGCCGCAGATGACCTGGACGGTCGAGATGTCGAGCCGGGTCGGCGACTGCGTGGGGGCGGTGCAGCCCACGACCACGGCCGATGCTGCGACGATGAGCAGGAGCCGGACGGCGGCGGGTCGGCTGGTCACGCCGTGACAGTAGGTCCGGTCGACGGTGCGAGGTCCGGGAACCTGCGTGCTCGTGCGAGAACGAGCCTGAGGCTCCCGCCGTCAGCTCACTCCGATCCACGCGGCATGGCCTCCTGCTCGGAGCATCGTGAAGTAGCGGAGCTCGGGTCGTTGCGCGCTCCGGATCGAGACGACCTTGTCACGCCGTCCGAACTCGATGACGACGTGACCCTCCTGGAGTCGCCGGATCATCGCCATTAGGACGGCGAGATTCAGGCCGATCTCGCCGGCTCACCGAACACCGGCGCCGGGATCTGCTCCCGGAGCTGCCCGACCTCGCCGGAGCTGACTCCCGCGACCAGGCCCTCGGTGCCGAGCTCGTGCCACACCACTGGGTCGAACCTCGACATGACCGCGATCCGTCGGACAGCGGTCGCTAGTGTCCGCCGGCTCAGCTCGATCCGATGTGTCGGCTCGAGGCCGACGACCGGTGCGGGTCGGATCCCGCGTCGAGGTGGAGTCGCCCGCCCGGACGAGCACCTGGCCCGCCGAATGGTGTTCAATGTCGCCTCGGTAGGGAGGGAACCATGGGGGACCGGCGGGGCGCAAGGAGTTCGACGCGCTATGTGGGAGCGGATCCGGCGCGCGCAGGCACGTCGGCCGACGCCAAGGCTCGCGTCTACGACGAGGCAGCCCGGACGAGCCACGCCCGGGCAGCGAACTACCGGAAGGGCGCCGCTGGCGAGCGCATGACTGCGTCTCGGCTGGCGTCGCTGCCGTCGACCTTCGTCGTGTTCCACGATCTCCACGTTCCTGGGTCGAAGGCGAACGTCGACCACTTGGTCGTCGGACGGAACGGGGTCTTCCTGATCGACTCGAAGGCGTACGCAGGTCCGCTCACGATCGGATCCGGGACCCTGTGGCAGGGCCGGTACTCGTTGCGCGAGAAGTTCGAGGGAGCCCGGTCAGCGGCGGATGCGGTGTCCGCACATCTGGGTGTGCCCGTCACCGCGGTGTTGTGCTTCACCGAGGCATCCTTGCCAGCGCCGTCCTTCGGGCTCGACGACGTCGCGGTCGTCGGCCTCGACGAGCTGTGCCCGTACATCGAGTCGTGCCGGGCCCAGCACACCGACGAGATGGTCGCCTGGCTCGCCCACCTGGCGGACGAGCTGACGGAACCGGTAGCGCCCACGCCGGAGTTCCGGAGGACGGCTGCACCACGGCAGCCGAGTGATCGCCAGCGGGCTGCCGCCGTGCGACCTCGGGAACCGCTCGCCTCGACGCGTCGCGGATGCGTGACGGTGGTCGTGGCGGCAGCTGTGGGGCTCGCTCTGATGGCGGTGATCGGAGCGGCGTTCGGCGCCTCGAAGCACGCCATCGACGCTGTCGTTCCGACCACGACGCCCAAGCTGGCTCCGGCCGTGCCGTACTCGTTCGTGTGCCCTGGTCCAGGAGCGGGCTACACGCTGTCGTTCGGTTGGCCCGGTGGGCCGAGCGGAGTGCGCACCTACGAGATCGCCGTGGTGTGGGCAGGTTCCGAGGTGTACCGGCACCGATGGTCGATCGAGGCACAACCGCCTCCGCCGATCCCCGCCTTGGCGCCTGGACAGCAGTTCCTGGTCACGACGTGGATGAACAAGTTCGGCGTGGTCACCACCGGCCAGCAGACCGTCACGGCGCCACCGGCGCCGTGCTGACGAGCCCCGATCAGCGGTAGTCCGCCAGGTCCGGGTCGTTGCCCCGGTCGACCTGGTCCATGTAGCTCCACACGTCGGGCTGGCTGCCGTCGAGGTCGGTGAAGCCGTACTCCTTCGCCAACTCCGCCGAGGTGACCGAGCCCTGGTTGAACCGAGCCCGGTCGGGATCGGCCGCCAACGCCGCGACCGCCCGCCCGACGTACCGCGGCGACTCGGACAGCTCGAAGTCTGGTGGCGCCGACGGTCCGTCACCCTCGCGTCCGATCGCCTCGCGCCACGCGTCCTCGGTGGCGCCGAACGCCTCGAGCATCATCTCGGACCGCATCCACCCGGGCGTGACGGCGACGGCCGTGCCGCCGAAGCGCCCGAGCTCGTGGCCCTGGGAGTAGGCGAGCCGGTTCACCGCCACCTTGGCGAGGTCGTAGAAGACGGAGATCCGGTAGTTGGCGTCGTTGTAGGCGCGGGTGCCGTCGGTGACCTCGACGACGAGACCACCCGGCCGGTCGACCACCAGCGGGAGCAGGTGGTGCGACGTGATGATGTGCGTGTCGATGGCGAGTCGCAGGATGCGGAGGCCGTCGTCGAGGTCGAGGTCCCAGAGGGGCACGTCCCACCGCGCCGGACCGCCCTTGAGCTGCTCACCGCCCCAGATGTCGTTGACGAGCACGTCGACGTGACCGTGCTCGCTCCGGATGCGGTCGGCGAGCGCCGCGACCTGCACCGGGTCGAGGTGGTCGACGGCGACCGCGATGCCCGTGCCGCCGAGGTCGCTCACGAGCGCAGCGGTCTCCTCGATCGTCTCGGACCGGTCGTAGTCGGAGGGGAGGGGCGTCGTGCTGCTGGTGCGGCCCGTGCAGATGACCGTCGCGCCCGCTTCGCCGAGCGCCGCCGCGATGCCCCGCCCGGCGCCTCTGGTTGCGCCGGCGACGACCGCGACCTCGTCTCGAAGTGCGTCGGGATCGGGCGACCAGGCCATCGGCGGAGTCTGTCAGTGGTCACCCATCCCGTGTTCGGTCCCGGGCGTGGGCGACCACCCGGAACCCGGAGCGCGCCCCGACCGGCACGTCGTGCCAGCGGCCTCGCCGACGGCCGGACCTGGTAGAAGCGCGCATGGCCGAACACCGCATCACCGTGCACCCCTCCAAGCCGCTCGAGGTCAACGCCGCCGATCTGGTCATCGAGGTGACGAGCGACGGGGAGAAGCTCGGTGAGCTGCGGGTGAGCCGTGGCACGATCGACTGGGCGCCTCGGAACCACAGCGTCGCGAAGTCCGTCACCTGGGAGCAGTTCGACGCCATGATGCGAGGAGCGTGACGCGGCCTGCGACGCACGGCCCGAGCCCGCCGGACGCCCGCCCGATCACGGAGGCACGACATGACCGAACGTCCTGACAGGCTCCGCACGATCGGTCGTGTCGCGCTCGGCTCGGCGCTCCTCGTCGCGGGCACCGGGCACCTCACCGTCCAGCGCGACGAGTTCCAGGCGCAGGTACCCGAGTGGTTCCCCGCCGATCCCGACGCGGTGGTCGTCGTGTCGGGCGTCGTCGAGCTCCTGCTCGGCGCCGCGCTCGTGCTGAGCGGCAAGCGGGCGGCGCCGGTCGGCGTCGTCGCTGCCGGGTTCTTCATCGTGATCTTCCCCGGCAACATCGCCCAGCTCGTCGAGCACAAGGACGCGTTCGGGCTCGACTCCGACGGCAAGCGCTTCGTCCGCCTCCTGTTCCAGCCGCTCCTCGTCGTCTGGGCGCTCTGGTCGACCGGCGGCTGGCGCTGGTTGCGATCGCTCCGGCCCCGGCGCGCCGGCTGACCGAGCGGCGGGACCACCGACCTCGACCTTGCACCTTCGACACCTGACGGGCGGCGAGGACAACCGCGGGCGGGCAAGACTCCGCCCATGGCCATCGATCCGGAACGACTGTTCAGCGTCGGGGAGGCCCGCCGCCTCGCCGAGCGCCGCCTCCCGGGCGTCGTGTTCGACTACGTCGACGGTGCCGCCGGCGACGAGATCACCGCCCGCGCCAACCGCGACGCGTTCCACGAGCTCGCCCTCCGCCAGGCGACGCCCCGCGCCGGCGGACGCCCGTCGATCGCCACGACGGTGCTCGGCACGCCGATCGACCTGCCCGTGCTCCTCGGCCCGTGCGGACTCGTCTCCCTCGTGCACCCGGGCGGTGCCGTCGCCTCGGCCCGGGCGGCGGCGGCCAGGGGCACGATCTCCGTCCTCTCGACCGTCGCCGGCACGCCGCTCGAGCCGGTGGCGGCCGGCGCGCCCGGCCCGAAGTGGTTCCAGGTCTACGCACCGGGCGGCGTCGACGAGGCCACGTCGCTGGCCGAGCGGGCGAAGTCCGCCGGGTACGAGGGCCTCATGATCACCGTCGACACCGCGGTGCTCGGCAAGCGCGAGCGCGACCTCGCCCACGGCATCACGATGCCGCCCAACCCGTCGCCCCGGCTCGCCGCGCACCTGCTCGGCCAGGTCCTCGCGCGGCCCGGCTGGACCGTCGCCACCGTCCGAGACGTGCTCGCCCGTCGGGCCGCCGGCCGCGGTCCGGGCACCGGTGGCAGCGGCACCGACGTCGACGCCTTCGAGGCCGGGCTCGAGCTCCCGGCGATGGCCGCGTCGCCCTTCACGTGGTCCGACGTCGCGACGCTCCGCGACCGCTGGACCGGACACCTCGTCGTGAAGGGGTTGATGACCGGGGAGGAGGCACGTCGTGCCGTCGACGCCGGCGCCGATGCCGTCGTCGTGTCCAACCACGGTGGCCGGCAGCTCGACGGCGCGCCCGCCACGATGCGGATGCTGCCCGAGGTGCTCGACGCCGTCGGCGACCGGACCGAGGTGCTCGTCGACGGCGGCGTCCGCCGCGGCACCGACGTCGCCCGCGCCCTCGCCGTCGGCGCGCGAGCCGTGCTCATCGGACGCCCGTACCTGTACGCCCTTGCCGCGGCCGGCGAGGCCGGCGTCGAGCGGATCCTCGCCGTGCTCGCCGCCGAGCTGCGCGACACGCTGACGCTGCTGGGGCTGGCCGACGTGTCGGAGCTGGGCCGCGACGTCCTCGTCGATCCGCCCGCCCGCCCACACGTCACGGCCCACTGATGTCGGCGGGTCAGCCCTCCGGGACGTCGTCCTCCTCGCGGAGGCGGATCGGGCCGAAGCGCCCGGGCTTCAGGCCCTCCTTGTCGGCGTAGAAGCCACGGATGACGTCCATGTCCGCGGTCAGGTCGCCGGTCGGCGTGATCACCGGACCGAAGCCGCCGGTGCGCGTCCGCCGATCGAGGTACGAGCACATGACCGGCACGCCAGCCTGCTCGGCGATCCGGTAGAAGCCCGACTTCCAGTAGTCGGTCAGCGAACGGGTGCCCTCGGCCGGCACGACGAGCACGAGGCGGTCGTGGTCGACGAACTCCTTCGCCAGCGAGGCGACCATGCCGCCCGGGGCGCTCCGATCGATGGCGATGCCGCCGAGGCGACGCATCACGGGACCCGCTGGCCCACGGAACAGCGACTCCTTGCCGAGCCAGGAGATCCGCACACCGCTCACCCGGGCGATCGCCAGGGTCAGCGGGAAGTCCCAGTTCGTGGTGTGCGGCGCAGCGATCATCACGCACCGGTCCGGGATGTCCGTCCGGGGCGGAACGGCCCGCCACCGCCAGAGCCGGAGCCAGAGCCTGGCGAGGAGCGTGGCCATCCGGCGACCGTAGCCGTGCGTCCCCTCGCCGCCGTCGCGGCCCGTCGGACCGAGGTCGGCGCCCGCCGGCGGCTTCGCCGCGGGACGGTTCAGACCCCGAGGCCGCGCCCGATGATCTCCTTCATGATCTCGGTGGTGCCGCCGTAGATCGTCGTGATGCGGGCGTCCGTGTACGCCCGGGCGATCGCGTACTCACGCATGTAGCCGTACCCGCCGTGCAGCTGGAGGCACCGGTCGGCGACCCGGTTGTGGAGCTCGGTCGACCACCACTTCGCCATCGCCGCCTCCTCGGCGGTGAGCTCGCCGGTGTCGAGCGCGCGCACGCACCGGTCGATGAACGCCTGCCCGACCTCGATCTCGGTCGCCATCTCGGCCAGCGCGAACCGCGAGGCCTGGAACGAGCCGATCGGTTGGCCGAAGGCGTGGCGGTCGGTCACGTACTCGCGGGTGGTGCGCAGCGCGGCGCGTGCACCGGCGACGCCGCCCGCACCGATCGACAGGCGCTCCCGTGGCAGGTTCGCCACGAGCTGGCCGAACCCCTTGCCCTCCTCGCCGAGGAGGTTCCCGATCGGGACGACGACGTCGTGGAGGAAGAGCTCCGCGGTGTCCTGCGCGTGCAGGCCGACCTTGTCCAGGTTCCGCCCGCGCTCGAAGCCCGGCATGCCGCGCTCGACCACGACCAGGCTCATGCCCGCGTGGCGCTGCGTCGGATCGGTCTTCACGGCGACGATGACGAGGTCGGCGTTGATCCCGTTCGTGATGAAGGTCTTGGACCCGTTCACGACGTACGAGTCGCCGTCGCGGATCGCGGTCGTCGTCATCGACGCGAGGTCCGACCCGATGCCCGGCTCGGTCATCGCGATGGCGGTGACCAGGTCGCCCGACACGATGCCGGGCAACCACCGCTCCGCCTGCTCCGGCGTGCAGTAGCGCATGAAGTACGGGAGGCAGATGTCGTTGTGGAGCGAGATGCCGAACGCCGACGGCATCACCTCGGCGTCAGCAATCTCCTCGACGATCACGAGGTTGAACCGGAAGTCCTCGACCCCACCCCCGCCGTAGGCCTCCGGCACCTCCATCGCGAGGAACCCGTTGGAGCCGGCCGAGCGGAACAGGTCGTGCGGCGTGATGCCGGCCCGCTCCCACTCGAGGTGGTTCGGCACGACCTCCTTGTCCAACCACGACCGGAAGCTCGCACGGAACATCTCGTGCTCGGCCTCGAAGAGATCACGTTCCATGGCCCCTCGGACCACCCTTCCGCTCCGCCGGCCGGCCGGCCGTCGTCCAACTCGCTGACAACGATGTCACCTGGCGGGCCGAACGGCCCGGTCCGACCACGGGGCGATGTTCCCGGCATGAGAGGTCGCACAAGGGGCCGTCCGCACCTGCCGTGCGCCTCGCGGCCTTCCGTACCGTCGACCCATGACGTTCTGGGATCGGCTGCCGGAGGAGTACACGCCCTGCCACCGCTGCGGCTGGCCGGTCGACGACGGTGACGCCGTCGAGGTGAGCGGCGGGGGGTCGGTGCACGCCGTCGAGGTGCTCCACCCCTTCTGCGTCCGGCGATCGCACGCCGGTCACCGGGCCGTCGCGAGGTCGGCCGAACGTCCTGTCGACCACCACCGCTGAGTCGCTCAGCGGCGGGGACCGCGCCGACCCTCGCGTTCCCATGACGATCCGCGCTGCCAGGCAGCACGAACAATCGTCAGAACGCGGGACCGGCGTCAGGGGGAGGCGTCGAGGAGGTCGAGGAGCTTGGTGGTCGTCGACCAGCTCCGGATCGTCATGAGCCGGTACTCCGGTGTCCCCATGATCTTCGACAGCTTGCTCTGCGTCCGGCGCGCGCTGAGCCGCGAGAAGTAGAGGACGCCCTTCCCCGCCCACGCCCGGTCGACCTCGTCGCGGACCTGCACGACCTTCATCGCCGTCGCCGGCGTCAGCGGCGCCTTCAGGAAGATCGCGTCGGAGTGGTAGAGGTCGGGCTGGTCGCCGAACCCGTCGGGCCTCGACCGGACGACGGCGCGCAGCTGCCGGTGCGATCGCACGACCACCAGGATCGGGATCCCGAAGCGCTCCTCGAGCGCCGCCTCGACCCGGTCCTCGAGCTCCGCCGCCGGGCCGTCCGACGAGAACATCACGTTGCCGGACTGGATGTAGGTGCTGACGTCGATGAACCCTGCGTCCGCCATCGCTTCGCGCAGGTCCGCCATCGGGACGGGGTTGCGGCCACCGACGTTGATGCCGCGCAGGAGCGCCAGGTAGCGGTTCGTGGCCATCTGGCCAACGTACCGGCCGCCCACGGGGCATCGGCTGGAAGACTCGGCACATGCTCATGGCCTTCTCCATCACGCCGCTGGGCGTCGGCGACTCGGTGAGCGCCTCGGTCGCCGACGCCGTCCGCCTCGTCCGCGACAGCGGCCTCCCCAACGAGACGAACGCGATGTTCACCAACGTCGAGGGGGACTGGGACGACGTGATGGGGCTGCTGAAGGCCTGCGTGGACAAGGTCGCCGAGTCGGCGCCGCGGGTGAGCGTCGTGGTGAAGATCGACCACCGCCCGGGTCACGAGGGGTCGATCACCGCCAAGGTCGAGGCCGTGGAGGAGCACCTTCGCGACGGCTGAGGCTCCCGCAGGGCGGACCGCCTCAGAGCCAGATCACGAGGCTGACCCGCCAGAACGGCTGGCTGCCGAACTGCGACCGCGTGAAGTCCACCGGTGCGTAGTGGGCGACCTCGATGGTGTAGCGGTCGGACTCCGGGACGTTCGGGACCGCGAAGTCGAACTGGGGGAGCGGCGCCGTGGACGCGGGACCGCCCTGCGGGATCCCCGCGGCGTCGGGCGGGACGAACCGGCAGGCGCCGAGCGTGCCGGTGGCCACGACCTGGCCCGCTGCGTCACGCACCGTGACCGGCGCGCCGGTGGAGATGTCCTGGAGGCCCTTCACGCCACCGCACACCGCGGCGGCCGATGCGTCCTGCGCCTGGCGGACGGTCACCGTGCCGGTGAACACGTGGGTCGGGCCGGCGGCCGGCGGCGGGATGCCCGGCACGGTGGTGGCGGGTGGCACGGAGTCGACGACCGACGGCGCGACCGTCGTGCTGGACCCACCGGGAACGGTGGGCCCGGGCACGGTCGAGCTGGTTGCGCGCGACGGACCGGAGCCCGAACGCCCGGGAGGTGAGGTGGTGGTGGGCACGGTGGTCGCGCCCTCGACGCGGGCGGGCGGCAGCTCGGGTTCGGTCGTGGTCGTGGTCGACCCGTGCGAGGCGCGCCGCTCGTCCGCCTTCGCCGCGAGCTCGTGCTGGTTCGAGTGGTACGTCCACAGCGCCATGAGCGCCACGACCGCCACCACGCCGATCGCCATCAGCGCGGTCGACCGGCGCGTGCTCCCGGCGCCCGGGCCGTCGGGTTCGGCGTACCGGAGCGAGGACTCGAGCGACGCGATCCCCGCCGCGGGCCCACGCACGGCGATCCGCGCGCCGCCGGTCGTGTGCACGACGACCGTCCGCTCGCCCGGGTCCGGGACGGGGTCCGACGCCTCGACGAGCGACACCTCGTCGAAGGGCACCCGGGTCGCGTCGAACGCCGGCGCGAACGGCCGGAGCTCGAACGCGGAGGACCGGACGAGCAGCTCGGACTCCAGCCAGGGCCCGTCACCGTCGAGGCGCGCCCAGTACGTCATCGTGCGGTCGTCCCCGGACGTCGCGGTCCCATCCCGCCGCGGATTGTTCTCGGCCCCGGCGCCGCCGTCCAACCCGATCGCCGATCCCCGGATCCGCGTTCTGACGATTCTTCGTGCTGCCAGGCAGCGCGGAACGTCATGGGAACGGGTGAGAACGCCGGAACGGCGGGTCGATCAGCCGTTGAACGGGGGCACGCCGGGTCCGCCGAACCCACCGCCGCCCGGCCGGCCCGGCCCACCGAACCCGCCACCGAACCCGCCACGACCCGGGGGTCCGAACGGTCCGCCGCCGAACGGCGGCCGCCCGCCGGGTCCCCGTCCGGGACGACCGCCACCGCCACGGTCGCCGCCACCGCCGGGGCCCGCCGCCTTCGCCGCCTGCGAGGCCTGGGACACCGCGCCGCCCTCGAGGAACGCGTCGCCGGGGATGTCGCCGACCGGATCCACCGGGCCCCGCTTCCCGGGCGGCAGACCCTCGAGCGCCCGGAGGATGTCGATGCGCTCGCCGATCGGCGGGTGGGTGTCCGACCAGCTGCGGCGCTTGTCCTGGTGCGACAGCGGGCTCTCGATCCAGAGGTGCGCGGTCGCCTGGGACTGGTGGTGCACCACCTGGTGGTTGGCCTCGAGCTTCTCCAGCGCCTTGCGCAGGCCACCGGGGTTGCGGGTGATGTCGACGGCGTTGGCGTCGGCGAGGCTCTCCCGCGTGCGCGACAGCGCGCCGCTGATCGCCATCGAGCCGAGGAACGCCATCAGCGTGACGGCGACCGCGACGATCGCTCCGATCCCGTTGTCGTCCCGGTCCCGGTCGCCGGCGATGGAGCTCCAGAAGCCGAGCCGGGCGGAGATGTCGGCGACGATCGCCAGCAGGCCGGCGGTCCCGACCGCGAACGTCATCAGGCGCGTGTCGCCGTCGAGCACGTGCGACAGCTCGTGCGCGAGCACGCCCTCCATCTCGTTGCGCGACAGCATCGGCACGAGCCCGGTCGTGACCGCGATCGCCGACGCCTTTCGGTTGGTGCCGACGGCGAAGGCGTTCGGTGCGGGGTCGTCGACGACGTAGAGGGTCGGCGCCGTCCCGCCGGTCGCGATGGCCAGCCCGTCGAGGACGGACTGCACCTCGGGGAGCGAGCCGTCGGCCTTGCGGGCGCCGGTGAGCGCCATGGCGATCGAGGGCGAGCTCAGCGCGGCGACGAGGCCCGCGATCACCCCGATCACCGCGCCGATCGCCGCGCCCACCGCGCCGTTGCCGAGCCAGCCGCCGAGCGCGGCGCCGGCGGCCGCGAGCAGGAGCACGTCGCCGCCCACCAGGAGCACCGTCTTGCGGCGGTTCGACCGGAGCAGCTGGTCGTGGCCGCCGGGTGCCGGGAGCGACTCGGGCATGTCAGTCGAAGCTGACCTGCGGCGCCACGGTGCCGCCGGCCGGTGCCTCGAAGAACTCTCGTGCCGCGAACCGGGGCTTGTTCCCGGCGACGATGTTCCCCGGGAACGTCACCCGCCGCGTGTTCAGCGAGCGGACCGCCTGGTTGTAGTACTGCCGGGCGTAGGCGATGCGGTCCTCGGTGTTGGCGAGCTCCGACTGCAGCTGCGAGAAGTTCGTGCTCGCCTTGAGGTCGGGGTACGCCTCGGCGACGGCGTACAGGCGCCCGAGGGCCTGGGTCAGCAGGTTGGACGCCGCGGCCGCGTCGGCCGGACCGCCCGCGGCGGCGACCCCGGCCCGGGCGTCGGTCACGGCCTGGAGCGTGTCGCGCTCGTGGCCCGCGTAGCCCTTGACGGTCTCGACCAGGTTCCCGATGAGGTCGCTCCGGCGGGTCAGCTGCACGTCGATCTGCGACCACGCGGCGTCGACGCCGACGACCAGCTTGGCGAGCGAGTTGCGGAGCAGGACGTACGCGATCCCGACGACCACGACGATCCCGATCACGACGATGACGACGACCACGGCACCTCCCGGGGGCCGGGGCGACGGACGGGTCGCCGCGCTCCCCGAGGGCGACGGTACCCCTCGCCGTCGAGGTCCCCACACGCACGGGCACCGGGCGGTCTGCGCTCCTGAGAGGCCGTACCGGAACGGTCGTGAGCCGTCGGATGGGCGGGAGCGGTGCCGGGAGCGAGCAGACTGTGCCGATGATCGGATGGGCGTACCTCGTCGTCTCGGTGAACGGTGCCGCGTACACGCTGAACGCGTGGCGGCCGACGAGGCGCAACCCGCTGCTGTGGACGTGGGGCTTCTTCGCGAGCTGGCTGACCATCGAGCTCGCGCCGTTCCACCTCATCTGGCAGATCGTGGCCACGGCGCTCTTCGTCCGGAAGGGCGCCCTGAAGACCACGCAGGGCAAGGTCGGCCTCGCCATCACCGTGGCGTCGTGGGTCGGGCTCGTGATGTCGGTCCGGGAGAGCTGGGCGGCCCGCGCCGAGATCAAGGACGCGCTGCGTGACCTGTCCGCGGGGGAGCGCGCCGAGCAGCAGCTGCCGGTGCGCACCGAGAAGCGGATCGTCTACGGCCGGGCGGCCGGCAACAACCTCCGCCTCGACGTCCACTCGCCGGACGTGCCGATCCACGGCGAGCTCAAGCGGCCGGCCCTCATCCAGATCCACGGCGGTGGCTGGGTGCTCGGCTTCAAGGCGTACCAGGGCCAGATGCTGATGAAGCGCATGGCCCGGCGCGGGTGGGTCTGCTTCAACATCGACTACCGGCTCAGCCCGGCGGCCACGTGGCCCGACTACCTGGTCGACGTGAAGCGGGCGATCGCCTGGGTCCGCGACCACGCCGAGCAGTACGGCGTCGATCCCGGGTTCATCGCCGTGACCGGCGGTTCCGCCGGCGGCCACCTCACGGCGCTGACGGCGCTGACGCAGAACGACCCGGCGTACCAGCCGGGGTTCGAGGACGCCGACACGTCGGTCGTCGCGGCCGTCCCCTTCTACGGCGTGTACGACATGACCAACCGCAAGGGCGCGTCGCCGAAGGAGATGCAGACGCTGCTCCTCGCGCCGTGGGTGTTCAAGGCCGACATGGCCGACGCCGCCGAGGCGTACGCGGCGGCGTCGCCCATCGACCAGGTGCGCGAGGATGCGCCGCCGTTCTTCGTGATCCACGGCCGGACCGACATCGTGGCCCCGGTCGAGGACGCCCGGGACTTCGTCGAGGGGCTGCGGTCGGTGTCCGAGCAGCCCGTGTACTACCTGGAGCTGAAGGGCGCGCAGCACGCGTTCGACACGTTCCCGTCCATCCGCTCGAACCCCGTGGTGGAGTCCGCGGCCCGGTTCCTCGCCGCCGTGTACACGGCCTACGTCGAGGGTCCCGGCTGGGTGGCCGAGCCCGAGGAGGTCATCCAGTACGTCGAGGGCGAGCTGGGCGAGGAGCTCGCCGAGGAGCTCGTCAAGGACGTCGAGGAGATCGAGCTCGAGGAGATCGAGGAGTCGCTCGACTGAGCCGCCCGTCCCACCGCCCACCGTTCTGCGCTGCGAGAGCGCGCCACTTCCAGGTGTCTCGCATCACGGAACGGCCGCGGGGGTGGGCGAGCGGGTCAGCCGGCGGCACGGGGGAGCGCAGCGACGGCGGCCGCGTCCATCGTGACCGTGACACCGGCCTTCGGGAACGCGACCCACGTGCGACCCGGGGGCAGGCCGATCGCCGTGCCCGCCGGACCGATCAGGGTGAACGGCATCTGCGGCTCGGGCCGTGACCACGTGATCGCCGTCGCCCGGCCGCCGGAGAGCAGCAGCCCGGAGCCGCGCCCGGTCGGGTCGAGCATCGGCTGGTTCCGGTCCCAGGGCGGGGTCCCGTAGGTCGAGTCGAGCACCAGCACGTTGTCGACGCCGAGCTGGATGCCGTCGGCGCCCACCTGCTTCGTGCGGTTCACCCACCGCAGCCACTGGTGCCGTGCGTCGTCCCAGGTGAACGCGGCGTCGACGAAGCCCGTGAACCGGATCCGCACGCCCGCCGCCGGGAGGCCCACCGGCGCAGGCTCGTTCGGCGTGGCGAACGTGAACGGCGCCTGCACGTTCCCGGCTCCGGAGGTGTTGTCGCGCACCCCGTTCGTGGAGAGGAACAGGTTGTGCGGCGCTCGCAGGCTGCGGTCGCGGGTGAACACCTCGTCGCCGTTCTTCGAGTCCGGGTCGTACGGGACGAAGGGCGCCAGCTTCGCCGCCTGCAGCGTGAGCTTGTCGCCGCCGGAGAAGGCGACGATCGGATCGCCCAGGTTCGCGACGAGCTGGAAGTCCGAGGCCCGCAGCGACCGCACCGGCCCGACCTTCGACGAGTCCTGCGACTGGAAGAGCGCCATCGCCCTCGTAATGTCACCCTCGACCAGGAGCTCGTACACCATGTCCGCCTGCTCGAGTCCGGCGAACGAGTTGACCCCCGGGGAGAGGTCGATCTTGACGCCGAGCGCCGGCCGGTCGTTCGCGGTCGGGATGGGCAACCCCGTGAGCGGGGCGGTGGCGGTCGGCGCCGCGGTCGTCGAGGTGGTGGTGGTCGTGGCCGGCGCCTGGTCCGACCGGGACCGGACGACCAGGGCCACGCCGACCCCGACGACGGCCACGGCGATCACGCCGGCGATCCAGGCGAGGACGCTTTCCCGAGAGGTCACGGAGGACATGTTGGTCCCCCGCGACCGCACGCTCCGTGATGCACCACGGGGTCGTTCGCCCCCGCGCCGCACCACAGAGCGGGCGGCGGGCGGACGTCGGCCCGTCGTCGGCGCACCTGGCATCCTTCTGACTCCCAACGGGTCGACCACGCGGTCGGGGACGGACGGAGGCGACGTCGGTGCAGATCACCATCCTCGGCGAGCTCGGCGCCCTCGTGGACGGGCGGGCCGCGGAGCTGGGCGGGCCGAAGCAGCGTGCGGTGTTCGCCGCGCTGGTGGTCGACCGGGGCGCCACGATCGGCGTGGACCGGCTGATCGACCTGGTCTGGGACGACGCCCCGCCGGCCCGCGCCGAGGGGACGCTGCAGGCCTACGTCTCGCGGCTCCGCCGCGCCCTCGAGCCCGGACGCGCCGCCGGCACGGATCCGACCGTGATCGTCACGCGCCGCGGCGGCTACGCGCTGGAGGTCCCCGACGGCGCGGTCGACGCCGACCGCTTCCGCGCCGCGGTCGACGAGGCGCGACGTGCCGTGGCGGAGCACCGCACGACGGACGCGGTCGATGCCTACGACCGGGCGCTCGACCTCTGGGGCCCCGTCCTCCCCGAGTTCCCCCACGAGCGGTTCGCCACCGGGATCCGGCTCCAACTCGAGGACCTCGCGCACGCTGCGGTCGAGGAGCGGGCGCAGCTGCTGCTGGACCTCGGGCGCCACGCCGAGCTGCTCGGCGAGCTCGAGGCGGCGGCCGAGGCCGAGCCGCTCCGTGAGCGCCGCTGGGCGCAGCTGGCCCTCGCCCGCTACCGCTCCGGGCAGCAGTCCGAGGCGCTGCGGGCCATCGGCCGGGCCCGTGCCGTGCTGGTGGACCGGGTCGGGCTCGATCCCGGTCCCGAGCTCCTGCGGCTCGAGTCCGAGATCCTCGGCCGCGCTCCGTCGCTCGACCTCCCGCCGGCCCCGGACGGCGGCACGGACGCCGACCCCACGATCCCCGAGCAGGGCGCCGCGACGAACCCGGCCGCCGGCGAGCACGTCGAGGGCGACGGGACCTCTGCCGAGCCCACGCGCACGCTGCCCTTCGTCGGGCGCGACGAGCAGCTCGCGGCACTCGTCGCCGCGCTCGGCGACGCGGTCGGCGGGTCGGGCCGGGTCGCCGTGGTCAGCGGCGAGCCGGGCATCGGCAAGACCCGCCTCGTCGAGGAGCTCGCGGCGCGGGCGAGGGCGGACGGCGTCGCCGTGGCCTGGGCGGGCTGCCCCGAGAGCGCGGCGACCGAGCCGCTGCGCCCCATCGAGCAGCTCGGGCTGTCGCTGTTCGACCAGGGCGCCGTCGAGCCGATCTCCACCGGGCACCCCGAGGCGGAGGGCGCGGTGGACGCGCACGTGGAGGCCGTCCGGGCCATCACCCGGCGCGGGCGCCCGTTCGTGGCCGTGATCGACGACCTCCAGTGGGCGGATCCCAGCACGCTGCGCGTCGTCGAGCGGATCGCCGCCGAGCTGCGCCACGTGCCGGTGCTGCTGGCCGTCACCATCCGCCCGCCCGACGCCGGCTCACCGGCCGCGCTGGTCGAGTGCCTCGGCGAGCTGGCCCGCCAGCCCGGCGCGGTCCGCCTCTCGCTGACGGGGTTGCGCCTCGACGACGTGGACGCGTGGATCGACGTCGCGTCCCACGCGCCCGACCCGCTCGATCCGGACGCCGGCCGGCGGCGCGCCCGGTTCGTGCACGACCGCTCCGGCGGCAACCCGTTCTTCGTGCAGGAGCTGATCGCCCTGCTCGACGCCGAGGGCGCGTCGGCCGGCTCCGCGGGCGTCGCAACGACGCCACCGGGCGTCCCCGACGCCGTCGCCGACGTCATCCGACGGCGCGTCAGCCGCCTGCCCGCGAGCACCCAGCAGCTGCTGCCGCTCGCCGCCGTCGTCGGGCGGACGTTCGCCGCGGACGTCGTGGCCGCGGTGTCGAACCGGGGGCCCGTCGACGTGCTCGACGACCTCGACCCGGCGATCGATGCCGGCATCGTGCAGGAGGACCCCGACGCCGTCGGCCGCTTCCGCTTCTCGCACGCGCTCGTCGCCGACGCGCTCGTGGCCGAGCTGTCGGCCGGGCGGCGGACCCGCGCCCACGCCGCCGCGGCCCTGGCGATCGAGTCGCTGCGCGGTGGCGCGGTCGACGAGCACCTGGCCGAGATCGAGCACCACGCCCTCGCCGGCGCGCTCGCGGGGACGGCGGAGCTGGCGGTCACGGCGTCGTCCCGAGCGGCCGAGCGCAGCGAGCAGATCGGCGCGCACGAGGACGCCGCGCAGCACCTCGCGGTGACGCTGCGGGCGCTCGAGCTGGCGCGCCCGACCGACGTCCGCGCCCGGCACGAGGCGCTCGTCCGGCTCGGCGTGGCGCGTCGGTCCTCCGACGACGCGGCCGGTGCGATCTCGGCGTTCGCGGAGGCGATCGCCGCGGCCGAGGAGCTCGGCGACGTCCCCGCGATGGCGGCGGCGGCGACGCTCCTCAACGAGCCGTCGCCGTGGCAGTCGGGCGACTACGGGGCCGACAACCTGGTGGAGTCCGCCGTGGTCGAGCGGGTGCTCGATCGGCTGCCCGACGAGGACTCGACCGTGCGAGCGCTCCTCCTCGGCGCGCTGGCGATGTTCGTGTACTACCGGGACGCGGCGCGGTGCGACGCCGTCTCCGCCGAGGCCGTGGCCATGGCCCGCCGGGTCGGCGATCCGGCGACCCTGGTGCGCGTGCTCAACAACCGCGCGCAGGCGTGCTGGCGGGCCGACCGGTCGGCCGAACGGGCGGCGGTCGCCGCGGAGATGCGCACCCTCGTCGAGGAGCACCGGCTCGAGCCGTCGCTCGAGTTCCTCGCCCGCTTCACCGACGTGGTCACCCGCTGCGAGCACGGCGACGACCCGGAGCCCGAGCTGCCGCGCCTCCGATCGCTGGCCCAGGCGGCCGGGTCGTCGACGCCGGTCAACCAGCTCGGGTGGTTCGAGACCGGTCTGCTCGGCGCGCAGGGACGCGACGAGGAGTCGTTGCGGCTCGGGCTCGAGACCTACGAGCAGTACCGGCGCACCCGTCGCTGGAGCGCGGGGGTCATCTACCTCGGCTACGTGTTCCTCGCCCGCATCGACTCCGGACAGCGGGAGGAGGCGTTCGCCGGCACCGAGGACCTCGACCTCGGTGACTACGCGGACTCGTTCGGGGGGTTGAGCGGGTGGGCGCTGCTCGAGATCGGCGAACCCGACGGCGCCCGGCTGGTCCTGGGTGATCCGGTGCGCGTCCCGCCGCTGCGGGACGACTGGCTGTGGCTGGCGGCGACGACGCTGCTCGGCCTCGCGGTCGCGCAGCTCGGCGACAAGGACGCGGCACGAGCGCTGCTCGACCTCCTCGGACCTCACGCCGGCGCCATGCCGGTGGCCGGCACCAACCTCATGTCCAGCTCGGTCGACCAGGCGCTGGGGCGACTGCACCTCTCGCTCGGCGAGCCGGAGCGAGCGCTCGCCTCGTTCGACCGCGGGCTGGAGCTGGAGCGGGGGATGGGACTCGTGGCCTGGTGGACCCGCGGGCTGGTCGCCCGGGCGGAGGCCCACCTGGCGCTGGGCGACCGGAGCTCGGCCGAGCGGGACCTGGACGAGGCCCGTCGGGCAGCGGAGCGGTCCTCGCTCCGGCCCGTCCTGGAGCGGATCGAGGCGGTGTCGGGCCGCCTGCAGGACGACGCCTGATCCGCTGCAAGCGTCCTGCAACCGGGTTGCCAGCGGCGGCCCCGATGGTGGGTCCATGACCACGCACACCACCACCGGCCCCACCGCCACCGACTCCACCACGACGACGGACGGACGGGCGTCCGACCCCGGAACCGCGCCCGCCGACCTGAGCATGTACTACCTGATCCACCGGGCCTTGGGCTCCGGCGCCGAGCGCATCGCGACGGCGGTCCGCCGGTGCGAGGTGGAGGGCGACTGGCGGCGGATCGACGCCGTCGCCGCCTGGTACCGCGGCTACCAGGAGGAGCTGCACCTGCACCACCACCTGGAGGACGACGAGTTCTTCCCGGCGCTGCACGACCGGGTGCCCGTCATGGCCGAGCACGAGCCGCGGCTGCACCACGAGCACGAGCTCGTCGTCGCCGCCATGGACCGAACCGACGCGGCGCTGACCGCGCTCGCCGCGGCGAAGGACGATCGTGCGCTCCGGGCGGAGGCGGTCGCGGCCACCACCGAGCTGCGGGACATCCTCGTCGCGCACCTGGCCTACGAGGACGCGGACATCCTGCCGCTGTTCGTCCGCCACTTCGGCGCCGAGGAGTACGAGGAGCTCGAGCAGGCGGCGATGAAGTCGGCGCCGCTGCGCACCCAGGTGTTCACGGTGCCGTTCATGGTCGAGGCCATGCAGCCGGGCGGCGAGCGCGAGACGCTCATGGCCTCGGCGCCGATGCCCCTACGGGTGCTGTACCGGCTGACGCGCCGCCGCTACGCCCGGATGACCGGCGCCGCCTTCGGGTGAGCCTCGAGCGTGGGCCGCGGATGCCGCTCTGTGGTGCACCTCGGGGTCGTCCACCCCGGTGGCGCATCACGGAGCGGTGCGGGCGCGGTGGCGGTGGCGATGGCGGCGCTGAGCGTCAGCCGTGCTGCCAGAAGCGGTTGCCCAGCGAGTTCGTGCCCGTGAGGGCGACGCGGTCGAGCGCCTCGACCTCGGCCGGCTCGAGGGAGAAGGTCAGCGCCGCGGCGTTGTCGGCGGCCTGCTTCGAGTTCTTCGCCCCCGGGATGGGGACCACGCCCTTGTCGATGATCCACCGGAGGGCGACTTGGCTCGGGGTGCGCTCGTGGCCGTCACCGACCTCGCGCAGCACCGCCACGACCCGATCGACCTCCTCCATCGGGTGCGCCGAGAAGTTGCGGCCGCCCGGCGGCGGGTTGTCCGCCGAGTACTTGCCCGTGAGGCGGCCCTGGCCGATCGGCGAGTACGCGATCGGCACGACGCCGAGCGACCGGCACCGCTCGAGCAGCCCGGTCGTCTCCGGTCGGCGACGCAGGAGCGAGTACTCGATCTGGTTGGACGCGAGCGGCACGCCGCGCCGGTCGAGCTCCCGGTGGATCGCGGTCGTCTCCTTCACGGAGTAGTTCGACACGCCGACGGCGCGGGTCAGGCCCTCCCGCACGACGGCGGCGAGCGCGTCGGCCATGGCCGAGGCCGACCGCAGGCTGATCGGACCGTGCACCTGGTAGAGGTCGACGTGGTCGAGGTCGAGCCGCCGCAGCGACGCGACGAGCGAGGCGCGCAGCGCGACGCCGACGTTCAGCTTCCAGGGCGCCGGCCAGAACTTGGTGGCGACGACCAACCGGTCGCGGCTCGACGGGTCGACGGCGAGCAGTCGGCCGAGGATGCGCTCGCTCTCGCCCTTGCCGTAGACCTCGGCGGTGTCGAACAGCGTGACGCCCGCGTCGATCGACGTGCGGAAGGCGTCGGCGATCGTCGACTCGGTCGTGGACGTGTCGTAGGTCCCCATGCCCCAGGTCCGTCGGTCGCCCCACGCCCAGGTCCCCACGCCGAGCGGCGCGGTGGGTGTCGGGCAACCGGGGAACGTGACCTGGTCCATGGACGGCACTCTGTCAGCTGCGGGAACGGCCGGGGCCGATGCGAGCGAACATCGAGCCCGGCGTCGGAAGGTGGAAGCCGGCCGGGCCGCGACCGAAGGTGGATCGGAGCTCCTTCGGGATGTCGAACGCGGGGCGCTCGCCCGAGCGGTTCGCGTTCATGAAGCCGCGGACCGCCATGGCCCCGATCTCGCGGACCAGCGTCCGCGTGTACCGGTTGTCTCGGAGCTCGTCGGCGTGCAGCCGGCTGCTCATCCACCGCATGGGGCCGGTGAACAGGGGCGACGCGTCGACGCCGAGATCGGCTGCGACGGCGTCCCCCACATACAGCTGCACCATCGCCGGCACGAAGCCCTTGAGCGGACCGGGCACCTCCGCCTGGAGGGCCTCCACGAGCGCGGCCGTGAGCGCCTTCCCGTCGTCGCTCGGACGTTGCTCGCGGTCCCGGATGCGCTTCGCTGCGAGCTGCGCCTCCGACGGGTTCGCGGGGACCAGGTCGGGGTGCAGCCCCATGATCGACGTCACGACGCACCACAGGTGCAGGTACGCGTCGAGCTCGTCCTCCGACGGCTGGATCCCGAGCGCCTGCAGCGCGTCGAACACCGTGACGGTGAACGTCAGCAGGCCGCCGAGCAGATCGGCCTGGTTGAGGGGGAGGCCCCAGGAACCGACCCACCCCTCGCACGCGGCGAGGGGGTCGTCGTCGCGCGCGACCTCGGGATCCTCCGTGATGTAGTGCCGGATCGCGGCGTGCATCAGCCGCACCCTCCGGGCGTCCTGGTAGCCGAACCCGGTGCCGGTCGTGAGCCCGCCCGGGCTCGTGACGTGCAGGACCATCTGCGCCGTCTCCATGATCCGGCGCACCGGCTCACGAGCGAGGCGCCCCGTGAGCATCAGGACGCGGGCGCCGCGGGGCGAGGCGTAGCCCTCGGGGAGCGAGCCGCAGAACAGCGCGGAGCCCACCTCCAGCGCGTGGTCCGCGAAGAAGCGGGCACCGAGGTCCAGCTTGTCGTGGTCGACCCGGATCGACGGCGGCTCGGCAGCGCCGAGGTATGCGGACATGGCGGGGGAGCGCTCTTCGGGGACGTGCAGGTGCCGTGCGACGTCCCGAATCACCGTGCGGGCCGTGATCTCGTCGGCGCGGTCGACCTCCGCGCGGATCAGGTCGTCGGCCGCGGGGTCCCCCTCGCGGCTCCACCGGTCGAGATCGTCGTCGGTGATCTGCATGATCACGCTCCCTCCGCGCCCCGGAGCCTGACAGACTAACGGTCAGCGATTGCCGGGCCGAGGGAGAGGAGTGGCGATGGCGAACACCGCTGGTCGATCGACCGCGACCACGCTCGTGATCCCGCTGCGGCGCGGCTGGTCGATCTGGTGCCGGCTCCTTTTCGCCGTGGCGAAGCGGACGAGGTTCGTCACGGCTCCGCTCGAGCGCCAGTCGTTCATCCACGTTGCGCACTGGTCGCTGGTGAAGCGGCTCGGCGGGAGCTCGCTCGGCGGCACTGCGCTGTACTTCGAGAGCAACTTCGACGGCTCCATGTCGGACTACGTCGACGTCTTCCTCGAGGCCGTGCCGTGGCGCATGCGCTCCGTGTGGGCGGGTGGCATCGGCTACCCGGGGCTGCACCCGAGCGACCGGTACCAGGAGTGGAGCCTGGCGCACGCGAACGAGATCGAGCACTACTACTGCGGCTACCAGGAGGCGACGACCACCGACGTCGCTGCGGCGGTCGAGGTCGACGACCGACTGGGCCCGCTGATCGCGGCGGCGCCGAGCATGACCGAGGACGAGTTCGCGTCCGGGTTCCGGGACCTGCTGGCGGAGGTGGGACCGTGGCTGTGACGGAGGCGGGTTCGAGCGCGGGTGGCCTCACCGTCCACCTCGATCCCGGCGAGGGGCGATCGACGTCCACGCGCACCGGGGTCACGAGCCTGACCACGGTGAGTCCGCTCCGCGAGCACGTGGACCCGGCCGCCGTCAGCCGGCTCATCCGGGCGCTCGCATCTGGGAAGGGAAGTCCGTTCGCGGTCCCGGGCACGCACTTCGCACGGCTGCAGGTCGTCGACGGGGTGGTGGCGCGGCGCCGGAAGGTGCTGCGCCGTGCCGTGCTCGTCCTGTCCGCGGACCTCGACGGCAGCGAGTACGACTGGGTCGCCGACGTCCTCCGGCGAGGGGGCGAGCGCCTGGGCCTGGTCGTCGCCTCGTGCGACGGCGCACCCCCCGACCCCGGCGCCGAGCGCTACGTCCCCGAGGCCACCGCGTACCTCCTCGGCAACGCCATCCCGATCGGGCTGCAGTACGTGAACACCCCACACCGGACCGCGGCCGAGATCGACGGTGCCGTGCACCGGGCGCGCCGCCTCGCCGGCTTCGTGCGCGGCCACCAAGGGGACGACGCGGGCGAGCTGCGTGCCGCGTTCCTGCGCACCTTCCGCCCCGACCTGCCGGAGGATCCGTCGCCACCTCCGGTGCCGGCCGTCGGGACACCGTCGTGACGGCGAGGGCGCCCACGGTCGTCGGGTCGGTCCTGCGGACCGCCCGGCGGCGGCTGCGCCCGGCCGCCGGTGGCGTGTCCGACGAGGACCTCGCGGACATCCAGGGCAACGTGCTGCGCGCGTATGACAACGACCACGTCGCCCACCTGCTCGTCGCCGTGCGCGACCCGAGGGCGGGGCGGTGCCTGCTCCGGGACCTCCACGGCCGCGTGACGACGGCGACCCCGTGGGAGCGTCCGCCTCGCGTGACCACCAACGTGGCCGTGACGTTCGCGGGGCTGCACGTGCTCGAGGTGTCCGGCGACGTCCTCGACGACTTCCCCGTCGCGTTCCGGCAAGGGGTCCGGCGGGCACCGATGCTCGGGGACCGGGAGCAGAGCCACCCCGACGAGTGGACGGTCGGGTTCCGTGATGACGAGGTGCACCTCGTCGTCACGCTCACGGCCTGGCAGGCCGATCACCTCGACGACGCGCTCGGCGAGCTCACGCAGCGGCTCGAGGGCGACGAGCACCTCGACCTGCTCGTGACCCAGCAGGCGGAGCGCTTCGGCGACCGTTGCGAGCACTTCGGGTTCGTGGACGGGATCGCGCAGCCGAGGCTCGCGGGGATCGACCGCCGTGGCACCCCGACGACCGGCACGCCCCACCCCCACCACTGGGAGCCGCTCCCGATCGGCGAGTTCGTGCTGGGCCACCGTGATGCGGAGGGCGTGCGGTCGCCGGCGCCGGGCGGGGCGTGGGGGCGCAACGGGTCGTACGTCGTGATCCGCAAGCTCCGGCAGGACGTGGCGGCGTTCCGCTCCCTCGTCGAGGACGTCGGCGTGGGCTACCCGGGAGGTGCGACGGAGCTGGCCGCCAAGATCGTCGGGCGCTGGCAGGACGGCACACCGCTGGCCGCCTCGCCCGACGGGCCCGACCCGGCGATCGCCGCCGATCCCGCACGGGTGAACGACTTCCGCTTCGGTGACGACGAGGCGGGGGAGCGGTGCCCGGTCGGTTCGCACGTCCGCCGCGTGAACCCGCGTGACGGCGCGGGCGTCGGCGGGTCGATGACGACGCGCCACCGGATGATCCGTCGCGGCGTGCCGTACGGGCCGCGCCTCGATGCCGACGCCAGGGACGACGACGGCGAGGACCGGGGCCTGGTGTTCGTGTGCTTCGTGGCCGACATCGAGCGTCAGTTCGAGTTCGTCCAGCGCCACTGGGTGAACGACGGCGATGTGCTCGGCGCCGGCCACGACGCCGATCCGCTGGTGGGTCGGCCGCAGCCGAACGCCCGCTTCAAGGTGCCCGGTCGGGATGGGGCACCGCCCTACCTGCTGCCGCTCGAGCAGCCGCTCGTCGCGGTGCGGGGCAGCCTCTACCTGTTCCAGCCCGGGCTGCGCGCGCTGCGTCGACTGGCCGACGGCCGCGTCTGACCCGTTCTGTTCGTCAGGAGCGCGCGGAATCCGCCGCTTTCGCCGAACAGAACGGATCGTCGGTCGGTCGGAGGGGTGGCGGGTCAGCCGACGGTCTCGGACAGGCGCTCGGCCCAGCGCATCTGCGTGCCGGCGCCGACCGACGCCGCCAGCACCGTCGCCTCGGCCAGCGCCTCGCGCGCCCGACCGGCGTCGCCCGGCCCGCGCCGCGCCGAGTACATGACCGCCGACGCCAGCAGCGCCCCCGACGTCCACGCCGGTGCCCGCAGCGCACGGTGGATCTCGACCGCCTGGGCGAGGAAGTCCTCCGCCTCGTCGAAGCGGCCCATCGTGGCCGTGATCTGCCCGAGCGCCACCGCCACGGACCGGCCCGCGGTCGTGCCCGTCCACACGACCTGGTCGCGCCAGGGCACCAGGATCTCGAACAGCCGCTCGGCGGCGTCGTCGTCGTTGAAGTACGCGGCGAGCTCGGCGTTCATCGTCATCGAGGCGAGCCACAGGCCGTTGTGGCGGTAGCGGGCGAAGCCGTCGGCGGCGTCCTCTCGGAACATCGCCTCGCCGTCGCGGCGACCGAGGTCCCGGTAGCAGACGCCGAGCGCGGGTCGGAACGCCTCGATGTCGGGCGAGGCCTCGACCACGGCGACGAGCAGGTCGACCAGCTCGTCGACGCGGCCCTGCGAGCGCCGGATCTCGAACAGGTGCGACGCGTACACCTCGGTGGCGTCGGGCATCCCCGCCTCGACGCCGAGCGCGTGCGTGCGCTCCATCAGCTGCTCGGCCTCCTGCCACCGCCCCTCGATGACCAGCGCGTTGAAGGCGACGAACCCGCCGATCCACTCGAGGAGCCGCTGCCCCGTGGCCGCCGCCGCCGGCAGCACCTGCGGGACCAGCTCGTGGAAGCGCCGGGCGTCGCCGTGCTCGAGCGCCACGATGCTGTACGAGTTCACCGCCCAGAAGCGCTCGACCGGGTCGTCGAGCTCCTGCGCGAGGTGGTGGTGCTCGGCCGCCACCTGCACGCGCTCCTCGAGGTACCACGGGAGGCGGTGGACGAGCTCCCACGACCGCAGCAGGTAGGCGAGCGTGGCCGGCTGACCGAGCCGACGGCCCATCTCCACCGCCTCGTCGGCCAGCGCGATGCGCGCCTCGGGATCGTCGCCGTAGCCGAGCTCGACCGCGGTCGTGGCCAGGATGCGCGCGGTGCTCGGGTGGTCGCCCGAGCCGAGGGCGACGCGCGCCGCCTGCAGCTCGTCCAGCCGCTCCTCGTCGACCGAGCCGCTCGTCGACCAGAAGCCGCGGAAGTTGGCGAGCGCGACCTCGGCCATGAGGCCCGCCGTGCCGAGGTTGCGCGCCAGCGCGCTGGCCTGCCGCAGCGTCTGGCGGTACTCCTCGCTGCCCGCGTCGCGCTGGGCGACGCCGAGCTCGATGAGCACCTCGCACCGGAGGTTCGGGTCGGGGTCGAGCTCGTCCGCCATCTCCAGCGCCCGCTCGTACCAGCGGATCGCGTCGCCGGGGGCGAGCTGCGCGTCGGCGCGGCGCCCGGCCTCCCGCGCCCACCGGATCGCGGTGGCGGTCGTCGTGCGGTCCCGTCCCTCGTAGGCGTGCCGCGCGATCTCGTTGACCGCCTCCAGCCCGGCGACGCAGGCCGGGTCGTCGCCCGCGCCGGCGCGCAGCACCTCGGCCGCCCGTCGGTGCAGCTGGGAACGCCGGAGCGCCGACATGTCGCCGTAGAGCGTCCGGACCACGATGCCGTGCGCGAACGTGCACGTCCCGCCGGGTGCCGACGCGGCCCGGACGAGCCCGGCGTCCATCGCCCGGTCCAGGTGGTCGACGACGACGAGCTCGTCCATCCGCGCGACGTCGGCGAGCACGCGCACGTCGAAGTCCATGCCGAGCGTCGACGCCGCGGCCAGCATCCGGCCGGCGTCCTCGCCGAGGCGGTGCACCCGCCGCCGGATGACCTCGATCACCGTGGTCGGCAGCGCGGTCGACGAGATCGCCTCCGTCCGGTCCACGGACTCGAGCCCGCCCTCCTCCTCGAGGTGGCGCACGAGCTCGGTCACGAAGAACGGGTTGCCGGCCGTCTCCCGGGCGATCACCTCGGACGTGCCGCGCACCGACCCCTGGAGCGGGTGGCCCATCTCCTGCTCGATCAGCGTGACGACGTCCTCGACGTCGAGCCCGAGGAGGTCGAGCACGACGAGCCGCCCGGCCTGGAGCTGGTCGGCCCACATGTCGTTGAGGGGGTTGTCGTCCTCCAGCTCGTTGCGCCGGAACACGGTGAGGATGAGCAGGCCCGACACGCCCTCGTCGGCGAGGAACCTCGTGAGGTGGACCGTCGAGCGGTCCGCGAAGTGGAGGTCGTCGAGCACGAGGACCGTGGGCCGGACCGCGCACACGCTTGCGAGGATGCCGACGACGGATCGGTAGAGGCGGTACCGCTCGGTCTCCGGGTCCGTGGGCGTGAGCTCCGGCAGCGAGCCGAGGCGGGTGGCGAGCTCCGGCACCAGCCGGCCCAGCTCGGCGCCGTGCTCGGCGACGTGCTCCGCGAGCACGCCCGCGTCGAGGTGGGTGACGAGGTGCGAGAGCGCGTCGAGGTACGGCCCGAAGGGGACGGGCAGCTCCTCCCGGGCCCGGCCGACGAGCACGACCGCGCCCCGGTCGTGCGCGAGTCGCGCCAGCTCCTCGGCGGTTCGGCTCTTGCCGACGCCCGACTCGCCGGTCAGCGCGACGACCCGGCTGTGGCCGTCCTCGACGGCGGTGAGCGCGCGGCCGAACCGCGCCAGCTCCGTGGAGCGCGCGATGAGCGGGCTCGACGACGTCGGTCGCTGCAGCGGGACCTCGCTGACCTCGAGCGGGTCCCAGTCGACGAGGCGGGCCGGCACCGGTGACGGGAGGCCCTTCAGGTCGTGGTCCTTCGCATCGCCGAACCGGAAGGACACGGTGCGGCCGGCGAGCAGCCGGACGAGGTCGCCGGTGAGGATCTGCCCCGCGCCGGCGACGTCGCAGAGCCGGGCCGCCTCGATCACGGGGTCGCCGTAGTAGTCGCCGTCGTCGAACTCGGCGTCGCCCGCGCTCAACCCGATCCGCAGGCGGATCGGTTCGGGGAACCGGCGGTCGAGCCGCTCGACCCGACGTTGGATCGCGACCGCGGCGCCGAGCCCGCTGGCCGCGTTCGGGAACACGGCCATGATGCCGTCGCCGAGCGACTTCACCTGCCGCCCCTCGACCCGCTCGACCTCCTCCCGCAGCAGCGCGAACACCGAGGTGCGGAGGTTGGTGGCGGTCGGACCGTCGAGCGCGACGCTGATGCGGGTCGAGTCCACCAGGTCGCAGAACATGATGGTCAGCGTCTCGACGTCGCGCACGGCCCGACTCGTCCCACTCACCCCGACCGGTGCCCGGTGCGTCCCACGGGACGCATCGTAGATCCTGCGTACCGGAATTCAGTCAGAGTTCGTCGGGGTCGTTCCGGCGGCCGGACCGGCCCCGCCGGTAGCGTCCGCCGCCATGGCACCCGAGCGTCTCCGGTTCGTGGACCTGCCCGCCGGCGCGGGCACCGCGCTCATCGGGAGCCTGGGCGACCCCGACCTCGTCGCGGCGGGCTACGAGCAGCGGGAGCTCGGCGTCGTCGCCACCGTCCACGCGGTGACCTCGGCCGATGCGACGTTCCCGGAGGACGGCAGGTTCGAGCTCGCCGCCGGGGCCGAGGCGGAGGTCAGGACCCGCGTCGTGGCGCGTCGCCCCGTCGATCCGGCTCGGTGCAGCGGCACGGTCGTGCTCGAGTGGCTCAACGTCTCGAGCGGCAGCGACGCCGCGCCGTCCTACGGGTTCCTCGGAGCGGAGGTGGTGCGTCGCGGCCACGTGTGGGTCGGGCTCTCCGCGCAGAAGGCGGGCATCGAGACCGCGCCGGCGCTGGTGCGGATCGGCGACGGGGCGATCCGGCTCGAGGCGCTCCGCCAGACGGATCCCGAGCGCTACGGCGGCCTCCACCACCCGGGTGACGAGTTCTCGTACGACCTGTACACGTGCGTCGCCCGTGCGCTGCGGTCGAGCCGGGCCGACGGCCCGACCGCGGACCTCGGCGTCGAGCGCGTGCTCGCCGTCGGGGAGTCGCAGAGCGCCTACACGCTCACGACGTACGCCAACGGGGTGCACCCGACGGAGCACGCGGTCGACGGGTTCCTGATCCACAGCCGCGGCGGTCCGGCGGCGCCGCTCGGCGGTCCCGACGGGCGCATCGACCTCGAGGACGGCCGCGGCGACGAGGCCGTGCGGATCCGCGACGACCTCGACGTGCCGGTCGTCGTCGTCGAGACCGAGACCGATCTCCTCGGCCACCTCCGCTACCTGCCGGCGCGGCAGCCCGACACGGACGGCTTCCGCCTCTGGGAGATCGCCGGCACCGCCCACGCCGACCGCTCGCTGATCGGCGACTTCGAGCCGGTGCTCGGCTGCCCGGAGCCGGTCAACCGGGGCCAGCAGGGCTTCGTGGTCCGAGCCGCGCTGCGGCGGCTGGAGGAGTGGGTGGTCCACGGCACGCCGCCCCCCGCCGCGCCGCGGCTCGCGGTCGTCGACGATGGCGCCGGGCGCGGCAGGTTCGACGTCGACGACCTCGGCAACGTGCTCGGCGGCGTCCGCACGCCGTGCGTCGACGCCCCGGTCGAGCTGCTGTCGGGGCTCGCCCCGGCCGGTGCGAACCGCGCGTGCCAACTGTTCGGGCGGACCGCCGAGCTGCCGGAGGCGACGTTGCGCGAGCGGTACGGCTCGCGGGACGACTACGTCGCCGCGTACACCGCCGCCGCCGACGCCGCGATCGCCGCCGGGTTCGTGCTCGCCGAGGACCGCGGCGCCCTCCTCGCCGACGCCCGGACCGACCGCATCACCTGGTGACGGGCCCGTCGTCAACGGCGGACGACGTTGACGACGGCGGTGCCGGTGCCGAGCGTCGTGCCGCCGGCAGCCGCGGTGGCGGTGAGCATCACGGGTGTGCCCACCGTGAGCCGCTTCGTGGTCGGGATCACGGCGGCGAACGTGTTGGTGAGCGGCACGTAGGTGGCGCACACCGGCGCCTGCGTGCCGAGCGTGAACCTGACGGCGCAGGAGCCCAGGCGCTGCGCGGTGGAGACCGGAACCGCCCGGCCGGTGGCATCGGTGAGCTGGGCGGCGACGCCGATGGCGAGGCCGACGTCCGGCCACATGGTGGACGGCTTCGCCGCCCACCGGATGCCGACGCCGACGGTGTACGGGACGGTGACGGTCGCGGTGTTGCCGGCGACGTCGGTGGCGGTGCAGGTCACCGTGCCGGCGCCGAGCGTCGTGGCCTTCGGGGCGGTGCACGACTGGGCGGCGACGCCGGAGAGGGCATCGGTGGCGTTCGGCCTCGCGACGGGCGTGGCGCCCAGGAGGAGCGGGGTGGGGCCGATCGTCGGCGCGAGGGCGGGAGGCGTCTTGTCCACCTTCACCACGGCGCTGGCGGTCGCGACGTTGCCCGCGATGTCGACGCAGCTGCTGCTCAAGGTGGTGGTGCCCTCGCCGCCGGAGGTCGAGCCGACGGGGCAGACGGTGGGGTCGGGTCCCGAGCCGCCCGTGTCGGTCCAGTTCCACAGGACGGTCACGTCGGTCCGGGACCAGCCGGAGGGCGTGGTCGGCGCGGCGGTGGGGGCGGTGGTGTCGATGTCGACGCGCTGGGCGGCGGTCCCGGTGTTGCCGGCGAGGTCGGTGCAGGTCGCGGTGACCGTCCCCGATGTCGTGGCGCTGGACGTGGCGGGGCACGTCGCCGGGTCGGGTCCGGAGCCGGTGCCCGGGACGTCGTCCCAGTGCCACGTGACGGTGACGGGACCCTTGGACCAGCCCTCGTACGGGGTCGGGGACACGGTCGGTGACGCCGTGGGCGCCGTCGTGTCGACGTGGTAGACGTCGCCCGCGTGCCCGGTGTTGCCCGCTCGGTCGGTGCAGGACGCCGTCACGAGCGATGCCCCGTCGGACAGGATCGTCGTGGTCGGCGGGCACCTGGCCGTGTCGATGCCGGACCCGGCGTCGGTCCAGTTCCACGTGATCGTCACGGGCCGCGCCGTGATCCACCCCGAGGGACCGGGATCGGCGCTGACGGTGGGTTCGGCGACCGGGGCCACGGTGTCGACCGCGGCCGAGGCGCTCCCGGAGCCGACGTTGCCGATGACGTCGGTGCAGGTCTCGACGACGCTCTGGAGGCCCTCGCCGGACAGCGTCGAGGTGGCGGGGCACCTGGCCGGGTCGATGCCGGACCCGGCATCGGTCCAGTTCCACGTGACCGTGACGTCCGAGTTGGAGAACCCGCCGGGCGTGATCGGCGACAGCACCGGGTTCGCGACCGGACCCGTCCGGTCGACCTTCACCTGGTACGTCGCTCGACCGACGTTGCCCCGGAGATCGGAGCAGAGCGCGGTCAGGACCTGGACGCCCTCGCCCGACGAGGTCGACGATCGGGTGCACCTCGCCGGATCCACGCCGGAACCGCTGCCGTCGGACCAGTTCCAGTCCACCGTCACGTCATCCTTCGTCCAGGCGTCGGGCGGCGTGGTCGCCGACGGGGCCGCCGTCGGCGCGGCCGCGTCCGGCAGGGTGAACACGACGGTCTGGTCGTAGGCGTCGAGTGGCCTGGAATCGCCGTCGGCGCCCGTGATCCCCGTCGTGCCCGAGTTCAGCCGGACCCGGTAGGCGTGCCCGCTCACGAGTGCGGCGGAGTGGCTGAGGAGGGCGAGCGTCACCGTGCCGCCGTCGCAGGACTGGACCTGGCGTTCGACGATCTGGTGCCCGTCGGCGCCGAGCAGCGGACCGCCGTCGAGTGCGTACTGCGGCACCTCGACCCAGCACGTGAGGGTCAGTGGGACGTCCACGGGCGCGTTCGGGTCCGTGACGTCGGTCAACGTCACGTCGGCGGCGGAGACGCCCCGGACGCTCCGGTCGAAGCGCACCTCGAACGGGAGCGTCGCGGTGGCGGGCGACGTGACCGACACGACGTTCGGGTTCGGGCTCGGCGCCCTCACGGTGATCGTGGCGTCGTTCGTGCAGGTGACGCCCGGTCCGTCGGTCCTGGAGTCGCACAGCCGGTAGGTGAAGCTGTCCTGGCCGGAGAACGACGGTCCGGGCGCGTAGAACGTCGTCACGAAGTCGCCCGTGTCGTACGCGGTCGAGCCGTCCGCGTTCAGGAGCGGCGAACCGGTCCAGTAGTACGGGGTGACCGTTCCGGCGGCGGCGGACCCGAACCGCGGCCACAGGTGCGACTGCACCGTGGGGAAGCGGGAGGCGGCGAGCAGCTGCGCGTAGCTGACCTCGGCACGGCGGCCGCTCCCGATGACGGCCGTGATGTCGCCGGCTGCGGGCGTGGAGTAGGCCACGTCGATCAGCACCGTGGCAGGGGCCGAGCACGCCGTCGAGAACGTCCCGGTCACGCCGTAGCAGGCGCGGTACGTGAACGAGGCGTAGCCGTACCCGTTGAACGACGGGGTGAACGTGAACGCCCCGGGCGCGTCGGTGACGGTGCTGTCCGCCCCGGCGGTGACCCGCCGCAGGCCCCAGTTCGTGATGGTCCCCGCCGGTTGCCCGTTGCTGAGCCAGACCGGCTGCGACAGCAGCTCGGCCACGAGGTTGCGCGCCGGCTCCGGCGGCGAGACCGCGTTGTCGAAGTCGTTGGCCAGCACGCCCGGTTCGGCCACGTCGAAGGGCCGGCCCGCGGGGATGGCGGGCTCGGCGCCCGGCGGGCCGGGGTACGTGTCGTCGTAGGCGCCCGGAGCGGCACCCGGCGACTCCACGAATCCGTGGATGCTGAACCTCACCGTCGCCGGGTTGGCGGAGCACACGCCGCTCGTCGGGTCGTAGGCCACGTACTGGAAGCTGTCGGTCTCGTCCGGCAGGTCGGCGACCTGCGGTGTCGCAGTCGGGACGAAGGTCCACGAACCGTCGCGGTTCAGCGTGACGTGTCCGTAGGTCGGCTGCCGCCAGATCACCGCGAGCACGTTCTTCGAGGTCGACCCGCCGGGCAGGGGCATGTAGTCGTTCGCGAGCACGCCCGGAGCGGGGACGTCGAGGGGCGAGTTCCAGTTCGCGACCGCAGGGAAGGGATCGTCGACCGCGACGGGCAGCAGCTCGGAGCCGCTGCCGATCGGGTTCGCCGGAGGACAGATGCTGGGGTCGAGCGCCGCCCCGGCCGTCGCCGCCGCTGCCGCCGCCAGTCCGACGGCCAGCACCGCCACGACGACCAACCGGGCGCACCAGCGGTGCACCACGCCGTCGGCGGACCGCGCCTCGCCGGGCCGGGTGGGTCGCTCGTTGCGCATCGTCGTCGCCTTCCGCCGTGGTGCTGTCTGACCTAACACGGGCTCGGCGGGTCCGATATCGGTCACTTGCCCGATGCGGCGCGCTCCGTGGGCCATCGGCCCCGCTCCGTGATGCGCCACGGGGGTGTTCCGACCCCTCGGTGCATCACGCGGTGGGCTGGGGAGCGGAGCTCGGTGAGGTGCCGTCGACGCTGGGTGCGGCGAGGCGCCCGAGGGCGATCGTGGCGGCGACCATGCCGACCATCGACAGCACGAGCAGCACGTCGGTCGCCCGCCCGATCGACAGCGACTCCTGGTAGGCGGTGAGTCCGAGGGCCATGGCCACGATCGGCTTCAGCACGGTCACGGTGGGCAGGCTCGTCTGCACGTCGCCGGCCTGGTAGCTCGACTGCTGCCAGAAGGTCCCGAGCGTGGCCGTCACGGCCATGGCCCACAGCTCCCACGTGAGCAGCCCGGCCACGAACCCGTCGCCGAACCCGGCGATCCCCGACTTCGTCAGCGGCGCCGACAGCCCGAGCAGGACGCCCGCGGCGACGGCGAGCACCAGCGACCGCTTCGTGCCGTGGGGGAGCGAGCCGGCGGCCCACACGCAGGCGGCAACGAGCGGCGCGGCGATGATCAGCGCCGGCAGCCACGACGGGAACGGCGGCCGGTCGAGCCCGGCGGTCGGCTCGCCGAGGTGCACGAACAGCGCCAGCGACACGACGAGGACGCCGGCCCACGTCCACTCCCTCGACGTCAGCCGCCGCTTGTTCGCACGGGCCGCCAGCGGCAGCGCGAAGAGGAGCGTCGTCACGAGCAGGGGCTGGACCAGGAGCAGGCTGCCGACGGCCAGCGCCCAGGCCTGCACGCCGAACCCCGCGACATCGCACGCGATGCCGGCGACCCACACCGGCCGGCGGACGAGCGAGGCGAGCATGCCGGCGCCGAGCGCGTCGTCGTCGGCGATCGACGTCGTGCCCTGCTGCTGGAGCACCGACGCGAGCGCGAACAGCAGCGCGGCGACGAGGGACAGGACGACCGGGAGGACCATCAGCGGCGGTTGGCCGGAGCCGGCGGGGGAGCGGTCGCCGCGCTCACGTGATCGGGGTGCCGTCCCAGTCGACGTCGAAGAACTGCGCGGCCATCAGGTCCTCGCGGGTGGCGTGGTCGAGGCCGAGCTCCTTGCGGTAGTGGCGCACGTGCTGCAGGGACAGGACCGTGTAGAGGAGCGGCAGGTGGTCGTGCTCCTGGTCGTACACGCCGCCCGCGCCCTTGGCGGCCTCCGCGTCGTCCTTCGCGCGGCGGAGGTGCAGCACCATGTCGCGCAGCACCGCCTCCTTGATCATCTTCTTGCGGCCGGCGGGCACGACGACCGTCTCACCGGTGGGCTCGAACAGCGCCGCGTCGAGCTCGGCGCCGGTGGCGATGGTGCAGCCCGAGGTCGGTCGGGGGTTGCACTCGACCATGTGGTGCACGCCGTCGTCGGTGACGAGGTAGTCGAAGCTCACCTGGCCGGTCCACCCGAGCTCCTCCACGATCCGCGACGCGGCGTCGAGCGTCTCGGGGGCGTCGACGGACTCGAACACGATGCCGCCCCGATCGTCGATCTCGAGCGGGTGCTCGTAGGTGGAGTGCAGCGCGATCCGTCCCTCGTGCACGACGCTCCAGCTGCAGCGGTCGACGCCTTGCAGGAACTCCTGCACGAGCCACGGGTCGTCGGACGTGGGGTGGACCTGGGAGGGGTCGGACTCGGCGGCGAGCGGCCCGGTGTTCGTGATGATGTCGAGGCCGCCGCGACCGAACGCGGCGCGGGCGAACCAGTGCTCCCACTTCCCGAGCGCGTCGGCCAGCTCGGCGTCGGAGGTCACGGTGATCGACTCGGCGACGGGGAGGCCGAGGTCGCGGCACAGCTGCGCGAACGACACCTTGTCGTGGACGCGGGCGAGGGTGTCGAAGTCGGGGAAGAACAGCTCGGCCCTCCCCTCGAGGCGGTCGCGGTGGGCGGCGAGGTAGAAGACCTCCTCGAACGCGGGCAGCAGCCAGTCGATCTCGTACTCGTCGAGGATCCGGACGACGGCGTCGATGAACGCCGCCGTCTCCTGCTTCGGCGCCGGCACCTCGACGTGGCGGGTGGCGAACCGGGAGTGGCTGCCGGGCGCGGCGGCGAACGTGTCGGCGGCGGTGACCTCGTTGCCGCACTCGCCGAGCTTGTGGATCTCGTCGACGGCGAACGGCATGCGCGACGTCGTCACGAGCACCTTGCGGGGAGGTATGGCCATCCGTCGAGGCTATCGACCGACCCAGCCGTTCCCGCCTGACCCATGGTCGACGCGCGTCGGGGCGCCGTGGCCGTCGACGGTCGCTAGCGTCGGCGGCCGTGGCGAGGGGTGGCGACCGGGCGAGGGCGGCGGCGTGCCCGTGCGGATCGGGCCTGCCCTCCTCACGCTGCTGCCGCCCGATCCACCTCGGGCAGCCGGCGCCGACCGCCGAGGCGCTCATGCGCTCCCGATACAGCGCCTACGCGAGGGGCCTGCCCGACCACCTCCTCGCCACCTGGCACCCGGACACCCGGCCGGCGGAGCTGCCGCTCGATCCCCGGCTCACCTGGACCGGGCTGCGGATCCTCGCGACGGAGGCCGGCGGACCGGACGATGACACGGGCGTCGTCGAGTTCGCGGCCGGGTACACCTCGCCCGCCGGTCCGGGCCGGCTGCACGAGGTCAGCCGCTTCGTCCGGGTCGACGGCCGGTGGCTGTACGTGGACGGCGACGTGGGATCCGGCTGATCCCTCCGGACCGGGCGCCCCTTGCGCTCGGGCCCGGGAGGGAGTGCGATGAGTTCCGCGCCCGTCGACCGTCCGGACATCGAGCGCGATCCGATCCGCATCGCCCCCACGTGAAGGAGACGGCCATGAGCTTCTACCCGTACCTCAACTTCGACGGGACCGCGAAGGAGGCGTTCACCCGATACGCCGAGATCTTCGGCGGCGAGCTGATCGTCCTCGGCATGGACGTCGTGCCCGGCGGCGATCCGGTGCCCGAGGGGTTCGAGGGCCGCACCATCCACGCGGCGCTCAAGCTGGAGGACGGCGGGCTGCTGATGGCGAGCGACACCGCACCGGGCGAGGCGCCCACCCCGCAGGGGATCTACGTCAACTACGCCGCAGCGGATCCGGAGGCGGCCAGGAAGGCCTTCGACGCGCTGGCCGAGGGCGGCTCGATCGAGCAGCCGATGCAGGAGACGTTCTTCTCGCCCGCGTTCGGCGTCTGCACCGATCGGTGGGGCACGCCCTGGATGGTGTCGGCGCCCGGAGAGGACGGCTGACCCGCCCGGCGGCGCCGCTGCCGACCGGACGCCGGCCGAGGCCCGTCCGGTCGGCGGTTCAGGCCGGGGGCAGCGCCGAGCGCAGCAGCGCCTCGGCGGCCGGCGCCGTGACCGGCCTCGAGAACAGGTAGCCCTGCGCGAGCTCGCACCCCGACTCGCGCAGCCACCGGCGCTGCGCCTCGTCCTCGATCCCCTCGGCGACGGCATCGAGGCCGAACGCGTGGGCGAGGCCGAGCATGGCCCGCACGATCGCCTCGTCGTCACGAGAGGAGCCGAGCCCCGCGGTGAACCGGCGGTCGATGTTGAGCGTGTCGACGGGCAGCTGCTTCAGGCAGGACAGCGACGAGCTCGCGGTGCCGAAGTTGTCGACGGCGAGCCGGATGCCGAGGTCGTGCAGTTGGTCGACCGTCCGGGTCGGGCTACCGCTCCGCGGGTCCATGAGCGTCGACTCCGAGACCTCGAGCTGGAACGTCGACGGCGTGAGCCCGGAGCGATCGAGGGCCTCGGCGACGTGCTCGACCACGCCCGAGTCCCGGAACTGCTGCGCCGACAGGTTCACCGACATCACGAGCTCGTCGAACGACGGGTGCAGCGCCTGCCAGGCGGCGGCCTGGCGCACGGTCTCCGACAGCACGAACGCGTCGATCGCCCAGACCTGCCCGGCGTCCTCGGCCAGCGGCACGAACTCGTGGGCGGCGAGCATCCCGCGGGTCGGGTGCTGCCAGCGGACGAGGGCCTCGAACCCGACGATCGCACCGTCGAGCACCCGGCACGTCGGCTGGTAGTGCACCGTGAACTGCCCGTCCTGCAGCGCCGCGGTCAGCTCGCGCTCCAGCTCGGCCCGGTCGGTGAACTCCCGGTGCATCCGCTCGTCGAACACGCACAGCTGCGCCCGGCCGCGCTGCTTCGCTCGGTACATCGCGGCGTCGGCGTTGGAGATCAGGCGGGTCGCCGTCATCGGCGACCTCGCGCTCGCCGCGCCGATGCTCACCGAGATCGGCAGGGTCCGGTGCCCGACGTCCACCTGCGGGCCGACGGCGGCCTCGATCCGACGATCGAGCCGGTCGATGCCCGCGGTGTCGCCCCGCGGGGTCACGACGAGGAACTCGTCGCCGCCGAGTCGTGCCACCTCGTCGCCGTCGTCGAGCGCGCCGCGGAGGCGGTCGGCCACCTCGACCAGGACGCGGTCACCCACCTCGTGGCCGTACAGGTCGTTGACCACCTTGAAGCGGTCGACGTCGACGAACAGCACGGCGACCTGACCGCCCGGTTCGGCGTGGGCGAGCGCGTCGTCGATGCGCTCGATGATCGTGCGCCGGTTCGGGAGCCCGGTCAGCGCGTCGTGGGTGGCCATGCGCATCGTCTCGTCGAGCTGCACGCGCAGCTCCGCGACGGCGTGCGTGAGCTCGACGAGGTCGGGCGGGTCGGTCGCCACGGGTTGACCGGACGGGCCGGCACCGGGCCGGCTGGGCGCGGGGGAGGACAGCTCCATGGGAGGAGGGTCGACACGTTGGTAACTTCTCTTGAACCTTGTTCGGACCACCGCCACGGGAGCCGTCGATGACCGTCACCTCGGTCGCCAACCTGGCCGTCAAGGTCTCCGACCTCGACGCGGCCGTGGACTTCTACGTCGCTGCCGGTGCCACGGTCGACGGGCGCGGCCCGTGGCACGGCGGTGAGCGCGTCGACGTGCACCTCGGGGCGCTCGAGCTGACGCTCTTCACGCGGGCGATCTACGAGGACGAGGTCGACCTGTCCGCCGACGGGTTCCTCCACGTCGCTACCTTCACCGACGACCTCGACGCCGAGCTGGAGGGACACGAGGTGGTGTGGGGACCGGGCGAGGTGTCCGGCGTGTTCGGCCGGCGGCGGATCGCCTTCGTCGAGGCGCCCGGCGACATGCGCCTCGAGTTCATGGAGCAGCTCGAGCCGCCGCCGTCCGGCTGAGGCCGATCGACCTGCGGTGCTGGCCGTACTGGATCGTGCGAGGTGGGTCCGGCGTTTCAGGTCATGTGCCACTCAACCCCGGAGCCCGCAACGCCCGAAGATGCGAGGGACCGGGCGGGGGTCCGGCGGAACGGGGACGGGACATGGGGAACGGACAGAGGAACTCGCTGGTCGTCGCGGGCGTGACCGCGATCGCGGTGCTCGTCGGCGGCGTGGCCGCGGCAGCGGTGGGCGACGGCTCCACGGGAGCGGCCGACGAGTCGACGACCACGACGTCGGTGGACGCAACCACCACGACCACCGACGCGTCGACGACGACCACCGTCGAGGACACGACCACCACCACCGAGTCGACCACGACCGTGCCCGAGACCACGACGACCACGATCGAGGTCACGACGACCACCGCGGCGCCGTCGACGGACGACCGGGGCCCGGATCCGAACGGGCCGGCGAAGCACGGCCTGTGCCGGGCGTTCGCCGGTCGCACCTCGGCACCCGGCAACTCGCAGGCCTACCGGCGGCTCGTCGAGGCGGCCGGCGGTGATGTGGCCTCGTTCTGCGCCGACGTGCTCGCCAAGCACGCCGGGACCGACGGCGACGACGGGGACGGCGGCTCGACCACGACGGCGCCGTCCACCGGCGCCGCCGCGGGCCACGGCGTTGCGTCGTCGCACGGCGGCGGTCACGGCAGCGGCGCCGCGAAGGGGCACGGGAAGGGCTGACGCCGCCGCGGGTCGCGCGGTCGCGTGGAATCGGAGCTCGGCGGCCGCAGACTGGTCGGGTCCCCGAACAGAGGTGCCCCGATGACCGACGCGACCCGCCCCACCGCCGACACGCCGAACGGCCCGATCGAGTACGTCGACGTCGGCAGCGGTGATCCCGTCCTGTTCGTGCACGGGTCGCCGGGCGGCGCGGACCAGGGCGAGCTCATGACGCGGTTCCTGGTCGACGCCGGCTTCCGCGTGGTGGCCCCGTCCCGACCCGGGTACCTCGGCACGCCGCTCGCCGACGGCAACCGCACGCCGGCTGAGCAGGCCGCGATGTACCCGGCGCTGCTCGACGCCCTCGGGATCGAGCGGGTGGCCGTGATGTGCTGGTCGGGCGGCGGACCGTCGACGTACCTCCTCGCGGGCGGGCACCCCGACCGGGTGTCGGCGATCGCGGCGCTCGCCGCCGTGAGCCGGTCGTTCACGTTCGAGGGCGGGCTCGAGGACCGGCTGCTCGCCGGCCGGCTCGGCCCGTGGCTGGTGGACGAGATGGCGAGGCACTCCGGTCGGTCGCTCGTGAAGTCGACGCTCGCCGAGGAGGGCGACCTGTCCAAGGAGCAGCTGCAGGAGCTCACGGCCCAGGTGTGGGACGACCCGACCAAGCGAGGCTTCGTGCTGGAGCTGTCGGCCACCGTGGCGGGTCGCAAGGCGGGGCTGCGCAACGACCACGAGCAGTTCCCCGAGATCGGCGACCTGGGGCTCGCCGGCATCGAGGTCCCGGTGCTCCTCGTCCACGGCACCGCCGACGCCGACGTGCCGCCGGCGTACAGCGACCACGCGCTCGAGCAGCTGCCGAAGGCCGACCTGCTCCCCGTCGACGGCGGCACGCACCTCGCGGCGTGGACGGACCCGACGAGCGACGCCGTGCAGGCCCGCATCGTCGACGCCCTCCGCGCCGGCTGACGCCGCGATCCGCCCCGCACCCCGCCCTGCGATTCTGACTGCTTTTCACGTCGCTGGACGACGTGAAGAGCAGTCAGAACGCTCCCGTGTGGGGCCGGACCTCGGACGCGACGGAGCCGCCGGCACGGCGGTGCCGACGGCTCCGTGTGGCGACTCGTGATCGGCCGCCGGGCGGACGATCAGGCGCCACCCTCGTTGGCGCCCTCGACGTGCCCGCTGTCGGTCGACCCCTTGGGCGGGTCGCCCTCCCCGAAGTGGACCAGACCGTCGATGACGGCCTCCGCCACCTCCTTCAGGGACTCGGGCTTGCCCAGGTGCTCCGGCTCGATGTTGGCGTGGCCGTCCTTCGTCTTCTGGTACTTCGGCTCGTCGTCGGCCATGGGTCCTCCGGGATTCGTCTCCGTACGCGAACCATCATGCCGTGCGGATCGCCCCGAACCCATTCGGAGGCGCCCGACATTGCGTACCGGTTACCGAGCCGGGCCCTGCCCCGGATCGCCACGATGGGACGATGCCCGGACTGGTCCTCGTCTCGTTGCTGGTGGTCGTCGTGCTGCCGGTCGGCGTGGTCGGCTTCGTGCAGCACCACCTGCGCTCGGGCCGGTCGGCCGCGCAGGTCCGGGCCCGCCGCCTGGTGGAGACAGGCGCGAGGGCACGGGCGACCGTGCTGCGGATCGAGCCCACGGGCACCGTGTCCAACCGGCTCACGCTGCAGTGCCAACTGCGGTTCCAGATCCAGCCGCTGGACGAGGGTCCGCCGCCCTTCGCCGGGACCAGGACGATGGTGGTGCGCCGCGACCGCATGCCCCGCGTCGGCGACGTGTGGCCGGCGTGGTTCGATCCGTCCGCGCCCGCCGGGTTCGCCGTCGGCGTGCCCGAGGACGACGACGAGCACCTGATCCCGCTGTACCGGGAGTTCGGCATCCGCCCGCCGCTCGACGAGCGGGCCTCCGCCTGACGCACCGGGTCGCCGCGGTCCGCAGCGGTCAGGCCGCGGCGTCGCCGAACTCGCGGACGAGCCGGCCGACCGGGTCGAACCGCTCGTACCACCGGCACCGCGGTCGGAGCAGCTCCTCGAACCGGTCGGCCGATGCCACGTGGTGCAGGTCCGAGGTGAAGCACGACGAGCCGAGCCGCTCGGTGGCGGCGCCGGTGGCCCGGGCCTCCGCGAAGAACACCGGCTCGTCCACGTCGGTCGCCAGCTCGTAGTTGAACGATGCGACGCTGCGCCGCTCGAGCACCTCGACGAGCTCGAGCCCGTCGTCCAGCTCCAGGGCGAGCACGACGTCGTGCAGGCCGACGTCGTGGGCGAAGAACGGGACGTTCGCGATGCGGTAGCGGTCGTCGCCGATCCGCTCGGCCCACACCCACTCGACGCGGATGTCCTCGTCGTGCAGGGGGATGCGCAGGTGGGAGAGGTCGGTCGGGTCGCCGGGCACGGGCCCTCCTCGGACGGGCGGGGAGGGAAGGCCCCCAGCCTGGCGGACGGGCGCCGGCGGCGCACCGGGGACCGCGACCCGGTCGTGTCAGCCCATGATCACCCCGCTTCGCGACACATCCGGGGGTTGCCATCCGATTCCTGTTAGGTATGCTGAACCCGTATGGCGATCGCCTGCTCGTGCCACGGGTTGAGGGACGGTGACGTCGTGGAGGCCATCCACGACGGCGCCGCCAGCGTCGAGGACGTCATCGAGTCCTGCCACGCGGGCGCGAGCTGCGGCACGTGCGTGCCGACCATCGCCATGCTGCTCGCGGCCGAGGGAGCGCTGGACGCCACCCTCGGTCCCGTCGGGTCGGCGCCGGCCGCCTGAGCCGACGAACCCACCACGCGAACCCGGACCGCTCCCGGTCCGGCCCTTGCGCGCCCGCGCCTAGTGTGATCGAGGACCGTCGTCGCAGGAGGTGCCGCCGTGCAGGGAAACCCGGAGATCATCGAGCTCCTGAACGACGTGCTCACCGCGGAGCTCACGGCGATCAACCAGTACTTCGTCCACGCCAAGATGTGCGGCAACTGGGGCTACGACCGGCTCCACGAGCACATCCGCGACGAGTCGATCGACGAGATGCGCCACGCCGAGGTCCTCGTCGACCGGATCCTCTACTTCGACGGCGTCCCGAACCTCCAGCGGCTGCTCCCGCTGCGCGTCGGTGAGACGGTCGCCGAGCAGTTCCGCAACGACCTCGAGGTCGAGTACGCCGCCGTCGAGCGCCTGAACCGGGGCATCGAGGCGTGCGTGGCGGCGAGCGACAACGGCACCCGCCACCTGCTCGAGGAGATCCTCGTCAGCGAGGAGGAGCACATCGACTGGCTGGAGACCCAGCTCGAGTCGATGCGCCAGGTGGGCGAGCAGCAGTACCTCGCCGAGCAGCTGCACGGCGGCAGCTGATCAGCTGACGCCGACCGCGTGCGGCCGGGCGATCGGCCCGGCTCCGTCGCGCGACGTCGTGATCGGTGGGAGCTACCGGGAGCCCGGGTCGACGGCGCCCCGGGTGCGCTGCATCTCGCGCTGGACCTCGTCCTCGGTGATCGGTCGCTCGCCGAAGACGTGCCACGCGGTGAAGGCCAGGCCGATGCCCCAGCCCACGGTGACCCAGGCCGGCCAGAAGCCGGCGTTGCCGTCGCCACGCGTGAACAGCCAGATGCCCCAGAGGAACACGTTGATCACGGCGTAGGACACGAGCTGGGCCTGGAAGCCCTTCTTGGCCCGGAGCCGGTCGATGGCCAGCGAACGAGCCTGATCGTCGGTGGTGGACATGCCCCGAGGCTAACGGCGCTCCGCCGCGCTTCCTCCGGGACCTCGTGCCGCGGCCCGGGGCTAGCGTCCCCGCGATGGACATCCGTGGACGACGCATCCTCCTGACCGGCGCCAGCGGCGGGCTCGGCGCGGCCATCGCCCGGGAGCTGTCCCGGCGCGGTGCCAACCTCGTGCTCACCGCGCGCCGCAAGGAGCTCCTCGACGAGCTGGCCGCCGAGCTGGGTGCCGAGGTCGTCGTCGCCGACCTCGCCTCGCGCGACGACGTCGACGAGCTCAGCGAGCTGGCCACCGGCGTGGACGTGCTCGTGCTGAACGCGGGGATCGGCGGCGACCCGGTGATCGAGGAGCAGACCGCCGCGCAGATCGACGCCGCGATCGACGTGAACCTCCGCGCCCCCATCCAGATGTCCGTGGCCTTCGCGCAGCACCTGCTGGAGGAGCGCCGGCCCGGGCACGTGGTGCTCGTCGGTTCCCTCTCCGGGCTCGCGGCCACGCCCAACACGCGCATGTACAACGCGACGAAGTTCGGCCTCCGCGGGTTCGCGCACTCGCTCCGCCAGGACCTCGACGGCACCTCGGTCGGCGTGTCCCTCGTCTCGCCGTCGTTCATCCGCGACGCGGGCATGTTCGCCGAGGGCGACATCGACCTGCCGCCCGGCGTCCGGACCAAGTCGCCCCAGGACGTCGCCGACGCGGTCGTGAAGGCGATCGACGCCGACGTGGCCGAGGTGTTCGTGTCGCCGATCGAGCTGCGCCTCGGCGCGACGCTCGCCACGGTCGCCCCCGTCTTCAGCGCCGCGGTCCAGCGCCGGGTCGGCGCGAAGGAGATGACCGGCCGGTCGTGAGCGCGCCGGCCGTTCGGTGCGCCCGCGGCACCGCTCGTAGGCTGACCACGTGCCCTCGACGGACCTCGCGCCCGGGCGCCCGGCGGTCGTCCTGCTGTCGGGCGGCCTCGACTCCGCCACCGTGCTGGCCGTCGCCGCGGCGGACGGCTTCGACTGCCACGCCCTGAGCTTCCGGTACGGGCAGCGCCACTCGGTCGAGCTCGACGCCGCCGCCCGCGTCGCCGAGGCGGCCGGCGTGGCCGACCACGCGGTCCTGGACATCGACCTCCGCCGCTTCGGCGACTCCGCCCTCACCGCCGACATCGACGTCCCCAAGCACGAGCGGGTCGAGGACCTCGACGAGGAGGTCGCGTCGGGCGACGTGCCGGTCACCTACGTGCCCGCCCGCAACACGATCTTCCTCTCCTACGCGCTGGCCTGGGCCGAGGTCCTCGGCGCCGACGACCTGTTCATCGGCGTCAACGCCCTCGACTACTCGGGCTACCCGGACTGCCGCCCCGAGTACGTCGCGGCCTACGAGCACATGGCCAACCTCGCCACCCGCGCCGGCGTGGCGGAGGGTCGCCGACTGACGGTCCACACCCCCCTGATCGACCTGACCAAGGGGCAGATCGTGGAGCTGGCGACCGGCCTCGGTGTCGACCTGGGGCTCACGATCAGCTGCTACGACCCCGACCCGTCCGGCGCCGCGTGCGGGCACTGCGACTCGTGCCTGCTGCGGGCGCGCGGCTTCGCGGACGCCGGGGTCCCGGACCCGACGCGGTACCGGTCGTCGTGAGCTACCGGGTCAAGGAGCTGTTCGCCACGCTGCAGGGCGAGGGTGCCCGCGCCGGCCGGGCCGCGGTCTTCTGCCGGTTCAGCGGGTGCAACCTGTGGTCGGGCCGGGAGGCGCACCGCCCCACCGCGACGTGCTCGTTCTGCGACACCGACTTCGTCGGCACGGACGGGCCCGGCGGCGGCACGTTCGCCGAGCCCGACGACCTCGCCGGGGCGGTGCGCGCCACGTGGGACGACCACATGGGGCCGGGCGGTGAGCCGTACGTCGTGTGCACCGGCGGGGAGCCGTTGCTCCAGCTCGACGGACCGCTCGTCGACGCGCTCCACCGCCATGGCGTCGAGGTCGGCATCGAGACCAACGGCACCCTGCCGGTGCCTCCGGGCGTCGACTGGGTGTGCGTCAGCCCGAAGGCCGGCGCGGAGCTCGTCGTGCGGACCGGCGACGAGCTCAAGGTGGTCCACCCCCAGGTCGGGCTCGACCTCGACGACCTCCTGGCCCTCGACTTCGACCACCACCTCCTCCAGCCGATGGACCGCTTCGAGCGCGACCTGAACGAGGCGTCCGCCGCCGAGGCCGTCCGGTACTGCCTCGAGCACCCGGGCTGGCGGCTCAGCACCCAGACCCACAAGCAGCTGGGCATCCCGTGACCACGCGCCGGAGCGACCGATGACCGAGATCTTCAAGGAGTTCACGATCGAGGCGGCCCACCGGCTGCCCAACGTGCCCGAGCACCACAAGTGCCGCCGGCTGCACGGCCACTCGTTCCGCATCGTCGTGCACGTCGCCGGCGAGGTCGACGAGGGGACCGGGTGGGTCATGGACTTCGCCGACATCTCGGAGGCGTTCACGCCGCTCCACGACGTGCTCGACCACCGGTTCCTCAACGACATCCCGGGCCTCGAGAACCCCACGAGCGAGGTGCTGGCCCGCTGGGTGTGGGACCGGCTCGTCGACGACCTGCCCGGCCTCAGCCGCGTCGTGGTGCGCGAGACCTGCACCTCGGGATGTGAGTACCGCGGCGCCTGATCCCGGGCGCGGGCGAGGCCCGGGCGGATCGCCCGGGCCCCGCTGGCCGCCCGGCCCGGAGGCCGTGTCGATGTGGTCCGGTCAGGCCGGTCCGGACTGGAAGTTCCAGGTGTGCACGCCACCGGCACCGGAGTACGTCTGCGACGTCGTGCGCACGCCACCCATCGTGTAGATGCTGCCGCCCTGGATGTCGGGCGGGACGTCCACGAGCGGGATGTTGATCTGCGGGATCGTCACGCCGGCGAGCGCCGTGTCGATCAGCGAGGCCAGCGTCCCGGTGGCGCCGATGCCGATGTGGACGGAGCCGCCCAGCACGTCGTCGCACAGGCCGAGGCACGGGATGTTCGACAGGATCAGGCTGAACGGGTTCCCGATGTCGTTGAACAGGGCGTTCACGATCAGTGAGATCAGGGCGCTCGTGTCGCCGTTGGGCAGGTGCCCCGCGGCGAGCGTGCTGTTGAGCGCCGTCTTGAAGATGTCGGCGATGGCGTTGGCGCCCGTCGTCAACGAGTTGATCGTGTCCTCCTCGGCGGCCCAGGTGTAGGTGCCGACGACGTCCATCTTGTTGTTCGAGTTCAACGCGTTGAGCACGTCGAGCGGCTGCACGCCGGTGAAGTTCACCTGGCCCTGCTGGCCGCCGGTGAGCGTCCGCGTCTGGCCGGCGCCGGTGCCGGGCAGGGTGTCCGACTTCACGACCCAGGCGTCGGCCGAACCGGGCTGGCCGATGCGCACGCGGAACGCAACCTGCAGCAGGTACGGCTCGTCGTTCGAGTTCACGCAGATGAGGGCGCAGACCTCGTCCTGGGAGTTGTTCACCGTCATGCTCGTCGCCTTGAACGACCAGTTGATCGGTGAGGGCGTGGTGGTGCCCGGTGTCGACGGCGCACAGGCCATCGCCGTGAGCCCGATCGTGGCCATGATCCCGACGAGCGCGAGCCGCGCTGCACGAGTCCGCATGTCTGCTCCCTCCGGGGCGATCCCTGCCCCTGGATCCCCGACCGCCCTGCGGCACCCTCGTGGGGCGCCGGAGCGGTGCATCGCGTCCACCGCCCATCGCGGTGACCCTTGGCACGCTAACACCGCGGTTCTCAGAGGACCAGGGATTCCTGAAGGAGGTTCAACTGACGTTCATGAGTTCAGCGGGGACCGTTCACCGCATCGCCCGGAACGCCGCGCGGACCTCGTCCACGAACAGCTCGGGCTGCTCGAAGGCCGCGAAGTGGCCGCCCCGGTCGAGCTCGCCGAAGTGCCGCAGGTCGGGGAAGCGACCCTCCGCCCACCGCTTGGAGGTGCGGAAGATCTCGTGCGGGAAGATCGAGCAGCCGACCGGGACCTCCACGTTCGCGAGGTCGAGGTCCTTGAAGGACTCCCAGTAGAGGCGCGCCGAGGAGGCGCCCGAGTTGGTGAGCCAGTACACCATCACGTTGTCGAGCAGCTCGTCGGCGGTGAGCACGCTGAGCGGGTCGCCGCCGCAGTCCGTCCACGCCCAGAACTTCTCGACGATCCACGCCATCTGCCCGATCGGCGAGTCGGCGAGCCCGTAGCCGAGCGTCTGGGGACGGGTCGACTGCTGCGTCGAGTACCCCGCCTCCCACTGCTGGTAGTGCCCGAAGGCCGCGACCGCCGCGGTCTCCGCCTCCGTCATCTCCTCGGGCGGCGTGAGCGGGATGACGATCGGCATGTTGAGGTGGATGCCCGCGAGGTGGTCGGGGTGCGCGGAGCCGATGCGCGCCGTGACCATCGAGCCCCAGTCTCCGCCCTGCGCGCCGAACCGGTCGTAGCCGAGCCGCAGCATCAGCTGCTCCCACGCCGCCGCGATCCGCGGGATGCCCCACCCGGTGTGGTCGGGCTTGTCCGACCAGCCGTACCCGGGCAGCGACGGGATGACGAGGTGCAGCGCGTCGGCCGCGTCCCCGCCGTGGGCGACCGGGTCGGTCAGCGGGTCGATCACCTTCAGGAACTCGACGACCGACCCGGGCCACCCGTGCGTCATGACGACCGGGAGCGCGTCCTCCTCCGGCGACCGGACGTGCAGGAAGTGGATGCCGAGCCCGTCGATCTCGGTGCGGAACTGCGGGTACGAGTTGAGCGTCGCCTCGACGCGGCGCCAGTCGTAGCCCTCCGCCCAGTGTCGGGCGAGGCGCTGCGCGACCTCCAGGGGCATGCCCTGGTCCCACGGCGCGTCGGTGCCGGCCACCGCCTCCTGCTCGGGCCAGCGCGCGTGCCGGAGGCGTCGGCGCAGGTCCTCGAGCTGGTCCTCGGGGGTGTCGATCGTGAAGGGCAGGATCTCGTCGCTCACGAGGCGGAAGGGTAGGCGGGACGGGGGACGTCCGGCCCCTCTGCCATGCTCTCGCGGTGACCTCCGGTGCCGGCGCGGTGGCCCAGCGGCTCGACGAGCTCCTCGGCGGCGCCGCCTCCGCGGTCACGGCCGAGGACCTGGACCACGTGCGCGAGGGGCTCGAGCGGGCGGCGAGCCGCGCGCTGGAGCTCGTCGAGGGCCACGACGCCGCGACGGTCCTGCCCCTCCGGCTGCCGAAGGGGCGGGTGGTCGGGCTGACCGAGTGCGAGCGATGCGCGCTGGCCCGGAGCCGCGAGCCGGGCGACGGGCCGATGTCCGCCGCGGTGCTCGCCGGTCGGGCGCTCGACGTGTTCGTCGAGCACGAGATCGTCCTCGGGCCCGTCGGCGACCCCACCGAGGACCTGCTCGCGTGGTTCGACGCGCGGGGCGAGCACGACGTGCGCGACGAGGTCATCGCCGCCGAGGGCGAGCTCGGCCTCGACCGGCTCGCCTCGGC
>JAEVZA010000211.1 GCA_023392475.1 Actinomycetes bacterium | reverse complement strand
GAGCAGGGCGACGGCGGCCCGCCAGCGGTCCCCGAGCTCGGCCCACCGCTCGGCGGCCAGCGCCCAGGCGTCCGGATCGGGCGCGGCGAGGCGGGTCAGGCTGGCCATCGCCTGCGAGAGGTGGGCGGCGGTGTCGGCGGCCGGTCGATCGGATCGGGCGTCCACCGCGGCGCGGACCTCGTCGAACCGTCCCTGCAGGCGGTCGACGACCTCGTCGACGTCGACCGGGCGCCGGGCGGCGACCGCGTCGAGGGCGGCCTCGACCTCGGCCTCGATGGCGAGCGCGGTGAAGCGGGCGGACCACAGGACGATCGCGATGGGGACGCCGGCGAGTCCCCGAGCTGCTGCCGCAGCGGCCGGATCCCAGTCGCCGAGCGCCAGGTGCACCTCGGCGAGCGTCAGGTCCAGGACCGCCCGGTGCCAGCCGTCGACGGGTTGCGCCGAGGCCGTCGCCAGCGCGGACCGGGCCCGGTCGGCGTCCCCGCGCCGGGCGGCCAGGAGCGCGTCCGCCCGTGCGACCCGGAGCACCCCGACGGGCAGCGTCTCGCGGCCGTCGGCGTGGCGGACGAGGAGGTCGGCGGCCTCGGCCCAGCGCCCCTGGCGCAGCAACCCCTCGGCGGCGAGGGCGTCCGAGTAGCCGCCGTAGCTGGTGTCGAGCCCGGTGAGGCGGGCCTGGGCGACGGCGTCGAGGGCGACGGACACGCACTCCTCGTCCCGGCCCGCGTCGAGCAGCGCGACGCACAGGTACAGCGTGGCCAGGGCACGGCCCAGCGCGGTCGGCGCCGAGATCCAGGCCTCCCGGCACACGACGACGCCGCCCTCGGGATCGCCGAGGCAGCTGTGCATCACGCCCTGGACGCGGCGAGCCATCACCCACGACGGGAGGTCGACCTGGGGCGTGCCGATCGCCTCGAGCGCCCTGGTGCACCAGCGCTCGGCCGCCTCGTAGTCGCCGGCCATCAGTTCGGCCTGGCCGAGGCCCGCGTAGACCGGTGCCGACTCGACACCGTCGCGGTCCGGGAGCAGGGCGACGGCCCGATCCAGCTCGGCACGGCTCGCCTCGAGCCGACCAGCACCCCACAGGTACCGGGCCAGGCGCTCGTGGCCTCGGGCCTCGCCCTCCGGTGGTGGTCCGAGCTCGAAGGCCTGGCGGGCCAGCACGGCGGCGCGCTCGTTGCCGGCGGCTCCCGACGCGAGCTCCGCGGCCTGCCACGTGCGGACGCTGCGATCCTCCCCGTCGGCCGCGGGACCGGCCTCGTCCCACAGCTCCAAGGCCCGTTCGAGCTGGGCGAGCGCGGCGGCCGGCGCCAGTCGCTCCGACGCGTCGGCGGCGGCGAGCAGCGCGCGGAACGCATCCGAGGGCAGACCGGCGCGGTCCAGTTGGACGGCCAGTTCGCCGGCCCGATCCGCCCGTGGCGCAGCGCCCGCGACCTCGTCGCGGAGCGCGTCGGCGATGCGGCGGTGGAGGCGCGTGCGCTGCGGTGGCAGGAGGTCGGCGTACACGACCTCGCCGATGAGCGCGTGCCGGAACCGGTAGGCGTCGGTCGTCCGGTCCGCCACCAGGAGGTGGGCATCGAGCGCGCTGCGGACGGCCAGCTCCAGGGCGTCGTCGTCCAGTCCGGCGACGGTCCGCAGCAGGTCATGGCTCGTGTCCCGGCCGACCGCCGCCACCACCGCGAGCACCTCCCGGCCCGCATCGTCGAGCGCCGCGACGTCGGCCGAGATCAGCTCGGAGAGGACCGCCGGGACGGCCTCGCCCGCCAGGTGGGCGTCGACGAGCTCCTCGGTGAAGAACGGGTTGCCCTGGCCACGCGCCAGGACCTCGTCGACCAGCCCGGGCGCGGCAGCGCCCCCGAGCAGTCCGGCGACGCAGGCCGCGACCTCGTCTGCGCTCAGGCCCTCGAGCTGGAGGCGGGTCGCACCCGGAAGCCGGGGCAGCGCGGCCAGCCGGCGCCGCTGGTCGACGGAGCCGGACTCGTCCGTGCGGTGGGTGCCGACCAGGACGACCCGCTCGTCGACCAGGTTCCGGGCGAGGTACTCGAAGAGGTCGAACGTGACGGGATCGGCCCAGTGGAGGTCCTCGAACCCGAGCACGACGGCATCCGCCGCGGCGAGCAGCCCCACGAGGTCGAGGACAGCGGCGAACAGGTGGGGACCGGTGTCGGTCCGATCGCCGGGCCGCGATCCCATCCACCGAGCGAGCGGCGCGAGCTCGGCGCGCTCGGCCAGCAGGCCGGGCGAGCCCCGTTCGACCTGGCGGAGGAGGTCGGCGAGGGGCGCGAGCGGGATCGCCTCGCCGCCCAGCTGCACGCACCGGCCGACGCGCCGCGCGGCGCCGGCCCGCGCCGCGCCCTCCCGGAGCGTCGTCGTCTTGCCGATGCCGGCCTCGCCGCTGACCAGGAGCACCGCCGGGAGCCCCGCACGAGCGCTCGCCAGCGCGCGGTCGAAGGCGGCCAGCTCCTGGCTGCGCCCCACGAACCCCCGGTCGAGGCCCCCCTCCGGCATCGCGGCCAAGTATCGCCGCTGCGCAGATCTGAGGTGCCGTTCCCGATGCGCAGACCGGGGCCTTACGCAGACGGTGGAGGCAGGAACCCACCCAGCGAAGGAAGTCCGACATGCGCACCACCATCCGCACCGCCCTGCTCACCCTGGCGCTCACCGTGGCCGTCGCGGCGTGCGGGAGCCCCTCACCCAACGACGGTCACGCCGCACCACCGCCGACGGGCTCGCCCAGGTCGACCGCGTCGTCGACCACGACCACCACCCCGCGGGTCGCTCGTCCCACGGGCGCGACCGACCGGCTCGTCCCCACCGCCCACGGCGAGCTGCACCTCCGGTGCTCGGGCCGGGGGCCGGTGACGGTCCTGCTGCTGGCCGGCTGGGACCAGGGCGCCGACTCCTTCGGCCCGTTCGAGGGTTCGGTCGCCCAGCACGCACGGGCCTGCGCCTCCGACCGCTTCGGCACCGGGACCAGCGACGCGCCGACGACGAACCAGACCTTCTCGACGCAGGTCGCCGACCTCCACGCCGCCCTCGGCGCGGCCGGTGAGCCCGGCCCCTACGTCGTCGTCGGCCACTCCTTCGGCGGCGCCGAGGCGGTGACCTTCGCGTCGACGTACGAGGACGAGGTGCACGGGGTCGTCATGATCGACGCCTCGCCCGACGACTGGCCGTCGGTCGTCTGCAGCGTGCCCGTCTACCAGGGCGGCTGCGCCCTCATGCACGACCCCGCCCGCGACGGCGAGCGCCTCGACGTGTTCCCGGCGTTCGAGCAGGTGGCGAGGGTGTCGACGCTCGGCGACCTCCCGCTCACCGTCATCACCGCCGCCCACCGGAGCCCCGCCGGCATCACGCCCGACGAGCAGGCCGCCCTCGACCGGCGGTGGGCCGCCGGCGAGCAGCGCTGGGCGGACCGTTCCAGCCGCTCGAAGGTCGTCACCGTCGAGCACACCGGCCACGAGATCCACCTCGACCAGCCCCAGGTGGTGCTCGACGCCGTCGTCGGGCTCCTGCCCTGAGCCGCAACCACCCACCGAACGATCCGAAGGAGCCACGATGGACACCGACCACACACCCACCACCCACACGGACCGGACCGACGACACGCCGGCCCACCGCGACCCGAGGGAGGCGGCCACGATGCGAGCGGTCGTGCAGGCCCGATACGGGTCGGACCCCGATGCGGTCCTCAGCGTCGCCGACGCCGCCCGGCCGCCGATCGGCGACGACGAGGTGCTCGTCCGGGTCGCCGCCGCCGGGGTCGACATGGGCACCTGGCACTGCATGACCGGGGTGCCCTACGCGATGCGGTTCGCCGGGTTCGGCCTCCGGGCGCCGAAGGCCCTGAACCCGGGGCGGGCGCTGGCCGGCACCGTCGAGGCGGTCGGGCGATCGGTCACCTCGGTGACGCCCGGCGACGAGGTCTACGGCAGCGCCGACGGGTCGTTCGCCGAGCTCGCCGCGGTGCCGGCCGACCAGCTGGCCCGGAAGCCGTGGAACCTGACGTTCGTGCAGGCGGCTGCGGTCCCGATCTCGGGGTCCACGGCGCTCCAGGGCCTGCGCAAGGCCGGCGTCCAGCCCGGCCAGCGGGTCCTCGTCGTCGGCGCCTCGGGTGGCGTGGGGTCGTTCGCGGTGCAGATCGCCACGGCGATGGGCGCGTCGGTGACGGGCGTGTGCAGCACCGAGAAGGTCGCCTTCGTCGAGGCGCTCGGCGCCGACCACGTCATCGACTACACCCGGGAGGACCTCGACGACGGCTCGCACGAGTTCGACGTGATCCTCGACATCGGCGGCAGCCGCCGCCTCGCCGACCTCCGTCGGGCCCTCGCTCCCCGAGGCACGTTGATCATCGCCGGCGGGGAGACCGACGGTCGTTGGCTCGGCGGCTTCGACCGGTCGCTCCGGGCGGCGGTCCTCTCCACCGTCGTGCGCCAGACGCTCACCCCGCTGGTCTCGACCGAGCAGGGCGCCGAGCTCGACGTCCTGCGGACGATGATCGAGTCCGGCCAGGTCACCCCGGCCGTCGACCGCACCTTCCCGCTGACCGAGGCGGCCGACGCGCTCCGCCACCTCCGCGAGGGACGGGCCCGCGGCAAGGTCGTGATCACGATCTGACGCACGACGCTCCCCGACCTGGACCGACGGGGACCGAGCGACGCAGCGCCGCTCAGTCCTCGTCGGCCGGCCGGTCGGTCGCGTCGGCGCTCGTGAGGGTCTCGACCAGGCGTCGCAGGGAGGCGACCTCGGCCGTGAGGTCGACGATCGCCTCGTTGATCGACTCGGTGTCGTGGGTCGTCGCCGGCACCGCCGCCTCCCCCGCGTCGCCGGCGCCGCCCGGCGGCGTCAGCCGGAAGAAGCCGGCGAGCGAACCGGCCAGCACGCCGAGGACGCCGACGCCGGTGAACATGATGGCGAAACCTGCCCACCGACCGGTCGACGTGATCGGGACCACGTCGCCGTACCCCACGGTGGTCAGCGTCACGACGGCCCACCACAGCGAGTCGCCGAAGGTCGCGAACTCGGGGTTCACCGGGTGCTCGGCGTGGTAAGCGATCACGGCGCCGATCAGCACGACGCCGGCAGCCACCGCCGCGACCCGGCCGAGGCGCGACAAGAGCTGCTGCGAACCCTTGGTCGCGGCGACCAGCCGGACCAGCCGGGTGAGCCGCAGCGCGACGACGAAGCGCCCGCTCTGCGCGAAGGGAAGCAGGAACCACGGCGCCGTCAGCACGACGACGATCAGGTCGAAGCGGCCCCACCCGGTGCGGAAGTAGCGGTCGCGGTGCCGGGCCTGCACGAGGTAGTCGACGAGGAAAACCAGCCAGCTGACGATGCCGATGACGATGCCGAGCGGGCTGCCGTGCACGGGCTCGATGACGAGCGGCAGGATCGCCGAGGCGATGATCGGGATCTGCATCCAGCGGTCGAACCGCTGGAGGAACGCGGCGTCCGCGTCCGAGCGGGGCGCACCGCGTCCGTGGGTCGAGCCGTCCGGCTGCATCGGGACCGATGATGGCTCGCCGCGTCGCGCCGGCCGTGGACCGACCCCCGATGGGCTCCCGGCACGATCTGCTTGCCCGTGTCCGGGGTACGTGGCGACCCTGGACCTCGGAAGGAGCACGAGCATGCGCGGAGCCGTCCTGTACGGGCCGAAGGACATCCGGGTCGACCGACGGCCAGATCCGACCATCGTCGAGCCCACCGACGCGATCATCCGCCTGTCGGCCACGTGCGTGTGCGGGTCGGACCTCTGGCCCTACCGGGACACCGCCAGCGGCGCCGAACCCGCCCCGATGGGCCACGAGTACGTCGGCATCGTCGAGGCGGTCGGTGCGCAGGTCGGGAGCGTCCGACCCGGCCAGTTCGTGATCGGGTCGTTCTTCGCGTCCGACAACACCTGCGAGATCTGCCGCAGCGGCTACCAGAGCTCGTGCATCCACCGCGAGCCGATGGGCGCGATCGGCACCCAGGCCGACTACGCCCGGATCCCGCTCGCCGACGGCACGCTCGTCGCCCTCCCGGAGGTGCCGGATCCCGACCTCGTCCCGAGCTTCCTCACCGCGTCCGACGTCCTCGGAACCGGCTGGTACGGCGCCGCAGCAGCGGAGGTCGGTCCGGGCACGACGGTTGTCGTCGTCGGCGACGGTGCCGTCGGGCTGCTCTCGATCATGGCGTCGAAGCAGCTCGGCGCCGAGCGGATCATCGCCATGAGCCGCCACGACGACCGCCAGCAGCTCGCCCGCGAGTTCGGTGCCACCGACGTCGTCGAAGAGCGCGGGGACGAGGGTGCGGCACGGATCAAGGACCTGACCGACGGCCTGGGAGCGCACTCCACCGTCGAGGCCGTCGGCACGCGGGAGTCGATGCTCCAGGCGATCCACGCCACCCGACCCGGCGGCCACATCGGCTACGTCGGGGTCACGCACGGTGAGATCCCGGGCGATCAGCTGTTCCGCAGCGCCACCCACCTGCACGGCGGGCCGGCCCCGGTGCGCCGCTTCCTCCCCGAGCTCGTCGAGCTGATCTCGGCCGGGACCATCGACCCCGGCCGCGTCTTCGACCGGGTGCTCCCGCTCGACGAGGCGGCGGAGGGGTACGCCGCGATGGACGAACGTCGCGCCATCAAGACCCTGTTCACGCTCTGACGGCCGGGCCGACACGACCGCGAGCGCCGGCCGACTGACCGGCACCACAGGTTCCGGGGTTGAGCGTTCGCTCATGTGACACCGCGACGAGACGCTGGACCACATGCCCGACACCACCTTCGAGCACCCGCGCCTCGCAGCGGTCCACGACGCCCACGACGGCGCCCGTGGCGACCTCGAGCACCACCTCGACCTCGCCGTCGAGCTCGGTGCGCGATCCGTGCTCGACGTCGGCTGCGGGACCGGCACGTTCGCCCTCGCGCTGGCCGCACGAGGGTTCACCGTCACCGCGATCGACCCCGCCGCCGCGTCGCTCGACGTCGCCCGGTCCAAGCTCGGCCACGAGCAGGTCCGCTGGCTCCACGGCACCGCGGCCGACCTGCCCGCGCTCAGCGTCGACCTGGCGACCATGACCGGCAACGTCGCCCAGGAGATCGTGGAGCGTGCGGGCTGGGACGAGACCCTCGAGGGCATCCGCCGGTCGCTGCGCCGAGGCGGCCGCCTCCTGTTCGAGACCCGCGATCCCGCGTTCGAGGGCTGGCGGGAGTGGAACGTCGACGACTCGCGCCGCATCCTCGACGTCGACGGAGCCGGTCTGGTCGAGAGCTGGGTCGAGCTCACCGAGGTCGACGGCCCGCTCGTCTCGTTCCGCCGGACCTACGTGTTCCAACTCGACGGGGAGGTGCTGACGTCCGACTCGACGCTCCGGTTTCGCACCCGCGACGAGGTCGAGGCGGACCTGCGCGACCACGGCTTCAACGTCACGGACGTGCGCGACGCGCCCGACCGGCCCGGGCGCGAGCTCGTGTTCCTCGCCCGCCGGGGCTGAACCCCACCGACGCCGTCAGCCGCGGACGACGGTGGTGTACCTCGTCGCCTTCGCCACGTCCCGCTCGGTGAAGGCGAGGTCCCGCCACCGCTTGGCGCCGAACGCCTCGGTCGCCGCGGTGTACTCCGGCGCGGAGCGGTCGGCCGTGTTGCCGTAGGTGAGGAAGGCCTTCGCGTGCGGGCCGTCGGGTTCGTAGGACAGCGCGAACAGGAAGGACGTGCCGTAGTTGACGCGATAGCCGGTGGTGACGCGGCCGTCGGCGTCCGTGACCTTCGCGAGGTCGGCCCCCGGGGCCACCGCCTGGCGCTGGATCCCGGTGAGCGTCGGGTCGAGGGTCGACCACCCCCGCCCGTAGGTGACGACGTTCGTGGTGCCGTCGACCTCGTCGCCGCCGTGGACCGGCACGAGGCGGTCGTTCCTCCGCGCCGCCTGGACGTCGCCGAGGCGCACGTCGACCGCCAGTCCGCCGGCGGCGAGCACCTGCACGGCACGGGCGAGGTGCGTGAGCACCGGGTCCGGCTGGCCGGCCGGCGCAGGAGCGAGGCCGCCGGGCGTCCCGACCGGGTCGGCGGGGTCGAACTTCGTCGCCCACAGGTCACCGTCGCCGCTCCGCTCGGCGCCGTCGTAGCTGTCGAGGAACTCGCGCCAGAGGACCGGACCGGTGCGGTCGAGGTCGTAGATCCCGTCCCACCCGGCGAGCACCGAGCACGCGGGCGCGACGTCGACGGTGGCGGCGGGGAGCGCGGCCGCGCCGTCGTCGCCGGCGAGGGCGTCGACCCGCACGCCGCCCGGCGGGGCCGCCTCGCAGCGGGCCACGACGTCGTCGAGGAGCTCACCGGCGGTGAACCCGCGGTTGAGGAGCGCGGCGTGGGCGAGCTCATCGAGGGTGAACCTGCCGTCCTCGCCCGCGGGACCGGAGGGCGAGGTGTCGTCCAGCACGAGCGCGTTCTCGCGGGTGCGGAAGGACTGCGCGACGTCGGCCCGACCGTGGAGCGGCGAGTAGTCGCCGGTCAGCGGGGCGTGGGCGTTGGACAGCCAGTACGAGTCGTTGGCGTTGAACACGTAGTCCCGCCGTGTGGTCGACGGCATCTGGTCGAAGGGCACGAGCCCCGGGTCCCGGGCCCCCTTCCGCACCTGCCACTCGAAGGTCGGGTCGCTGCCGTCGAGGAGGACCGCGCCGTTGTCGGCCGCCGCCTTGACCAGCGGATCGCTCTTCAGGAGGCCTTCGTACTTCGCGATCGCCTCGTCGGAGAGCGCCGGGGTCGCCGAGGTGTCGGCGTACCAGGCCCGGCCGTCGGCCGAGGTGGCGATCGTGTTGAAGAGCGGCACGCCGGTGACGTCGCGGTTGGCGGCGATCAGGTCGTCGAGCGTCTTGGCCTTGGTCATGCGCAGGTACTGCTCGATGAACTCGTCGTCGTCGATGTTCGCGTCGCGCAACGTGATCGCCGTGGTGTCGGTCCAACCGACGCCGGGGAAGTCGAGCATGGGTCCGTAGTGGCTCCGCCAGCCCGTGCGGTGCTGCTCCGTGACCGTGCCGTCCGCCCCGCGCACCTGGATCGCGACGTCGGTCGGCTGGATGCGACGCGTCGTGTTCCCGTACACGTAGCTCGTCGGGTCGCCCTTGACGAGGTTCAGCCGGTAGGCCGTGAACCGGTTGCCGGCCGACACCGTGTGGGTCCACCCGAACCTCTCGGTGAAGCCGATGCCGATCCCGGGCAGGCCCGACAGCTGCACGCCGTAGATGTTCAGCTGGCCGGGGACGGTCAGGTGGACCTCCCAGAACCGGAGCTCGCCCTCCCACGGGAAGTGGGGGTTGCCCACGAGCATCCCGCCGCCGTCGGTCGACCGCTGCGAGCCGATGGCCCACCCGTTGGACGCCATGGCCGGCCGCGTGTCGACCGCCAGCGAGGCGGGGGTGCCCGCGGGCGGGGCAGCCGGCGTCGAGCCCGTCGGCGGCGCTGCGCCCGCGAGCATGTCGGCCACCGCGCCGCTCGATGCCTGCAGGGCGATCGACCGGGCGTAGGTGTAGATCTCGACCGGCTCGAGGGGGCGCACCCACGGCGCCCCGGCGCACCAGTTCGCGACCCCGCCGGATCCCACGTCGGCGAGGTGCGCGTTCCAGCCGTCCGTGTAGGCCGTCATCAGGTCCCGGACCTCGTGGTCGGCCTTCGCCCAGTCCGCCGCGGCGATGTCGGCGATCCCGATGGCCTTCCACGCGACGTCCGAGTCGATGTTCGCGTCGTCCTTCCCCGCACCCAGCCAGCGGGCTCGCTGGCTGGTGACCTTCAGGACCTGGTCGGCGAGGTCGCAGGTGCGGTCCTCGCCGCTGGCCCACCCCTGGCCGAAGGTCACGTCGGCGAAGGACCGGCCGGTGATGTGCGGGACGCCCGCGGCGTCGCGCCGGATGACCGCCTGGTAGGTGTCGCCGGCGCCGCGCACCGTGCTGCCCGGTGGGATCGTCCCGGCGGACCGGTGGAAGCCGTCGTCGTCCGTGCACCCCGCGGCGACCAGGACGGCGGTGACGACGAGGGCGACCCACCTGACGATCTTCGTGCGCACGACATCCCCCGTTCGACCCGACCGGCCGTCCGGGTGCGTCACCCGGTCGATCAGCCACGACACGACGCGGTCGCGGCTCCATGTTGGCCGACGTGGGCGTCGGATACGTTCGATCGATGGCGAGATCCGCTCGATCGAGGACCGCCCGGGGCGTCGTGGCCGAGCGGGCGCTGCTCACGGACCTCGGCGTCCTCGACGACCCGTTCGCGCGGGGCATGCTCGATCCGGCGATGGGGCGGCTCGTCGACGTCCTGCGTCGCGCCCCTTCGGGAACCTGGCGTCGGAGCGCCACGCTGGCCGGGCTCGCCGCCCGCGTCGCGTGGATGGACTCGCGGATCGCCGCCGCGCTCGACGCCGGCATCGACCAGGTCGCCGTGGTCGGCGCCGGGTACGACAGCCGGGCGTGGCGCATGCGCCGGACCGGGGTGCGGTGGTTCGAGCTCGACCGGCCCGCACCGCAGGCGGCCAAGCGCGCCGTCGCGCCCCACGGCGACGTCACCTACGTCGAAGCCGACCTGCTCACGACCGACGCCGCCCGCGAGCTGCACCGCGCCGGCCTCGCTGCGAACCGCCCGGCCGTGTTCGTGCTCGAGGGCCTCACGATGTACCTGGACGAGCAGGTCGTCCGCCGCCAGCTCGCTCGACTCGCCGCCTCGGGCGCGCCGGGGAGCCGGCTGCTGGTCGACTTCACGCCACCCGCGGCGACCGGGTCGGCAGCGAACCGGCGGCAGGTCGTGCTGCAGCGACTCGCGCGGAGCGGCAGCGGCGAGCGGTTCCTGCTCACCGTCGTCCCGGCGGAGGCCGCGGCGCTCGTCGGCGCGAGCGGCTGGACCGTCACCGACGTCGTCAGCCTCCGGGACGCGGCGCTCGAGCTGGTCCCGGCGACGTCCCACCTCCCCCGGCGGTCGGTGAACCCGGACAAGACCCTGCTCGCCGCGGAGCTCGGCGGCCCGATCCCCTCGTCCGCCGAGCGCACGGAGGGCTGAGCGGCCGGTGCGCTCACCGGAGCGGGACGGGCGCGACGACCGGGTCAGCCGAGCAGGGTCGACACGTTGCCCTCGAACAGGCCGGGGGCGGTCGACGGCTCCAGCCCCGCGCGGGCGTAGTCACCGACCGGATCGGCGGTGCCCTCGGAGTGCGGGAAGTCGCTGCAGGCCATGAAAACGTCGCCCGCCTGGTGCTGGAGGCGCGCCGGGTCCTCGTAGGAGAACGACGAGACGCGGACGTGCTCCAGGAAGTAGTCGCTGGGGCGGCGCTCGAGCTCGACGATCGGTCGACCGTTGAGCCGCCGCGTGAAGTCGTACGCGCCGTCGAGCATGAGGAGGTGCTGCGGCACCCAGATGGAGCTGAGCTCCACGATCCCGATCCGCAGGTCGGGGTGCCGCGCGAGCGTCCCGTTCACGATCAGGTCGGTGGTTGCCAGCGCGGCCGGGACCCACAGGAACGTGGACTCGATGACGGGCACGAACGAGTCCGGCTCGGTGTACCAGCAGTCGTCGAGGACACGGGGCTGGTCGGCCACGTGGAACACCGGCGTGACCCCGTGCTCGACGAAGGCCGACCAGATGCGGTCGTGGTCGGGGTGGGACAGGGGCCGGCCATCGACGGGCGCCGGTGCGTCCATCGCCTGCCGGATGCCGTGCGCCGATGCGTCGGCCAGCTCGCGCTCGAGCCAGTCGGCGTCTCGCAGGCTCACGTGCAGGACCGGGTGGAGGCGCCCGCGGCCCTCGTCGACCACGGTCCGGCACCAGCGGTTCCACGCCGCCATGTTCGCCAGCATGGCTTGCACGTCGTGCGAGAGGCGGCGCTCCCAGATCAGTCCGAAGTTGGGGAAGCAGACCGCGGCGTCGAGGCCCGCCCCGTCGAGCCACGAGGCCCGCGCGGCCGGGTCCCAGTACTCACGCGGGAGCGCCTCGTCGTAGTCGTACGACGACGGCTCGCCGGCGCGGAGCCGCTCCCGGTGGCGCCCGCACGACCGGGTGTCGCCGGGGTGGTGGACGTCCGCCAGCTCCAACGGCTCGCCCCGCCACGTCAGCCACGCGTAGCCGAGGTCGTCGTCCTCCAACGTGAGCGCGTCGGCCCGGTGCGCCGGATCGATGTGATCCAGCCACGTGGACCTGGACTCGTAGAGGTGCTGATCCGAGTCGATCACCGGCACGTCACCGAGTCTTGCAGACCTGACGCCGGCGTCAGCGGTCGACGGAGCGAGGCGCCCGGATCCGGCGCGTCGAGGTCGGCCGACGGAGCAACATGTGCGGCACGCCGCGGGCACGAGGTGCCCCGCGAGGCACAGGGGGACGACATGACGCAGGCCAGCACGCCGCTCGACCACCGGGTCCGGGTGTTCCAGGTCGCCACGGGCAACGTCGGCAGCGAGATGATCCGACGCATCCGCGAGCACCCCGACCTCGAGCTCGTCGGCCTGCACTGCTACTCCCCCGACAAGATCGGTCGTGACGCCGGGGAGATCGTCGGCATCGACCCCATCGGCGTCGTCGCCACGGGCACCGTCGAGGAGATCGTCGCCGCACGTCCGGACTGCGTGACCTTCCACGGGGTGTTCCCCGACCTCGAGCTCTACGAACGGATCCTGGAGTCCGGGATCGACATCGTGACGACGGCCGACTGGGTCACCGGCCACCACCGGGACGCGAACCACCCGCACCCGAGCGGCCGCACCGAGTCGGAGGTCATCCAGGCGGCGTGCGAGCGCGGCGGCGCCACCTTCTACGGGACCGGCATGAACCCCGGCCTCGCGCAGATCCTGACGATCGTGCACTCGAACGACGTCACGGAGATCGAGCGGGTGCTGTGCAAGGAGTCGGTCGACGTGTCGTGCCACCACTCGGTCGACACGTGGGTCGAGGTCGGGTTCGGTCGACCGGTCGACGATCCCGAGGTGCCCGGCATGCTCGAGCGCTACACGCGGGTGTTCGAGGACGCCGTGCGGCTCATGGCGGACTGCTTCGACCTCACGCTGGACGAGGTGCGCTTCGAGCACGAGCTCGGTGCGTGCACGAAGGACGTCGACCTCGGCTGGTACCAGCTGCCGAAGGGCTCGCTCGGCGGCTGCTACCTGAAGTACGTCGGCCTCGTCGCCGGTGAGCCGCGCATCGAGATGCACCTCGAGTGGCAGATGACGCCGCACACGGACCCGCACTGGGACATCCAGGCCTGCTACATCACGCAGGTCGACGGGGACCCGTGCACCTACTCGAAGCACCTGATCCTCCCGAAGCCCGGGACCGACTTCTCCTCGCCCGACGCCTTCGCGTCGGTGGGCATGACGGTGACGGGCATGCCGGCGCTGAACGCCGTCCGCTCGGTCGTCGCCGCCCCGCCCGGCATCGTCACGAGCGCGGACCTCCCCCTGCGGGCGTTCGCCGGACGCTTCCGCCGCGACGTCGCGTCGGGGAGCTGATCCTCCGATGGGCGCGCGGTACCCCTTCCCGGCGGTCCCCGACGGCTGGTTCAGCGTCGCGTCGTCGAGCGACGTCGGGTCGGGCGCGGTCGTGCCGATCGCGTCGCTCGACCGGGAGCTCGTCGCCTTCCGCGGCGAGGACGGCGTGGCCCGCGTGTTCGACGCGCACTGCCCGCACCTCGGCGCGCACCTCGGGTACGGCGGGACCGTCTGCGGCGACGGCCTCCGGTGCCCGTTCCACGGCTGGCGGTTCGGCGGCGACGGCGTGCTGGTGGACGTGCCCCGCCTCGACCGCCCGCCGCCGAGGGTCGGTGCGGTGGCGTGGGCGACGTGCGAGGTCAACGACCGGATCTTCGTCTGGCACCACGCGGCGGGCGGCGCGCCCACGTACCCGGTGCGCACGTACCGGGACGACGGCGAGACGTGGACGCCGTGGCACGTGAACGCCTACCGGGTGCGCGTCGGCCTCCAGGACCTGACCGAGAACATCATCGACCGCTCGCACTTCTGGGCGGTGCACGACATGGAGCCGCCCGAGGACGACCGGCAGGAGGTGACCTTCGACGGGCCGACGATGACGGTGGAGCAGGACATCAAGGTCACCGCCGTCAACGACCAGGGCTTCGAGGTCCACTCACGGACCACCACGAACGGGCCGGGCATCGTGGCGGTCGAGGTGCGCGAGGGCGACCTGGACATGCTGACCTACATCACGCAGACGCCGCTCGACGAGGAGACGTGCGAGATCACGATCCACTTCTCGATGCGGGCGCTGGAGGACGAGGCCGCGACCGCGGCGATCGCCAAGCTCAACGACGAGGTCACCAACCTGCAGTTCTCCCAGGACGTCCCCATCTGGGAGCACAAGGTGTACCGCGACCGGCCGCCGCTCACGCAGGTGGACGGTCCCGTCTCGCAGTACCGGCGCTGGTTCCGGCAGTTCTACTCGGGCCGGGAAGCAGCGCCCCGGTAGGCGCGCCGTCCTCGCTCAGTCGAGGGCGCCGGGCGCGACGACGTCGACGGCGAACGTCGGCATGGGGAGGTCGGGCCGGTCGAGCACGCGGGCGCGGACGACGACCTGGCCGGGTCGGTCGTTCGCCTCGGCCGTGACGGCGGCCAGCCCGTCGCTCCCGGTGCTGACGTCGACGTGGTCCCCACCGCCGACGCGCAGCAGCGTCCCGATCGCGAGCGGCGGCACCACGGCCAGCTCGAAGCGGACGTCGACGCCGCTGAGCGGGCGTCCGGTACCGGCGCTGACGCGCACCACGAACGGCACGGTCCGACCGTCGGGCGCCACGGCGGAGGTGGCGCCGGCGACGACGTCGACGCGTTCGGGCGTCCGCCCGGCGTCGAGCGCGGCGACGAAGGAACCCGGCAGCGGCCGCACGGACTCGCCGCCACCGCCGATCGGACGGGCGATGGCGAAGGTCGCGACCGCGGCGACCACGGAGACCGACAGGACCAGTGCGAACCTGCTCAACCTCATGACGACCACCCCCTCGGCGCCGGCGACCGGCACCACCTCGATCGTCGGCGTCCGGCGGCGCACGGTCCGTGGAGGAATCCACGGACGGCCAGGGGTCACAGCCCGTCGCCGGGACGGCGGGCCTCCGGGGGGATGGCATGATCCCGGGCATGGCCACCGTCCGTCGCGAGCTCCGCTTCCACCACCCGGCGGCAGAGGTGTGGGCCGCGATCGGCGACGCGACCGCCATCCACGAGTGGTTCCCCGGGATCGAGGCGAGCACGGTCGAGGGCACCACCCGCACCGTCACCACCGGCTCTGGGGTGCGGCTGGTCGAGGAGGTCGTGACGAACGATCCCGTGCTCCGGCGGTTCCAGTACCGCATCGCACCCGGGCTGCTCCGGGACCACCTCGGGACGGTCGACGTCATCGACCTCGGCGACGGCACCTGCCTCGGCGTCTACTCGACGGACGCCTCGCCCGACGTGATGGCGCTCGTCCTCGGCGGCGCCTGCGGGGCCGCCCTGCACGAGCTCCGGCGCCAGCTCGACGAGGGCGAGCGCGGCACCGGGGCCCACCACCTGGACGACGGGAGCGCAGCCTGATGGGCCGCCGGATCCTCTTCATCACGACCGACCAGCAGCGCTACGACACGCTCGGCTGCAACGGCAGCAGCGTCGCGCGCACACCGGTCGTCGACGCGCTCGCTGCGGAGGGCGTCCGGTACGAGCGGGCCGTGCCGCAATCGGTCGTGTGCATGCCGTCGCGCTCCACGATGCTCACCGGCCAGCACCAGGCCACGCACGGCGTGTGGATGAACGGCGTGCCGCTGCCCGTCGACGCGCCGTCGGTCGCCGGGCTCCTCCACGACCACGGCTACCGCACCGCGCTCATCGGCAAGGCCCACTTCGAGCCGCTGATGGATCCGCTGAACCGCTTCAACGAGAGCCGGCTCGCCGCGCTCGGCACGGAGACGATCGAGGCGCCGCGGTTCGGCGGCGGCCACGGACCGCACCGCGGCTTCGACCACCTCGAGTTCGCCACGCACGGCGCGGCGGGGTGGGTGCACTACTCCCGCTGGCTCGGCGCGAACCACCCCGAGGCGGCGGGCGACTACTACACGGTCCTCGATCCCGACTTCGAGGTGAACGCCGCGGGGTTCGGCGACACCGGCGCCCCGCAGGTCAAGCACAACGCCATCCCGCGGGACTGGTACCACACCGACTGGGTCGCCGACCGCACGATCGGCTGGCTCGACGGACTCGACGCGGACGACGACTGGTTCTGCTGGATGAGCTTCCCGGATCCGCACCACCCGTGGGACCCGCCGCAGTCCGAGCTGCACCGCGTCGACTGGCGCGACCTCGACCTGCCCGAGGGCTACCCGACCACCGCGGCCGAGCGCGAGGCGATCCTGGACGGCAAGCCGCGCCACTGGCGGCTCTGGTACGACGGCGAGCTCGTGTCGAACTACGAGGCGCCGACGCGCTGGGTGCCGGCGACGCTGACCGCCGACCAGGTCCGCGAGGTCAACGCGCTCAACGCGGTCGAGGTCGAGCTCATCGACGAGGCGATCGGGCGCGTGCTCGCAGCCATCGACGCGCGGGGCTGGTCCGACGACCTCGACGTCGTGTTCACCACCGACCACGGCGAGCTCCAGGGCGACTTCGGGCTGCTCTTCAAGGGCCCGTACCACGTGGACGGCCTGATGCGGCTGCCGCTCGTGTGGCGGCCGGCCCCGTCGGCGGCGGTGGAGCCGGCGACGGTGACCGCACCGGTCGGGCTGGTCGACCTCGCCCCCACGTTCGCGGAGATCGCCGGGCTCGAGCCCGAGCCCTGGATGCAGGGCTCGGCGCTGCCGGTCGACGACGCGGACGCGTCGGCACGCGGCATCGAGCGCCAGCTGACGGCCTGGGACAGCGAGCTGTTCGGCGTCGCGGTCCACCTGCGGACGATCACCCGCGGCGACTGGGTCTGCACGGCGTACCTGCCGGGAGCTGTCCACGACGGCACCGAGGGCGAGCTGTACTCGCTGGCCGACGACCCGCTCCAGCGGACGAACCGCTGGGACGATCCCGCCGTCCGCTCGATCCGCGACGACCTGCTCGCCGACCTGCTCGACCACCAGCCTCCCGAGCGCGAGCCCCGGCTCGACCTCGAGGCGCCCGTCTGAGGTCGCCGGGGAACGCTGGCTACCCTCTGGCCATGGCCGGCGCTGCTCGCCCCGACCGACCGTGCGACGTCCCGAGCGCGGCGGTGCCCGACAACCTCTCGTCGATGACGAAGCTGGTCGGCCTCTACCGGCGCGAGTTCATCGCCACGCTGGCCGACGAGGAGTGGGTGGCCCGCTCGGGCGTGCGGCCGCAGACCTACGGCGTGCTCAGCGTCGTCGACCGCACGGGCCCGGTCTCGCAGCGAGAGGTGTGCGACCTCCTCGGCATCCACGCGTCGGACCTGGTGGACCTCGTCGACGTGGCGGAGGGCGAGGGCTGGATCGAGCGTCGGCGCGACCCCGACGACCGTCGCCGGTACCAGCTCACGTTGACGGACGAGGGCCACCGGACCCTGGAGCGCTACCGCGAGGCCGCGGCGCTCGCGGAGGCCAAGGTCCTGGAGCCGCTGACGGAGGCCGAGCGCAGGCGGCTCGCCGCGCTCGTCGCCAAGGTGCTCGCCGCGCAGGGCGGGCCGCGGCGCCGGGGCTGATCGGGCTCAGAGGACCACGACGGAGCGCAGCACCTCGCCGCGCTCCATCTTGTGGAAGGCCTCCTCCACGTCCTCGAGCGCGATCGTCTCGGACACGAACCCCTCGAGGTCGAGCCGGCCCTGCAGGTGCAGGTCGATCAGCATCGGGAAGTCCCGCTCCGGGAGGCAGTCGCCGTACCACGAGCTCTTCAGGGCACCGCCACGACCGAACACGTCCAGGAACGGCAGCTCGATCGTCATGTCGGGCCGGGGGACGCCGACGAGGACGACGGTGCCGGCGAGGTCCCGGGCGAAGAACGCCTGCTCGTAGGTCTGCGGCAGCCCGATCGCCTCGATCACGACGTCGGCCCCGTTCCCGTCGGTCACCGCGCGGATCGCCTCCACCGGATCCTCGGTCGTGGAGTTGACCGTGTGGGTCGCGCCGAAGCGCTTGGCCTGCTCGAGCTTCCGGTCGTCGATGTCCACCGCGACGATCGTGGACGCGCCGGCGAGGCGCGACCCCTCGATCGCGGCGTCGCCGACGCCGCCGCACCCGAACACCGCGACGGAGTCGCCGCGGGACACGCCGCCGGTGTTCAGCGCCGCGCCGATGCCCGCCATGACGCCGCAGCCGAGCAGGCCGGCGACCTCGGGCCGCACGGACGGGTCCACCTTCGTGCACTGGCCGGCCGCGACGAGCGTCTTCTCCGCGAACGCCCCGATGCCGAGCGCGGGGCTCAGGACCGTGCCGTCCGTGAGCGTCATCTTCTGGGTGGCGTTGTGGGTGGCGAAGCAGTACCAGGGCCGGCCACGGCGGCAGGCCCGGCACTCGCCGCAGACGGCACGCCAGTTGAGGACCACGAAGTCGCCGGGCTCGACGTTGCTCACGCCCTCCCCGACCGACTCGACGACACCGGCCGCCTCGTGACCGAGGAGGAACGGGAACTCGTCGTTGATGCCGCCCTCCCGGTAGTGCAGGTCGGTGTGGCACACGCCGCAGGCCTGGACCCGGACCAGCGCCTCGCCGGGACCGGGGTCCGGCACGACGATCGTCTCGATCGAGACGGGCTCCCCCACGGCCTTCGCGACCACCCCGCGGACCTCGTGCGCCATGTGGACCTCCCGTGCCCTGCCCGCCCCTCGGCGCGGCCGGGGCCATCCCAGCACACGCGGGAGGTCGCACGCGGCACGCCGTCCGGCGCGGGTGCCCGGACGCGCCGCCGGGCCGCCCGGGCTCCCGATCGGGAGCCGGACGGCCCGGTGTCGAGGGGGCGTCGACGTTCGGCCTGCGGATGGGTCAGTAGTCGTACGTGGTGACCCGGCGACGCCCCGCGAACCACGGGATGAGCGCCAGGACGAAGACCGCGGCGCCGAGCACCACGAACAGGAGCGCCGACCGGCGGTCGACCTGGACCTCGTCGGTCATCTGACCCTCCACGATCAGTCCGGCGATGCCGACGAGCAACGTGAAGAGGCCGATGAACGCCGCCGAGCCGCGATCCTGATCGGCGAGCGTGGCCGCGAGGATCGCGCCGCCGAGGAGGATGCCGGCGATGGCCGCGGCGGGGCTGAAGCCGAAGCTGGCGACGGCACCCGTGGTGTCGAAGAAGCCGGCGCCGAAGTCCACTCGGAACACCGCGATCAGCGAGAAGACGAACAGCACGCCACCGCACGCGGCGGCGAGCAGCTGGAAGACCCGGAGACCCTGTGCGGCGTGCCCGGTCCGCTGCTCGACCCTGGTGCCGGGCTCGACCACGGGCTGCTGCTGCTGGACGGGTCCGGTCGTCTGGTGGTGGTAGCTCATCGTGCCTCCTCGTCGGGTGGCACGTCCCGTACCCGGGCCGCGTGCGGCCCAAACCCCTCCCGGGGGCCCGGTGGCGGCGGGCTACTCCTGCACGAGCTCGATCAGCGTGCCGCACGCGCCCTTCGGGTGGATGAACGCCACCGTCGTGCCGCGTGAGCCCGGGCGCGGGGCCTGGTCGATCGGGGTCGCGCCCGCGGCCACCAGCGCGTCGAGCGCGGCCTGGCAGTCGTCGACGCGGTAGCCGACGTGGTGCAGGCCCTCGCCGCGCTTCTCGATCGCCTTCGCGATCGGGGAGTCGGGGCGCGTCGCCGCGGTCAGCTGGATGTAGCTGTCGGCCACCTTGACCAGCGCCTCCTCGACGCCGTCGGAGTCGACGACCTCGCGGTGCGCCACCGTGGCGCCGAAGGCGCGCTGGTAGAAGTCGACCGCCGCGTCGAGGTCCCTCACCGCGATGGCGACGTGGTCGATCTCGGTCAGCAGGCCGGACGTGGCGTCTGGGTGCTCGGACATGCGCTCGCTCTCCTCGGACTCGTGCTCGCCCGGCGCGCTCAGAGCTCGCCGCGGGCGTGCCGCTGGTACAGGGTGATCTTGTCCTCGCCGACGGCCGCTCGCTTCTCCGGGTCGGACACGCCCAGGCCGGGCTCGGGCGAGAGGCACAGCACGCCGATCTTGCCCTCGCCCTCGTTGTGGTGGACCTTCAGCGCGGCCTCACCCACCTGCTCGAGCGGGTACACCTCGCTCATGACCGGCTGGATGCGGCCCTGATCGATGAGGCGGTTCATCTCCCACGCCTCCTGGTAGTTCGCGAAGTGCGAGCTGATGATGCTCTTGAGCTTCATCCAGAGGTGCCGGTTGTCGTACTCGATCATGTAGCCCGAGGTGGCGGCGCAGGTGACGATCTTGCCGCCCTTCTTGGTGATGAACACCGAGGCGCCCATCGTGGACCGGCCGGGGTGCTCGAACACGATGTCGGGGTCCTCGCCGATGAGCGAGCGGACCTTCTTGCCGAGCCGGCGCCACTCGCCCTCGTCCTGGGTGACCTCGTCGGACCAGAACTGGTAGCCCTCGGCGCGACGGTCGATGACGTTCTCGCAGCCCATCGCCTCCAGGAGCTTGACGCGCCCGGGCGAGGACACGACGCCGACGGGCGTGCCCCCGCCGTTGAGGACGAGCTGCGTCGCGTAGGCGCCGATGCCGCCGGTCGCGCCCCAGATGAACACGTTGTCGCCCTGCTTCATGCGGCCGGCGTGGTCGCCCACGAGCATGCGGTAGCTGGTGGACGCGCACAGGCCGTTGACCGCCGACTCCTCCCAGGTGAGGTGCGCCGGCTTGGGCATCAGCTGGTTGGCCTTGACGATCGACAGGTCGGCGAGGCCGCCGTAGTTGGTCTCGAAGCCCCAGATGCGCTGGTTGGCGGCGAGCATCGAGTCGTTGTGGGCCGACGGGTCCTGGTCGTCGACGTGGTTGCAGTGGGCGACGATGCGGTCGCCCGGCTTCCAGTTGCGCACGGCCGAGCCGGTGCGCAGCACGACGCCCGAGGCGTCGGAGCCGACGATGTGGAAGTCCTGCGCGTGGCGGGCGCCCCAGACCGACTCCTTGCCCAGGCGGTCGAGGAACCCGAAGGTCGGCAGCGGCTCGAAGATCGAGGTCCACACGGTGTTGAAGTTGATCGAGCTCGCCATGACGGCGATCACGACCTCGTCGGGCGCCAGCTCGGGCAGCGGCAGGTCACCGACGTGGAGGCTCTTGCGCGGGTCCTTGTCCCACGACTCGACGCCCTCCCACATGTCCGCCTCGGAGCGCAGCACGTGCGCCGCGCGGGTGGATTCGGGCAGGGCGAGGTTGGCGATGTCATCGCCCGACGCGCCCGTCTGGATGGCCTCGAGGATCTCCTGCATGGGCGCGCAAGTTACCCGGCGGTCACCGGGCGCGCCCAAGTGCGTCCGGCGGCGGGTGACGTCCGATGGCCTCAGTCGTGGGCGGCGCGCCAGGCCCGTGACTGGCTGCCGACGAGGTCCACGACGTCGCCCATCACCAGGTTCACGTCCTGGAGGTGCAGGCCCCACTGGGGCGTGAGGTCGCCGCCGATGTCGTCCCGACGTGGATCCGCCGGGTCGCCGTGGACCGTGATCTCCAGGTAGTTCCGGCCGTCCCGGCTCACGCACTCCCCCGTCACCAGCCCCGGGGTCGTCACGAACGGGGTCTGGACCGCGCCCTTGGACGGGTCGACCCACGGCTCGGCGCTCCCCGACGCCGGGCTGAGCGTCGAGAGGATGGAGGCGGTCGACGCCGCGGCGAAGTACGAGTGCAGCTCGGCCGGACCGCCGGCCAGCGCCGCGGGGTTCGTGCAACCGGCCACGCCGACGCCGCCGCGCGACTTGCCGAACAGGGCGTCCGCAGGCGGCGGCGAGGTCGAGCGGAACGACGCCCACGTGACGACGCAGCCCGTCTGGTCCTTCGCCCGGCACAGCGGGACGTGCTGTAGCGCGCCGCCGACGTCCTTCCCCTCCGGCACGGCGAGCGACGTCCCCGCGAGGTAGGCCGCGACGAGGTGGTCCCGGACGTCGGGGTTCGGGTCGACCTCCTGCTGGAGGAGGCGCGTCAGGACCCCGGCACCCTGCGAGTGGCCGATGAGCACGACGCCGCGCCCGTGGCTGTCGTGCGCCATGTACTGGCGCCACGCGTCGAGCACGTCCTGGTACGGCTGGTCGCTCTGTCCGCCGGAGGCGCCGCCGAACGAGCGGGTGAGGCCGGCGAGGGTCCGCTGCCGGTAGACGGGCGCGAACACTCGGCACGCCGAGCCCAGCCGGGCGGCCTGGTTCTGGGTGACGAACCGCTCCTCGTCGCCGGGCACGAGGTCGCTGTAGTCGCCCTTGTCGGCCGAGATCGTCGGGTAGACGTAGAAGCAGTCGATCGGGGCACCGGGGTCGGCGTGCCACGGATCGGGTGTGAGCGTGCCGTCCGCAGCGACCTCGGTCGCGTCGAGGCCCGAGTCGCACACGTCGGTCTGGTCGGGGCGGCAGATCCAGTGGGCCGGGTCCGCGTACACGGCGCTCTCGTACCCGGCGTAGCGGGCGAGCGGCGCCGCGGTGGTCGTGCTCCTCGGGACGGACGACGTGGTGGCGTCGGCGCTCCCGCCCTCGTCCGCCGACGAGCACGCGCCGACGACCGCGGCCGCGAGCAGGACGACGGCCACGACCGCCGTCGATCGACGGGCGGTCGAGCGTGTGCGGAACAGGTGGCCCATCCGGGTCACGGTATTCGCGCCGCCCCCGCCCGGGCCGCGCCGATAGGTTGGCCGACCGGCCACGACAGGGGGATCCAATGAGCCCGTCCGCGGGAGGAGACGTCCCGGTGCAGCGCACCGACCGCCTGGTGATGCGGGGGTTCACGGACGACGACCGCGACGCCTTCGCGGCCCTCAACGCGGACCCGGTGGTCATGGAGCACTTCCAGTTCCCGCTCGACCGGGCAGGCTCCGACGCGTTCGTCGACCGGATCGCGGCGTGCTGGTCCGAGCGCGGGTGGGGGCTCTGGGCCATCGAGGTGCCGGGCGTGTCGCCGTTCGTCGGCTACGTGGGCCTGTGGCCGGCCGAGTACGTGGCGCCCGGGACGATCGAGGTGGGCTGGCGGCTCGCGCACGAGGCGTGGGGCCACGGGTACGCGCCCGAGGCGGCGGCCGAGTCGCTCCGGTTCGGCTTCGAGCAGGTCGGCCTCGACGAGATCGTGAGCTTCACCGTCCCCCAGAACTCGAACTCGTGGCGGGTCATGGAGAAGATCGGGCTGCGCCGCCGGCCGGAGCGCGACTACGACCACCCCAACGTGGACGCCGACGCGCACCCGCACCTCGTCCGCCACGTCTTCTACGCGCTCACCGCGGACGAGTGGCGGGCCGACCGGGCGGCCGCCGGGCGCTGATCCGGCGGCCCGGGACGAGTGGGCCGCCGAGGCTACCGGGCGGTAACATCGCCGGACCGCAGGAGGGGGCCGTGCGGCTCCCCGGATTCTCTGGAGTGCCAATGCCTGGTTCGGTGATTCTCGCGGGGGCCCGGACCCCCATCGGCAAGATGTCCGGCTCGCTCGCCGGGTTCAAGGGCAGCGACCTCGGCGGCTTCGCCATCAAGGGCGCCCTCGAGCGGGCCGGCGTCTCCGGCGAGGACGTGGACTACGTCTTCATGGGCCAGGTGCTGCTCGCCGGCGCCGGACAGATCACGGCCCGCCAGGCCGCGGTGGCCGGTGGCATCCCGATGTCCGTGCCGTCGACCACGGTCAACAAGGTCTGCCTGTCGGGCATCCACTCGATCATGCTCGCCGACCTCCTGATCCAGGCCGGCCTGGCCGAGGTCGTCGTCGCCGGCGGCATGGAGTCGATGACCAACGCCCCGTACCTGCTGCCCGACGCCCGGGCCGGCATGCGCATGGGTGACAAGACCGTCGTCGACTCGATGATGTACGACGGCCTCTTCTGCGCCTTCGACCAGTGCGCCATGGGCGCCGGCACCGAGAAGTACGCCGCGTCGGCGGGGATCGCCCGTGCGGAGCAGGACGAGCTGGCCGCCAAGTCGCACGAGCGTGCGGCCAAGGCCCAGAAGGACGGCCTCTTCGACGACGAGATCGTCTCGGTCACCATCCCGCAGCGCAAGGGCGACCCGGTGGTCTTCTCGGAGGACGAGGGCGTGCGCGGCGAGACCACGGCCGACTCGCTCGGCAAGCTCCGCCCGGCGTTCGACAAGGCCGGCAACATCACGGCCGGCAACGCCTCGCAGATCTCCGACGGCGGCGCCGCGGTGGTCGTCACCTCGAAGGCCGCCGCCGAGCGCATCGGTACGCAGCCCCTCGGCGAGATCCTGAGCTACGGCGAGGTCGCCGGGCCCGACGCCTCGCTGCTCACCCAGCCGTCGCGCTCGATCAAGCAGGCGCTGGAGCGTGCCGGCAAGTCGGTCTCCGACGTGGACCTGTTCGAGCTCAACGAGGCCTTCGCCGCCGTCGGCGTCGCCTCGATGAAGGACCTGGGCATCAGCGACGACATCGTCAACGTCAACGGCGGCGCCATCGCGCTGGGTCACCCGATCGGCATGTCGGGCACCCGCGTGGCGCTGACCGTGCTGAACGAGCTCAAGCGCCGCGGCGGCGGCGTGGGTGCGGCGGCCCTGTGCGGCGGCGGCGGCCAGGGCGACGCTCTGCTCCTCAAGACCCTCTGACCCACCGGGGCGCCCCGCCCCGCACCAACCCAACTCCCGCTTTGGCGTACCTCGTGGTCGTGATCCGACCACTTGGTACGCCGAAATCAGGGGCAACGACTCGCGATCACTGCTTCCCCCGCCATCCGACGTGGGGGAAGCAGTGTCGGTTTACGACCAGGTCGCCGAGCTGGCGACCGAACAACACGGCTGCGTGGCGCTCGAGCAGCTGCGCAGCGCGGGACTGACGCGCGGAACGACCCGGACGCTCCTGCGCTCCGGCTTCCTGCGCACGCATGGTCCGGGCGTCTACACGCTCGTGGGCTCGCCGACGACGTGGCACCAGCGGGTCATGGTCGAGGTACTGCTCGCCGGGCCGCAGGCCTTCGGTTCGCAACGATGCGCCGCGGCGCTCTGGCAGTTCGACCGCTACCGCCAGGGTGCGATCGACGTGCTGTCACCGCGCTGGGTGCGGCGTAGATCCGGTGGTGCCGTTCGGCACGAGACGGTCGACCTCAAGGGATGCGACCGATCAGCGGTGCTCGGCATCCCAGCGACGTCCCCCACCCGCACACTGATCGACATGGGTCGGTTCGTCGGCGCCCACCGCCTCGGCAACATGCTGGACGACGCGGTGCGACGCAACCTCACCTCGTACGAGGAGGTGCACGGACGGTTCCGTGAGCTCGCGAGGTCAGGGCGGAACGGGATCACGACCATGCGTGCCGTCCTGGAGGGCCGACCGTGCGGCGCCCCGGCACCAGGGAGCGCGTTCGAGACCGAGGTCCGGCGGGTGCTCGTCGCCGCCGGCCTCCCCGTCCCCGTCCTGCAGCACCCGGTCCGGTGCGAGGACCAGCGCTTCCTGCTCGACCTCGCCTGGCCCGAACACCGGGTCGCGGTCGAGTGCGAAGGGTTCGCCTTCCACCGGACGCCCGGGCAGCTCGATTGGGACCAGTTCCGTCGCAACCGGCTGCAGCTCGCGGGGTGGACGGTGCTCACGTACGCCTGGGCTCGAGTGCGCGACGACGCCGATCAGGTGATCGCCGAGGTCCGCAACGCCCTCCGATGACCGGTTTCGGCGTACCAGCTGGTCCGATCTCGACCACGAGGTACGCCAAAGCGCGGATGTGGGAGGGATCCTTCGGACGCGGACGGCCGGGGCGATCAGTGGAGGACGTTGATGGCGCGGGCGATGACGAGGACGACGAGGGCGAGCGACACCACGGACTGGCCCATCATCATGAGCTTCGCCCAGCGCGAGTAGGGCATGACGTCGGTCGGGCTGAACGCTGCCGCGTTGGTGAACGACAGGTAGAGGTAGTCGACGAACTCCGGGAACCAGTCGCGGGGCGGCAGCTCGGGGTCGGTCATCTGCGGGAACACGAGGCCGGGCGGCTGCGGTCCGGTCCCGTCGGCGCGGCGCCCGGGCCCGCCGCGGTCGAGCTCCCAGTACCAGAGCGCGAAGACGATGACGTTCGTCGCCCAGATCGCGCCGCCGGTCACGAGCAGCTCGGGCGCGTCCTGCACCAGCGAACCGGTCACCAGCCCGACCACCAGCCGCACCGCGGACACCGTGTTGGCGATCGTGATCACGGCGATCATCGCGATCGTGAGCCACCTGAGCGGCTGCGAGTAGTGGTCGATCCGCCCCTCGAGCTCCTTCGCGTGCACGAAGGTCATCACGAGCAGCAGCACGACCTCGACGGCCAGCAGCCCCCAGCGCGGCTGCAGCGCGAAGTCGCTCGGCAGCACCACCTGGAGCAGGACGGCGACGAGCAACGTGATGCGGATCGGCCACAGCGACTCACCGCGGTTGCTGAGCCGCCAGGCGGGATCAGAGGCGGTCACGGCTCCGATCCTGCGGGAGCACCGCCTCTACCTCGATCTCGACCTTCCACCTCGGGTCGAGCAGCGCCTGCACGACGACGGTCGTGTTGGCCGGGAGCGCGTCGCCGAGCCGCTCGCCGTGCACCGCGCCGATGGCCTCGAAGTCGTCGCGCGACACGAGGTACATCCTGGAGCGGACGACGTCCCGCATCGAGGAGCCCACCGACGCCAGCGCGTCGTCGATGATGTCGAAGCAGCGCCGGGCCTGTGCGGCGGGATCCGGGTCGACGTCACCGTCCTCCCACTTGGGCGCGGTGCCGGCCACGAACACGCGGTCGCCGACGCGCACCGCGCGGCTGTACCCGACGGTCAGCTCCCACGGCGACCCCGACGAGACGCGATGTCGATCGTCCACGGGGGCGACCGTAGCGTCAGCCCGGATCGCGCTCGATGATCCGCCGCCCCTCGAGCGCGCGGCCGAGCGTGAGCTCGTCGGCGTACTCGAGGTCGCCGCCGACGGGCAGCCCGCTCGCGATGCGCGAGACCGTGAGCCCGGGTACGTCGAGCACCTTCGTGAGGTACAGCGCGGTGGCCTCGCCCTCCAGGTTCGGGTTCGTGCAGACGATCACCTCGGTGATCGCCTCATCGCCGATGCGGGCCAGCAGCTCGCGGATCCGCAGCTGCTCGGGCCCGACCCCCTGCAGGTGGTCGATGGCTCCCTGCAGGACGTGGTAGCGGCCCTTGAACTCACGGGTGCGCTCGATGGCGACGACGTCCCGCGGCTCCTCGACCACGCAGACCACGTGCCCGTCGCGCCGGTCGTCGGCGCAGATCGTGCACAGCTCGCCCTCCGCGAGGTTGAAGCAGCGACCGCAGAACCCGACGCGCTCCTTGGCCTCGACGATCGCCCGAGCCAGCCGGTTCGCCTCCTCGGCGTCCACCTTCAGCAGGTGGAACGCGATGCGCTGCGCCGACTTCGGCCCGATCCCGGGCAGCCGGCCGAGCGCGTCGATCAGGTCCTGGACGGAGCTGGCGTAGGCCGTGCCCAAGTCAGGCCCCGCCCAGGAGGCCGCCGAGCCCGCCCATGCCACCGAGCGGGTCGGCCTCGGCCTGGAGCCGGGCCACGCCGTCGTGCGCGTCGGACCACGCGGCCACGACGAGGTCCTCGAGCATCACCGGGTCGGACGGGTCGATCACCGACGGGTCGATGTGGACCCGCACCAGGTGGAGGTGACCGTTGAGCGTGACGGAGACGACGCCGCCCCCGGCCGTGCCCTCGACCTCCGTGGTGGCGAGCCGCTCCTGCGCCTCCTGCATGCGCGAGCCCATGTCTTGCGCCATCTGCATCATGGCGCCGAGGTCGAGCCCGCCGTCGGGGCCGCCCAGCGAGGACAGGACGTCGTCGGCCGGGCCGCCCTCGACCGGACCGTCGGGCACCAGCTCGCCCAGGATCGGTTCGTCGTCGTCGCTCACGCCGTCCCCTCGCCGCCCTCCACCAGCACGGCGCCGGGGAAGGCCTTGGTCAGCTTGTCGATGCCCGTGGTGGACACGTCCGCGTCCTCGAGCTCGTCGACGTCGATCATGCCCGGGTCGTCGTCCGCGTTGGTGTCATCCGCCGCGGCCTCGACGGGCGGATCGGCCGCCGGTTCGGGCGCCGGTCGGCGACGCGCCGCCGGCGCGGGCGGCGTCGGGGCGGGGTCGGGT
>JAEVZA010000189.1 GCA_023392475.1 Actinomycetes bacterium | reverse complement strand
AGCGCCGGGGCCGGCCCCGGCACCGGGTCGCTCAGCTGACCTCCCGGGCGCCGGTCATGCCGTCGACCGCGAGGCGCGCGCCGGTGTCGGGGTCGCGCAGCTCGAAGGACTCGTCGAAGCGGCAGATCTCGCCCCAGCGGGAGCGGTGGCGCGGCCCGTCGCGCAGCGGCACCGCCGTGCCGTCGACCGTGAACGCGCCCCGGTTGCCGAACGCGCACGCGCCGGCGGTCGGCGACGCGTAGCGGACCGCCCAGCCGCCGCCGTCGCGCACGGCCGACACCTCGGCGCCCGCGACCGCGTCGACGAAGTCCGCGAACGACGGCCACTCCGGCGCCCGCCCCACCTCGCACACCCACACGTTCCGCGCGCTGCCCGTGGCCACGAGGTCGAACGGCTGGGTGAAGGTCGCGCTCGTGATCACCGGCGTGGTGCGCCACTCGGTCGGCAGCAGCGACCAGAGCGCGACGTAGCCGTCGCCGCGCCGCCCGATCGTCCAGCCGTCGCGCTGCACGACCTCGTCGAAGCGCTCCTGCGGGAAGAAGGCGTGGGTCTCGTCGAGGTAGTCGATCGAGACCCCGAGGGACGACACGTCGATCGGCTCGTAGCCCGGCCAGTAGCAGTGGATGGCCACGCGCTCGTGCTGCGCGCTGCGCGGCATCGAGGCCGTGCCGGTCCAGTAGCCGGAGTCCTCGCCCCGACCCGGCGTGCCGGGGGTGGCCGTCGGGTGCGTGGTGAAGACGAGGGCGTCGGCGTCGACCGTGGCCTGCCACGCGTGCGACTGGTCCATCGCGTCGCCGGGGCGGTGGTCGACGACGGAGGACAGCATGACCTCGGGGCTGCGCCAGGTGATCGTGGTCGGCTCCTCGAGGCAACCCGCCGCGGCGTACGGCGCGAGCTCCCGTGCGGCCAGCTGCACCAGGGACGTGTTGGAGCTGAGCGAGCGCAGCGACCGGAAGGGCCGGAAGAACGAGGTGTCCCAGAGGCGGTACTTGTTCGCCGTGGCGAGCGTCGCCGGCAGGACCTGCCACGCGGTCACCGCGCCCTGCGACCACCAGAACGACAGCTCGGACTGGCCGAAGCCGTGGCCGTCCACCGGTTGGACGAGCGGCGTCACCGGCGCGTGCGGGTCGAGGGTCAGCCCGTGGCGCTCCGAGACCGTGCCGACGGCGTCGGAGGTGCCGACGCGCCGGATCAGCTCGGGCAGCCGGTAGCGGTCGGTGGCGATGAGGCCGAGGCACCCGGCGTCGCTGCGCGACGGGTAGGGCAGCTCCGTCCCGTCGGCGAGGCGGAGCTCGTCGAAGAGCAGCTTGGCGGTGCCGAGCGTGTTCTCGTCCCGCGCCGTCATCTTGTCCTTCTCGTAGGTGCGGCCACGGGTCGCGCCGTACACGCCGCGGTGCAGGTGCGCCCCGACGTCGAGGAGGCAGCGGTCGAGCGCCGCCGCTCCCAGCCGCAGCAGCTCCTCGTCGTCGGGGCCGAGGGCGAGCAGCGTGGTGAGCGGCGAGATGTTCAGCTGCATGTAGACGTTCGAGTGCCACTCGCTGAACCCGTACCGGGCCCGCTCGTGGATCCAGGAGATCACCCGGGGCCGGGACCTGGCCGCGTGCTCCGCGCCCGTCAGCCCGGTGACCGTGAACGTGCGGTCGGGGAGGGCGAGCCCCGACAGGAGCTCGATCACCGCGTAGATGATCCGGTGGTTCTCGGACCAGAACCACTTGCTGTCGAGGCGACCGGCCGGCAGCGGGTCGTCGTACCGGTAGCGGAAGTCGACGAGGAGCTGCTCGATGTGGGCGATCACGTCGGGGGCGAGGACGTCGCGGCCGCGGGCGAGCATCCAGTGCAGGTACATGACGCTGAAGTCGCCGGTGTCCTGCCACGTCTCGAGCTGCTCGGTGATGGACGACAGGGCGTCGACCGTGACCGCGCCGACGTCCCACGTGAAGGCCGGCTCCCGCTCGGCGCGCACCAGGTGGAGCGCGACCGACACGGGGCTCCCGGCCGACACGCCCCCGGCCGTGGCGAACTGCAGGTACTCCGCGCAGCGCGCCTGCCACCACGTCTCGTCCACCAGGCCGGCGGCCCCGGGCGACGGGAGGGGACCGGGCGCTCCGAGCACCGGGTCCGTGCAGCCCGGCGCCGGGGTGCCCGGTGGTGCGGGCGGAGCGCAGGCGGTGAGCGCCGCGGCGCCCCCCAGCCCGGCCGCTCCGGCCAGGAACCGTCGTCGTGTCGTCATGTCGCTTCCCCCCGCTCGCCCACACGCCCTGCGGGCGCCGTTCAGCCCCGGACGTCCGGTCCGCTGCGCAGCACCCGCCCCGCCAGTTCACCGGTGTGGCGGCCCTGCTGCAAGGTGACCGCCCCGTTGACCACCGTCGCGACGTAGCCCTCGGCCCGCTGCGTCCAGCGCCCGGCCCCACCCGGGAGGTCGTGCGCGAACTCCGGGACGGGCAGCGTGAGGCGCTCCCAGTCGAGCAGGTTCAGGTCCGCGGCGGCTCCCGGGACCACGCGGCCGCGGTCGGGGAGGCCGACGAAGTCCGCCGTGTCCGAGGTGAGCCGCTGGATCCCGCGCTCGAGCGGGACCAGCCCCCGGTCGCGCACCCAGTGGGTGAGGAACCAGGTGGGCTGGCTGGCGTCGAGGATCTGCCCGACGTGCGCGCCGGCGTCCGCGAGGCCCATGAGCACCGTGTCGTCCACCAGGAGCTCGGCCACGGCGTCCATCGACTGGTTCAGCAGCGGCCAGTACACGAGGACGCGGCCGTCGGTCTCGTCGCAGAGGTCGAGGAACGCCTCCGCCATCGACACGCCGCGCTCGGCGGCCACGGCCGGCAGCGCGCTGCGGGGCTCGCAGTCGTAGCGGGCGATGCCGTCCTGCTGGCCGCAGACCCCGTCGGCCCCGGTCACGAAGAAGCGGGCGAGCTCGTCCGCGCCCGGACCGTGCTCGGCCTCGGCGACGAGGCGGGCCCGTCGCTCCGGCTCGCGGATGGCGGCGAGCCGCTCGGGGAGGCTCAGCGGCGTCAGCTCCTGCCACGACGGGTGCCGGCCGAAGGGCGTGGAGGACTGCAGCGAGAACAGGACGCCGATGCCCCGGGCCGTGGTCTGCGGGCGGATGCGCGCCCCCTCGCCGTTGGCCGCCCGCGCCAGCTCCACCGCCAGGCGGTGGTGCTCCGGGTTCTCGAACGTGTGCGTGAGGTTGAACGTGAGCGGCCGGCCCGTGGCCAGCGAGAGCTCGCGCATCCACGCCAGCTCGGAGCGGCAGCGCGGCTCGGACGGGCCGTCGCCGTCGAAGCGGGGCGCGGTCTCGAAGATCCCGCGGTCCCGCTCGGCCATCACGCGGGCGAGCGCCAGCAGCTCGTCGGCCTCCGCGAAGGTGCCGGGCACCTGCCGGCCGTCGGGCACCTTGTGGCGGAGCGTGCGCGAGGTCGAGAACCCGAGGGCCCCGGCGGCGAGCGCCTCGTCGAGCAGGCGGGCCATCTCGTCCACCTGGCCCGCGTCGGGTGCGACCTCGGGGTCCATCGACGCGTCGCCCATCGCCCAGTAGCGGAGGGCGCAGTGCCCGACCATGCCGCCGACGTTGATCGCCGTGTCCGTGCGGTCGAGGCTGTCCAGGTAGCCGCCGTAGGTCTCCCAGTCCCAGGGCAACGCAGCCATGATCGCCGCGGCCGGGATGTCCTCGACGGACTCCATCATGTCGGCGAGGTAGCCGCGGTCCGCCGGACGGCAGGGGGCGAACGTCACGCCGCAGTTGCCCATGACGACGCTCGTGACGCCGTGCCAGCTCGAGCTCGTGCCGAGCGGGTCCCACGCGATCTGCGCGTCGAGGTGCGTGTGCAGGTCGACGAAGCCGGGGGTGACGACGAGGTCCGTGGCGTCGAGCTCCCGGTCGCCGCGACCCGCGCCGCCCGGCGGTGCGACCTCCGTGACCACGCCGTCGTCGACCGCGACGTCGGCGTGCCGCTGGGCCGCGCCGGTGCCGTCGACCAGCAGCCCGCCTCGGATGACCAGGTCGTGCGCCATCGCCAGAGGTTAGGACGGCGGGGGTCGCTCCCAGACGGTCGACGTGGGTGAGATCGTGCCGATGCGCTCCCACCCCGCGGGCGCGGCGGCGGGGTCGCCGTCGAGCAGCAGGAGCGTGAGGTCGCCACGCCGCGACCCCTCGGCCCGGAGCTGCGACGGCACGGCCACCTGCAGCCCGGGTCCGGCCCGCGATCCCGTGGATGCGTCGACGTCGGGGCCGACGGCCACGTCGACCCCGGCCGCGTCGAGGGCGTCGAGGAAGCCCATCGACAGGCCGAACTCGGGCTCCGCCCCGCCCACGGCGGCGCGCGACACGACCACGCGCTGCCCGGCCGCGGCGCGGTCCTGCACGGCCTCGACGGCCGGCCCGACCAGGTGGTCGACCCCGAGCGTCGGCGTGAGCCCGCCGACCGCACGGACCCCGAGGACGACCGACGCGACCGCGAGGGCCGTCCAGCAGACGACCCGGCCGGCCCGCGCCGCGGCGACGGGGACCGGCCGCGCGGATCCGAGCGCGGTGTCGACCACCAGCCAGCCCGTGGCGGCGACCAGCGCGAACGCCGCGGCCTCGATGTGGAGCACGTAGTAGAAGCGCACCGGCCCGCGACCGGTGCCGAGCACGACGACCGCGGCGACGAGGGCGACGCTCGACACCACGACGGCCGTGACGGGAGGAGCGAGCGCGCCGACCCGGTCCCGCACGGGCACGGATCCGCCCTCGCGCCGGCGGGCGCGGACCAGGAGGCACGCCGCGACGGCGACCACGACCACGACGAGCCACACGGCCACGCCGCGGTCGCCGACGCCCGTCACCGCGTCGGTGCCGCCGAGCCAGGTGGGCACCGGGCGGAACGCACGGAGCCCGGCCGACGCCGCGTCGCCGAGGCCCGTGCGGGCGACGGCGCCCGACCGCGAGAACCGCAGGATCGACCACACGTTGCCGGTCGAGCCGTGCCGCAGCTGCTCGGCGATGGGCCCGATCCACAGCGGGAGCGACACCGCGGCGGCGAGCAGCCACGTCCGCGCCGTCGATGCCGCGGGGACCGGCCGGCCCACCAGCTGCGCGGCGAGCAGCACGGCGACGACGGCGACCGCGAGCCCGGCGTTGCCGAGGTGCGACTGGACGAGCA
>JAEVZA010000180.1 GCA_023392475.1 Actinomycetes bacterium | reverse complement strand
GCCTCGACGAGGTCACGCAGCTCGTCCGGGCGTCGGTGCGGGACAAGCTCGCCGTCGCGAACCCGGGGTACTGGGAGCGACCGGCGTGAGCCGATCGAGCCGACCGGGCGTCACGATCGTGTCGCCGCACTTCGACGACGCGCCGCTCTCCCTCGGGCAGAGCCTCCTCGACGGCCCGCTCGCGCGGTGCCGGGTCCGCGTGCTCGTCGTCTTCGGGCGCACCAACTGGACGCGGTGGTTCTTCCCCGGCCCGGGCCGGGCACCCGCCGTCTCGGCGTGGCGCCGGTGCGAGGAGACCGTCGCGTCGGTCGCGTTCGGCTACTCGGTCCGCGTCGACGGGTGGGAGGAGATGATCCTGCGGACGGGGGAGCGCGACCCCGAGGTGCTCCGCGACGCCGCGGCCGACCCGGCCTCGGACCCGCTGGTCGACGAGCTGCTCCCGACGCTGCGGCGCCTCCGCGGCAGCGGTGACGTGGTCCTGTTCCCGGCGGGCATCGGGGACCACCTCGACCACCGCCTCGTCGCCACCGCCGGCGCCCGGCTCGCGGCGGAGCACGACGACCACCTCGGCTTCTACGAGGACCGCCCCTACGTGAGCCACCTCACGCCGGCGCAGCGCGAGGAGCAGGTCGGTCGCCTCGGCCTGGACCTGGTGCCGCACGACGCGTCCGGTCCCGTGACCGCCGCCGTGCACCGGCGCCTGCGGCGCTGCTACCCGAGCCAGATCTCGGGCGAGTTCCTCGACGCGATGTCGACCGACCTCGCCGCCGGGGCCCGCGAGCGGGTGTGGCTGCCGGCCGGCCCGACGCCCCCGTGGTTGCAACCGCGAGGCGCTCGCTAGCACACTCCTCTGATGCAGATCGGCGTCCTGGGTGGAACGGGCCCGGCCGGAAGCGGCCTGGCCGCTCGGCTGGCATCGGTGGGCTTCGACGTGGTCATCGGATCACGCTCGAAGTACCGGGCGATGGAGTCGCGGGACAAGATCATCTCCAAGTTCCCGGACCGCGAGCTCGCGATCCAGGCGGGCGACAACCACGAGGCCTCGTCGGCCGAGGTGGTCTTCGTGGCCACGCCGTGGGACGCCGCGGCGTCGACGGTCAAGGAGTGCGAGCGGGAGCTGAAGGGCAAGGTCGTCATCTCGATGGCCAACGCGCTCGCCCGGGTCGGCCACGAGTTCCAGCCGCTGGTCCCGCCCCGCGGGTCCGTCGCGGCGTCGGTCCAGGCCGCGGTGCCCCGGTCGCTGGTGGCGGCGAGCATGCACCACGTGCCGGCCGCCGAGCTCGGCGACATCGCCCACCCGGTCGAGTCCGACGTGCTGGTCTGCTCGGATCACCCGTCGGCCACGGCGACCACGATCGACATCGTCTCGAAGATCCCCGACCTGCGGGCGGTGGATGCGGGCGAGCTGTCGAACGCCGCTCCCATCGAGGCCTTCGCAGCCGTGCTGCTCCAGGTGAACGTGAAGTACAAGACGCGGGTCGCCATCCGGTTCACCGGCCTGCCGGCCTGAGGCCTAGCCTGCGCGGCCGTGCGCCTGTACGACACCGCCAGGGGGGCGATCGTCCCCTTCGAACCCGACGGCGACGTCGTGACCATGTACACGTGCGGCATCACGCCGTACGACTCCACGCACCTCGGCCACGCCGCGACCTACCTCACCTACGACGTCCTGCAGCGCCGCCTGCGGGACCTCGGGTACGACACGCGCTGCGTGCGCAACGTCACCGACGTGGACGACAGCATCCTCCCGAAGGCGCGGGAGCTCGGCGTCCACTACCTCGACCTGGCGGCCGCGGAGCTGGCCCGGTTCGACGCGGACATGGAGCGCCTCGAGATGATCCCCGCGTGGTCCGAGCCACGGGCCACCTCGGCGATCCCCGACATCCGCGGCTTCATCGGGATGGTGCTCGACGCCGGCTACGCGTACCAGGCCGGCGGCGCCGTCTACTTCGAGGTGGCCAACTTCCCGAAGTTCGGCGAGATCAGCCACTACACGCGTGACCAGATGCTGGCGCTTGCGGCGGAGCGCGGCGGCAACGTCGACGACCCGAACAAGCGGGACCCGCTCGACTTCGTGCTCTGGCAGCCGTCGCTGCCCGACGAGCCGTCGTGGGACTCGCTGTGGGGTCCGGGCCGGCCCGGCTGGCACATCGAGTGCTCCGCGCTGTGCCTCCGCGAGCTCGGGACGACGATCGACCTCCACGGCGGCGGCAGCGACCTGATCTACCCGCACCACGAGTGCGAGGCCGCGCAGTCGGAGGCGGCGACGGGCGAGCCCCTCGTGCGGCACTGGATGCACCAGGCGATGGTGCGGATGGACGGCGAGAAGATGTCGAAGTCGCTCGGCAACCTGGTGTTCGTCTCCGACCTCGCCATGCTGTGGGACCCGCGGGCCATCCGGCTCGCGTGCGTCCGCCACCACTACCGGGACAGCTGGGAGTGGCACGGCGGCCTGATGCCCGAAGCCGACGAGCGGCTGCGCCGGTGGGTCGCCGCGGGCCACGGGTCGGCGGCGCTCGACGAGGTCCGCGCCGCGCTCGACGAGGACC
>JAEVZA010000157.1 GCA_023392475.1 Actinomycetes bacterium | reverse complement strand
CTCCTGCGGCGCGGCGCCACGGTCGTGGTGGCCGACGTCGAGGCGACGGCGCTCGACGCCGCCGTCGACGAGCTCGGCGCGCTCGGGCCGGTCACCGGGCACCGCACGGACGTGAGCGACGAGGCGTCCGTGCGGGAGCTGGCCGACGACGTGTACGGGCGCCACGGGCGCTGCGACCTGCTGTTCCTGAACGCCGGGGTGACCTCGGGCGGCGGCGGGCTGCCGTGGCAGCAGGAGCCGAACGACTGGCGCTGGTGCCTCGGCGTCAACGTGATCGGCGTGGGCATCGGCACCACGGAGTTCGTGCCACGGATGCTCGACGGCGGCCGACCCGGCCAGGTCGTCGTCACCTCCTCCGGCGACGGCGGGTTCGCGCCCGTGGCAACGGCGTCGGTCTACGCGGCCTCGAAGGCGGCGATCAGCTGCTTCACCGAGGCGCTCCAGCTGAACCTCGTCGCCCAGGAGGCCCCGGTGCGGGCGTCGGTCTTCTACCCGTCGGGCGGGCTGATGGACACGGGGCTGTACACGGCCGCCCGGAACCGCCCCGACCACCTGCAGCGCACGGGCGAGGGCACCGGTCGGGCGTCGATGACGTTCGAGCAGCTCAAGGCGCGGGTCGCCGCGGCCACCGGCACCGAGCCGAAGGTCGCCGACCTCGCCGCCCTCGGGGAGTTCGCCGTGGACGGCGCGCTCGAGCGCCGCTTCGTCATCGCGCACGACCTCGACGGCACGGCCGAGCTCCTCCACCGCCGCGCCGACGCCATCGGACGGGGCGAGCTCCCACCGTCCCACCGCCTCGGCGTCTGACCGGCGCCCTCACCGCACCCCACCGCGCCGCCGCGCCGCACCGCACCGCCGCCCCCCCCAGCCCCGCTCCGTTCGTCGAGGCCGTCGACCACTGACGGCCCGGACGAACAGCACGGTGTCGAGGGGGTGCGTCAGGCGGGGAGGAGCTCGACCTGGGCCGAGCGCAGCCCGAACACGAACGCGTTCGGCATCTCGACCACGGACCCCGGCACGACGCGCACCTCGCGGACGCGCTCGAGGAGCTCCTCGAAGAACACGCGGATCTCGAGGCGGGCCAGCGACGAGCCCAGGCAGAAGTGCGTGCCGAACCCGAACGAGATGTGGTGGTTCGGGTGGCGCGTCACGTCGAGCTCCTCGGGCGACTCGAAGTGCCAGGGGTCGCGGTTGGCCGACGAGTACATGAGCACGAGCTGGTCGCCCGCCGACACCTGCGAGCCGCCGATCTCGACGTCCTCGGTGGCGACGCGGCACATGTTGTGGATCGGCGTCACGAAGCGGATGAACTCCTCGACCGCGACCTCGAGGTCGGCTCCCTCGCGGAGCAGCGCCCACTGCTCCGGCCGGGCGGCGAGGTCCAGCACCGAGCGGGCGATCACGGTGCGGGTGGTCTCGGCGCCGCCATCGAGGAGCAGCAGGCAGTCCGAGATGACCTGGTCGACGCCGAACTCGTGGCCCGGCACCTCCGCCGTCGTCCAGATCGACATCACGTCGTCGGCCGGGCAGGACCGCTTCTCCTCGTAGAGCTCGGCCGACGCGGCCGCGAACTCCATCGCCGCGACGATGCCGTCCTCGTCGTGGTAGCGCGGGCCGCCCCCGAGGGCGATCGTGCGCTCCGACCACTCCATCAGCAGCGGGAACGCCTCCTCGGGGAACCCGAGGAGCAGGCCGATCATCTCGGCGGGCAACGGCGCCGCCACCTCGCCGACGACGTCGATCGGGCCGCCGTGGCCCATCGCGTCGTCGAGCAGGCCAGCGACGGTCGCACGCACGTGGTCCTCCCAGCGCGAGACCGCCTTCGGCGTGAAGCGCCGGGAGACGAGGTTGCGGCGGCGGGAGTGGTGGGGGTCGTCGAGCCCGATGATCGACGGGTCGGCGGGGATGTTGGGCCGGTAGCCGCCCTTCGCCTGGTCCGAGTTGATGAAGGTGTCCTTGTGCTTCTCGATGTCCACGACGTCGTCGTAGCGGGACACCCCCCACAGCTCGTTGACCGAGTCGCGGTACACGGGCTCGTGCTCGCGCATCCAGGCGTACGCCGCGTACGGATCCTCGACGTAGAACGCGCCGTCGAGCAGGTCGTACTCCGGTCGCTCCCCCATCGGGCCCCTCCCCTCAGGCGCCGGGCTCGGCGGTGGGCCGGCCCTCGACCGCGTCGTCGCCGAAGAACAGCCGTGCGGCCGGCTCGAAGTCGGGGCCCCGACGCAGGTGGTGCCCGCCGTCGACGCTGACCGACGTCCCCGTGATCCACGACGCCTCGGACCCGAGGAGGAACCGGACGAGCCCGGCGACGTCCTCCACGCGGCCGGCCCGGGAGACCGGCATGTTGTCCTCGTAGCTGCCCATCACCTGCTCGTCGTCCATCACCATCGAGACGAGGTCGGTGTCGACGATGCCGGGCCGCACGCTGTTGACGCGCACGCCGGCGCGGCCGAGCTCGTCGGCGGTCTGGCGCACGAGCATGTCGATCGCTGCCTTCGAGACGCTGTACGGGCCCATGAACGGGTGGGTGACCGCGGCGGCGATCGAGGAGATCGCGACCATGGCGCCCCCGCCCGAGGAGGCGATGGCCGCCCCGGCGTGCTTGAACAGCAGGAACGTGCCGGTGAGGTTGGTGCCGAGGATGTCGTTCCACTCCTCGAGCGGCGTGCTGACGATGGGGCCGAGCCCGCCGCGCCCGGCCGAGGCGACCGCGAAGGTCAGCCCGCCCGTCGACTCCGACGCCACCCGCACGGCGCCGGCGACGGCCTCCTCGTCCTGGGCGTCGCCCACGAACCAGCGCACCGAGGCCCGGTGCGTGGCCACGTCCTCGAGGGCCGCCGCCCCCTCGCGGAGGCGGTCCTCGGACCGGCCCATGATCGTGACGGCCGCGCCGTCGGCCACGAGGCGGCGGGCGCACTCGAGACCGATGCCGCTGCCTCCCCCGGTGATGAGGGCGGCCCGGCCGGCGAGGGGGTCGCCGCCCGTCGTGTCAGCGGAAGGGTCTGGGCTCATGGGGCCGCACGGTAGCGAGTCCGGACGCGACGATGGGACCCCGGAGGGTCCCATCGTGCACCGGTCGCCCCGTCCGGAACGTCAGAGGGTCAGGTTCGCCGTGACCGGGCCGGCCGCGCCGTTGGCGCCCGTCACGCCCGTGGCGCCGCCTGCACCGCCCGGGCCACCCGTGCCCCCGGTGAAGTTCGTGCCGATGATCGTGGCGGAGGAACCCGTGGACAGGAGGCCGATCGCCGGGCCGCCGGCGCCACCGCCGCCGCCACCGGAGTTGCCGCCACGACCGCCCGCGCCGCCGGCGCCACCGGCACCGCCCTGCTC
>JAEVZA010000147.1 GCA_023392475.1 Actinomycetes bacterium | reverse complement strand
CCGCGCGGGCCGGCTCAGCGGTTCTGCGGGAACCCGAGGTCGACCGAGCTGGTCGCCGGGTCAGGCCAGCGCGAGGTGATCACCTTCGACCGCGTGTAGAAGTGCAGGCCCTCGGGGCCGTACATGTGCGAGTCGCCGAACAGCGAGTCGCCCCAGCCGCCGAACGAGAACGCCGCGACCGGCACGGGGATGGGCACGTTCACGCCCACCATCCCGACCGGCACCTCGTGCTGGAACCGCCGCGCCGCGCCGCCGTCCCGGGTGAAGATCGCGGTGCCGTTCGCGTAGCGGCAGCTCCGGATCAGGTCGATGGCGGACTCGTAGTCGGGCACCCGCACGACGCTCAGGACGGGGCCGAAGATCTCGTCCGTGTAGCAGGACATCTCGGGGCGCACGTCGTCCAGCACGGAGACGCCCAGGAAGAAGCCGTCGCCCTCGACCTCGAGGTCGCGCCCGTCCAGCGCCAGCGTGGCGCCGTCGGCCGCGGCCGCGGGCAGGTACGACGCGACCTTGTCCCGGTGCTCCCCGGTGACCAGCGGGCCCATCTCGGCGTCGGGATCGGTCCCGGGGCCGATCCGGATGGCACGCGCCCGCTCGACGATCGCATCGACCAGCCCGTCGGCCACGTCGCCGACGGCGACGACCACGGAGACGGCCATGCACCGCTCCCCCGCCGAGCCGTACGCGGCGGACACGGCGGCGTCGGCGGCCATGCCGAGGTCCGCGTCGGGCAGGACGACCATGTGGTTCTTCGCGCCGCCGAGCGCCTGCACGCGCTTGCCCGCCGCGGTGCCCGTCTCGTAGATGTACCGGGCGATCGGGGTGGAGCCGACGAAGCTCACCGCCTGGACGGTCGGGTTGGCGAGGAGGGCGTCGACGACCTCCTTGTCGCCCTGCACCACGTTGAACACGCCGTCGGGCATGCCGGCCTCGGCCAGCAGCTCCGCGAGCAGGAGCGACGCGGACGGGTCCTTCTCGGACGGCTTCAGGACGAACGCGTTCCCGCACACCAGCGCGTTCGGGAACATCCAGAGCGGCACCATGGCGGGGAAGTTGAACGGCGTCACCCCGGCCACGACGCCGAGCGGCTGCAGGACGCTGTGCACGTCCACGCCGGTGGCCACCTGCTCGCTCATGCCGCCCTTGAGCAGGTGCGGCGCGCCGCAGGCGAACTCGACGTTCTCGATCCCGCGCTGCACCTCGCCCGCCGCGTCGGAGAGCACCTTCCCGTGCTCGGCGGTGATGCGGGCCGCGAGGTCGCCGCGGTGCTCGACGAGCAGCTCGCGGAACCGGAACATGATCTCGGCCCGCCGGGCGAGCGAGACGTCCCGCCACGACTCGAACGCCTCGGCCGCGACGTCGACCGCGGCGTCCAGCTCCGCCGCGGTCGCGAGCCGGACCTCCGCGGCACGCCGACCGGTGGCCGGGTCGAAGACCGGGCCGGTGCGCCCCGACTCGCCGTCGGTGCGCTTCCCGCCGATCCAGTGGCCGATCGTGGTGGTCATGCCGGGGCCTCCGTGGGCGTGGGGCGCCGGTGCGCCCGGTTCGTCAGAACAGCCGGGCCGAGAGCTGGCGCCGCCAGCTCCCGCGCGCGTCCTCGTCGGGCAGCAGCTCGAGCAGGTCGACGTACTGCTGGCGGGCCTCGTCGTCGCCCTTGACGCGCTCGAGGAGCGCGGTGAGCCGGGACTCGACGTCGTCGGCGGCGGCGGCGGGCCCGGTGCGGGCGAGCGCCGCGATGCGGCGGGTGGCCGGTGACTCGGGCACCTTCTCGAGCAGGGCGAGCGCCTCGTCGCCCCGGCCGTCGCCGACGAGCAGCTCGGCGAGCGCCTCGATGACGCGCTGCTCGGCGGGCTCGAGCTCGAGCGCCGCACGCAGCGACGCCTCGTCGCCGACGGCGAGCAGCCGATCGACCTCCGTCTCCTCCGGGGTCGGCAGCAGCCGCTGGACGAACTCCTTCACCTGCCACTCGGGCTGCGCGCCGAGGAAGCCGTCGACGACCTTGCCGTCCTTCATCGCGTAGACGGCGGGGATCGACTGCACCTGGAACGCCTGCGACACGCCGGGGTTGGCGTCCACGTCGACCTTCGCGAGCTCGACCGCGCCGCCCGTCTCCGCGACGACCGACTCGATGATCGGCCCGAGCTGGCGGCACGGCCCGCACCACTCGGCCCACAGGTCGACGACCACGGGGACCTCGTTGGAGCGCTCCACGACGGCGGTCTGGAACGTGGCGTCGGTGACGTCGACCATGGGGGCCTTCCTGGTGGGCGGCGGGACCAGGGAAGTCTACTGAGGGCGCGCCGGGACCCACCGGCAGGCGCCCCGGCGCCGACCGGGCCCGCGGACCCCGCGTTCCCGCCGCAGTAGGTTGAGGTCCCGGACCGGACGAGGGGGACATGGTGAGCCAGAGCCTCGAGGGCGAACGAGTGGACGGGATCGACCCCGAGGGGGTCGGCGCGTGGTTCGCCGAGCACGTCCCGGCCGCCACGCCCCCGTTGCGCTACCAGCTGATCGCCGGCGGCCACTCGAACCTCACCTACTCGGTCACCGACGACGCTGGTGCCCGGTGGGTCCTGCGGCGTCCGCCGCTCGGCCAGGTGCTCGCCACCGCGCACGACATGGGCCGCGAGCACCGGATCATCTCCGCGCTCGGCCCGACCGACGTCCCGGTGCCACCGGCGGTCGGTCTCTGCACCGACGACGCGGTGAACGGCTCGCCCTTCTACGTCATGGGGTTCGTCGACGGCCGCGTCGTCCGCGCCCACGAGGACGCGGAGGCGCTCGGCGTCGCGGAGCGTCGACGGGCCGGCGAGTCGCTCGTCGACGTCATGGCCGCCATCCACGCCGTCGACGTGGACGCGATCGGGCTCGGCGACCTCGGCAAGAAGGCCGACTACGTCGCCCGGCAGCTGAAGCGCTGGTACTCGCAGTTCCGGTCGTCCGACGGCCAGGTCGAGGGCGGCATCGGGCTCCCAGCGGTGCACGAGGTCCACGACCGGCTCGCGGCCAACACGCCGGAGCAGGTCGGCGCGGCGATCGTCCACGGCGACTACCGCCTGGACAACTGCATGCTCGGCCCCGACGGCTCGGTGATGGCCGTCCTCGACTGGGAGATCTGCACGCTCGGCGATCCCCTCGCGGACGTCGGCCTGCTGTGGGTCTACTGGTCCGACCCCGACGAGGGCGCGGTGCTGCCCCAGGCGTCGCCGACCGCGATGGAGGGCTTCCCGAGGAAGGCGGAGCTCGTGGAGCGCTACGCCGCCGCGTCGGGTCGCGACGTGTCGGACCTCGGCTTCTACGTGGCGTTCGGCTACTGGAAGCTCACGTGCATCATCGCCGGCGTGTACGCGCGCTACGCGGGCGGCGCGATGGGTGACGTGCCCGAGGCGCAGGTGGCGGGGTTCCGGATGATGCTCGACCGGCTGGCCGAGCTCACCGTGGAGTCGGCGGAAGGGATCGGCTGAGGTGTCGCTCGTCGAGCTGGAGTTCTCCCCCGAGCTGCACGAGCCGGTCCTCGTGGTCGCGCTCGAGGGGTGGATCGACGCCGGGGTGGGGGCCGCCAACGCCATGTCGGCGCTGCTCACCGGTGCGGACGCCGAGGTGGTGGCCACGTTCGACGCGGACCGCCTGCTCGACCACCGTGCACGGCGGCCGATCATGCACCTCGTCAACGGGCTCATCACCGGCCTGACGTGGCCGTCGATCGAGCTGCGGGCCGGCACCGACGCCGCGGGGAACGACCTGCTGCTGCTCACCGGCGCCGAACCCGACTTCGCGTGGCGTGCGTTCAGCGACGCGGTCGTGGACCTCGCCCACGAGTTCGGGGTGCGCATGGTGGTGGCGCTCGGCGCCTACCCGGCGCCGGTGGCCCACACGCGCGAGACGAGCCTGTCGGTGACCACGTCGTCGCCGACGCTGTCGGACTCGCTGCACGGCTACGTGCGCGGCACGCTCGACGTGCCGGGCGGCATCCAGGCGGTGCTCGACGTCGCGTGCAACGACGCCGGCCTGCCCGCCCTCGGCCTGTGGGCCCAGGTGCCCCACTACGTGTCCGCGATGCCGTTCCCCGCTGCGAGCGTGGCGCTCCTCGACGGGCTGCAGGAGGTGGCGGGCATCACGGCGCACCAGGGCCAGTTGCCCTCCGACGCGAAGGCCACGCGCATCCGGCTCGACGAGCTGGTCGCCGAGAACCCGCAGCACCAGGCGATGGTCGCCCAGCTCGAGGAGTTCACCGACCAGGGCCTGTCGGACCCGGAGGAGGCGCCGACCTTCGGGTTCGACCGGATCCCGAGCGGCGACGAGCTCGCGGCCGAGCTGCAGGAGTTCCTCCGGCAGCGACCCGACGACGAGTAGCCGCCGGGTCGCCCACCCTGAGGTCGGCCTCCGCCCCGCTCAGTGCGGGAGCGGCTGGTAGTCGGGCAGCGTGATGCCGGGCGGCAGCGTCGTGTAGAGGTCGACCGAGCCGGTCGAGCTCCCGAACAGCTTCGGCTCGCCCTTCGGCCACTGGCCGGGCAGGTACCGCTTGCCGCCGTCGACGTACTCCCACATGCCCGTGCCCTGCTGACCGAGCTCGTCGATCCCCGTCGCCGTCGGGTTCCACCACACCTCGGTCTGGTCGTCGAGGCCGGCGTAGTCGGTGTCGGGCCAGATCTTGTGGTTGCCCCAGCTGATCTGCGGCGAGATCACGGTGCTGTCGATGATCGGCGCCGCGAACAGGGCGTTCTGGAAGTTCACGGGCGTGAGCTGCGGACCGACCCCCTGCACGCCGCCGTAGAGCAGCTGCAGGTTGGGCAGGATCAGCGCCGACTGCTGCGCCGGTGCCGGCTGGCCGTAGTACCACTTGTAGAGGAACCCGGAGCCGGCGACGTCGGAGCTGATGCGGGCGAACAGGTTCGACGGGCCGAAGGCGTGCGCCCACTGCTGCTGGTCGTAGGTGCGGGAGAAGATCGTCGTGTCGACGAGCGCCGAGCCCGTCATGATCCACTCCGGGAAGTAGTTCTGCTCGGTGGCGTTCTTGGTCAGCGTCTGGGGCGCGAGCGGGTCACCGGTGAAGATGATCGACGTCACGCCGTCGCTCTTCATCTTGGCGAGGATCTCCCGGGCCTGGCCGGCGAGCGCCACCGGGTCCGTGTACGACGCCACCTGCGCGATCTGCACGCCGTAGTCGTTCTTCAGCGTGTCCAGGAACTTCTGCTTGAGCTCCTCCGCCTGCGGCGTGGCCGACAGGTAGATCAGACCGAGCTTGCGCTGCTGGTCCTTCACGGCATCGCCGCCGTACTGCGCCTTGTTCCCGGCGATGCGCTTGCCGATGTACTCGGCGGCCATCTGCTGGTTCTGGTCGCTGTTCTTCTGGATGTCCCAGATGTACGGGCCGCGCTTGACGTACCAGTCGTTGGGCTGGCCGGGCGTGCACGAGAAGCAGACCACCTCGTTGGAGGCCAGCGTGTCGGCGAACGCCTCGGTCAGGAGCGGACCGCCGAGCACCACGAAGGGCTGGATGTCACGCGCGATCGTCTCCGCGTCGGACGTCGCGGCCACGGCGTCCTGGATGGTGCCGGTGGCGTTGTACCGCACGAGCTCGACCTTGCGGCCGTAGGTCTCGTAGTAGCGCGCCAGCATCTGGTTGAACTTGTCGTACGTCTGGAAGATCTGGTCGGGCGTGTCGTTGTTGCCGATCTGCTTGTAGATGAAGCTGAGGATCGGGTCGTTGGCCTGCGGCTGGTAGACGACGACCTTGATCGTGTCCTTGGTGACCCCGGTCGTGGTGTCGCCGCCGTTGTCGCCCGTGAACGGCGCGTAGCACTCGGGATCCGGCGAGATCGGCAGCGCGAGGACGCCCGTGGCGGTGTCGCACCGCTTGCCCCAGTCGATGCTGTCGACCTTGCCCTCCTGCTTGGCGACGCTGAAGGGCATCACGCCCTCGGGGAGCTTCGTGGACGTCGACGACGACCCGGACGCCGAGGCGGACGTGTCCTTGTCGTCGCTCGAGCGGTTCACGATCAGGAAGCCGGCGACGACCGCCACCACGACGACGACCGCGGCGAGCGGTCCCCACTTCCGCAGCGCGGTGCTCCGGCCCTGGTCGGGCTCCTCCATCGCCTTCATCTGCGTACCCCCCTCAGGTCTGGCCCCTCAGTTGCATGGTCCTGGCTGTTCGTCCCCGTGCTCCCTGCCGCGTCCCCCCGACGCGGCTCGGTCACGGCGAGGTCCCCGACCGCGCCACGGCGGTCGGGTCGTCACCGAGGTACGAGGCGATCACGCGCGGGTCGGTGAGCACGTCGGCCGGCCGGCCCTCCGAGATCACGACCCCGGTCTCGAGCGCGACGAGCCGGTCCGACAGGCCGGAGATCATCGGCATGTCGTGCTCGATCACGACCATGGAGCAGCCGAGCTCGTCGCGGATGCGGCGCAGCAGCACGCCGAGCTGCTCGACCTCGCGCTGCGCCACGCCGCCCGCGGGCTCGTCCAGCAGCAGCACGCTGGGCTGGTGGCCCACGACGCACGCCAGCTCGACGATGCGACGGGTGCCGGTGGAGAGCTCGGCGGTGAAGCTGTCCGCGTAGTCGCGCAGGCCGAAGAGCTCGAGGAGCTGGCGCACGCGTCGCCCGACCCGGATCTCGCTGTCGTAGTGCACCGGCAGCCGCAGCGCGGCGTTGACCGGATCCTTGACCGCCACCGACCGGTCGAGCGACACGGCGACCGTCTCGGCGACGGTGAGGCCCGGGAACAGGCGGCCGCCCTGGAACGTGCGGCCGAGCCCCAGCCGCGCCCGGTGCCCGGGTGACATCGCGGACACGTCGCGCCCGCCGACCAGGATGCGACCGCCGTCGAGCGGCTGGTAGCCGCACACGAGGTCGAAGATCGTCGTCTTGCCGGCGCCGTTCTGGCCGATCAGGCCGACGATCTCCCCCGGTGTGACGGCGATGCTGACGGCCTCGACGGCGCTGATGCCGCCGAAGCGGCGCGTGATGTCACGGAGCTCGAGCGCCGGGACCGCCGCCTCCTCGTCGGTCGACGCCACCGGTGCGGCCGCCAGCGCGGCACCGTTCGCTTCGACGGCACCGTTCGACGCGGCGGCGCCGTTGGGCCCCGAGCCGTTCGAGGTCGAGGTGCCGTTCGCCACCGCCGCCGTCCCGTCGGCGCCGTGGTCGGCCTCGGCCGGGGCCGTGCCGTCGGCGAGGAACACCGCCCGCAGCAGGTCCGGCCGCTCGAGCAGCTCGTGCGCCGGCCCGGAGAACTGCACCCGGCCGCGCTCCATGAAGTAGGCGGTCGTGGCCATCGTGAGCGCCACGTTCACCGACTGCTCGACGAGGAGCACGGTCGTGCCCTCCGCGGCCACCCCGCGGACCATCTCGGCGAGCTTGGACACCACGACCGGGGCGAGCCCCAGGCTGAGCTCGTCGATGATGAGGAGCCGCGGGCGGCTCAGGAGCGCCATGCCGAGCGCCAGCATCTGCTGCTGCCCGCCGGAGAGGTTCGCCGCCGGCTCCTCCAACCGCTCGCGCAGCACGGGGAACACCTCCAGCGTGTCCTCGATGCGGGCGTGCAGGGTGGCTTTGTCCCGTCGGATCATCCACCCCGCGGAGCGGAGGTTCTCCCGCACGGTCAGGCTCGGGAACACCCCGGCGCCGCCCGGGACCTGCGCCACGCCGAGGGCCGCGATCTCGTTGGGCGGCGCGTGTGTGATGTCGCGGCCGTCGAAGATGACCGCGCCGAAGTCCGCCTCGGTGATGCCCGACACGGCGCGCAGCAGGGTCGACTTCCCCGCGCCGTTCGTGCCGAGCAGCGCGACGACCTCGCCCTCCGCCACCTCCATGTTCACGTCGAACAGCACCTGGAGGCTGCCGTAGGCGACGTTGAGGTCCCGGACGAGCAGGAGCTTGGACCGACCCTGCCGGCGGTCGAGCAGCGCCTGGGACCGTGCGGTCGAGGACTTCCACACGTCCTCGATGTCCCGGGCGATGACGTTCCCGCCGGAGGCGATCATCAGGCCGCCGACGAGCAGGATCGGCGTCATCACGAGCATGCCGAGGCGGGTGCCCCAGTTGTCGCCGATCCAGCCGATCAGCGGGAGCAGCGCGAGGCCGGGGATGGCCCACCACGACGCCACGGAGAACCCGACGGCGCGGGCCCGGGCCGGGATGGCGAGCGAGAGCGTCGCCAAGATGCCCGGCAGCAGGATCGCGAGGTCCGTGGTCAGCAGGATGTTGCAGACCACGGCGAGCCCGATGTTCGGCGCCAGCGCGAAGCCGGCGGCCAGCGCGGCGGCGATGAACGCCACCCAGCGCAGCATCCGGAAGATGAGCGCCGGGTCCCGGAGGAACAGCCGCGTGCCCAGCCGGGCCCCGACCGCCAGGCCGAGCAGCTGGAACGGCTCGACGACGGCGGCGAGGTAGCCCCGCTGCAGCTCGTCGAGGTGGTACACGTCCGAGTAGAGGAGGCTGGCCAGCGACACGAAGCCGATGAGCGACACCGCCAGGAACGGGACGGCGTACCAGATGCGCCGCAGGACGTCGATCTTCCAGAGGAGCCGCCACGACTCGGCGAAGCTCGCCTGCGGCTCCTCGGTCTCCACGACCTCGTCGCTCGCCCCCATCGCCCGCCGCTCCTGCGCGCCGCGCACCGGCTCCTTCATGCGCGTGCCCAGGATGACGAGGATCACGGTCGGCACGGCGAACACGTAGAAGGGCATCCGCCAGGTGAAGGCGTACGCGAGCAGGCCGGCGAGGAGCGGGCCGAGGAACTGCCCGAGCACGTTGGCCGCCCGGTGGAACGAGAACACCCCGGGCCGGCGGTCGACCGGGAAGTAGTCGGACAGCAGCGAGGCGTGCGTGGGGTCGACCACGGCGCGCCCGATGCCGGAGCCGGCGCGGGCGACGATCAGCATCCAGATCGCCGTCGACATGCCCGTGAAGATGGAGAAGACCGCCCACATCGCGGCACCGAGCAGCGTGATCAGCACGCGGTTGCCGCGGTCGGCCCAGACGGCGATCGGCAGCTGGAGCAGCAGGGCGCCGAGCGTCGTGAGGCCGATCAACGTGAGGATGCCGGTGTTGGTCATCCCGAACGCGTCGCGCACGTTCGGGAGCAGGATGCCGAACCCGGTGCGGTCGAGCTCGTCGACGCAGTTCAGCCCGAACAGGATGAGCAGCGCGAAGACCGGCCCGTTGCCGGCGAGCTCGCGGAGCCCGTTGGCGGGGTGCCGCAGCCCGACGGCCCACCGCCGGGGCGAGATGATCCCCTTCGCCGACTCGCGCAGGTCCTGCCACGTGATGCCGGGCTGCGGGGTGGTGGCCGTGTCGGTCACGCGACCACCTCCGGTTCGGGTCGATCCGGTCCGTCGCCCGCCACCTCGGCGGCCTCCGCGGCCTCGGCGGCCGCCTCGTTGGCCTCGAGGTCGGGCACCGAGGCCTCCAGGTGCGTGCGGTCGATGGCGAGCGACGCCACGCCGTGGCGGCGGGCGGCCCAGGCGAGGAAGCGGTCGCGGATGCGGAACATGAGGCCGCCCAGCCCGTCGGGCATCGACAGCAGGACGATGAGCACGCCGGCACCCGTGGCGAGGAACGACCACGGCGCCGGCAGCAGCCACTCGGCGCCGCGCTGGAACACCGCGCCCAGGACCGCGCCGGCGAGGCTCCCGAGGCCGCCGATCACGGTGGCGACGAACACGTCGATGCTCTGGTCGGGCCCGTACGTGACCGGCCGGAACGCGGCCTGGTTGATGACGAGCACGACGCCCGCGACGGCGGCGACGCAGCCCGAGATCGCGAACGCCGTGAGCTTCGCCCGGGTGGGGCTCACGCCGAACGCGGTCACGCCGACCTCGTTGTCGCGCAGCGCGACGAGCACCCGGCCCGTGCGGCTCTGGCGCACCCCGCGGAGGGCGAGGATGGCGAGGATGAGCACGACGAGCGCGAAGTAGTAGAGACGGAGCGGGCTGTCGAGGCTGATGCGACCGAGGATCTCCGGGCGCGGGAACGCGCCCTCGGGGATCCAGTGGCCCATCCGGTTCGAGAAGATCCAGTCCGACGCGGCGAGCGAGAGCGCGAGCGTCGTCACGGCGAGGTACATGCCGCGGAGTCGCAGCGCGGGCAGGCCGACCAGCACGGCGACGACGGCGCCGACCACGCCGGCGACGATCATCGCCACGATCGGGTCCCAGCCGCGGTCGACCATGATCCACGCGCCGACCGCGCCGCCGGCGCCGACGAACGCCATCTGGCCGAGCGAGACCTGGCCCGCCCAGCCCGTGAGCACGACGATCGACGTGCCGATGATGGCGAAGACGAGCACGACGCCCGCCTTGAGCTGGCCGTTCGTGCCGAGCAGCGGCGGACCGCCGAGCGCCAGCGCGGCGAGCACGATCCACAGCACGGCACGGCCGAGGCGCACCTCGGGCAGCCGGGCGAGGAGCGCCGGCACCGGTCGCACGTCGCCGGACGTCTCCCACGCAGACGCGTCGTCCCGGTCGGCGCGGGTCTCGCCCCGGCGCTGGAGCAGCAGGCTCGCGACGATCAGCGCGGCGAGGATCGGCGACACCAGCCAGGTGTCGCCGGTGTTCCAGCGGATGCCGGCCTCGAGCACACCGATCGCGACCGCGGTCGTGGCGATCGACACGAGGTGGGTCATGCGCCCGATCACCAGCGCGGCCAGGGACCGCAGCACGACCGAGAGGCCGAGCCCGACCCCGAACGGCAGGCTGGCCACGCCGGCGGTCAGGACGACCGAGCAGAACGACAGGACGGTCGCCATCGTCCAGACCTGGGCCTCGAGGCGACGCACCGGGATGCCGAGCAGCGACGCGCGGTCGGTGCGGTCCGCGGCGGCGCGCACGGCGGTGCCCGTGTCGGTGAGGCGGAGGAGCAGCGACACGGCCACGAGGAGCACCGGCGCCACGATCAGGGCGATCAGGTCGTTGGCGTCGAACACGACGCCACCGAACGTGAAGGTGAGGTCGAACGGGACCGGCAGCGACCGGATCGCCGGTCCCTCGCCCCACAGATCGGGCAGCAGCAGCGACGCGAAGGCCAGCACCTGCGAGAGCCCGATCGTGGCGACGGTCATGATGAGCCGTGGCGCACGGAAGAACCGCCGGATCACCAGCACGTCCGCGAGGAGGCCGACCAGCACGGCCGCCGCGAGGCCGGCGGTCAGGCCGATCAGCCACGGGACGCCGGCGAGCGTGATCAGCAGGACCGCGAGCGTCGCGGGGAACGCGCCGAGGTCGCCCTGGGCGAAGTTGATGACCTTGTTCGCCCGCCAGATCAGCGCCAGCCCCACCGCGCCCAGGGCGCCGAGCAGCCCGAGGATGACCCCCGAGAGGATCGCCCCGCTCGGCATCGGGAACAGCAGCAGCTGCAGGGCCAGGATCAGGACGGCCGGCGCGAGCGCCCGGGCCGCGGCGCGGGGATCGAACGACGTCCGCGTCACCCCCGCGTCCCCGTTCGGCTCACTCGTCCACCCCCTGGACCCCCGAGTGCACCCGACCCCCGCCGAGCGCTCCCAACGCCGCACCTACTCTCAGTAGGTCCGACAGTAGGTGCGCAGACCGTAGCCCGGCGGGACCCCCCTGTGTCGCCGGTCACGCGACGCGCCCGGTAGGTTCCGCGCCCATGCTCGTCGACGCACCGCTCACGCCCGACCTCACCGACGCTCCCGAGGCGGCGCGCAGCCTCGAGGACGCCGGGTACGCCGGTGCGTGGACGGCGGAGATCAAGAACGACCCGTTCCTCCCGCTGCTCCGCGCCGCGGAGCCCACCGAGCGGCTCGAGCTCGGCACCGGGATCGCCGTCGCCTTCGCGCGCAACCCGATGCTGGTGGCGAACGTCGGCGACGACCTCCAGCGCTTCAGCCAGGGCCGCTTCGTGCTCGGCCTCGGCTCGCAGATCAAGCCGCACATCACGCGCCGCTTCTCGATGGAGTGGTCGCACCCCGCGGCGCGCATGCGCGAGTTCATCTCGGCGACGCGCGCGATCTGGGCGTCGTGGCACGAGGGCACGCCGCTCGACTTCCGCGGCGACTTCTACACGCACACGCTGATGACCCCGATGTTCGATCCCGGGCCGAACCCGTTCGGTCCGCCGAAGGTGTTCCTCGCCGGCGTGGGCGAGCGGATGACCGAGGTCGCGGGCGAGGTGTGCGACGGGTTCCTGTGCCACGGGTTCACCACCGAGCGCTACCTCCGCGAGGTGACGGTCCCGGCGCTCGAGCGCGGCTTCGCCCGCGGCGGACGGCGGCGCGAGGACTTCCAGGTGTCGGGCCCCGCGTTCGTCGTCACCGGCGCGACCGAGGAGGCGATGGCGCAGTCGGCGGCCGGCACGCGCTCGCAGATCGCGTTCTACGGCTCCACGCCCGCGTACCGGGGCGTGCTCGAGCTCCACGGCTGGGGCGAGCTCCAGGACGAGCTGACCGCGCTCACCAAGCAGGGCCGCTGGTCCGAGATGGGCGACCTGATCGACGACGAGGTGCTCAACACGTTCGCGGTCGTGGCGGAGCCGTCGCAGGTCGCCGCCAAGCTGTCGGAGCGCTACGGCGACGTGATCGACCGCATCATGTTCTACGCGCCGTACAAGTCGGACCCCGGCACGTGGCTGCCCGTGCTGCGGGAGCTCTCGGCGACGTAGGTCGCGCCGCGGCGGACGCCCGGTCGTCGGTCAGGCCGGCGCGAGGACGGCGAGCTCGCCCGCCTGGTACTGCGCACGGCACGCAGCGCGCTGCAGCTTGCCCGACGACGTCTTCGGCACCGAGCCGGCCTCGACGAGCACGATCTCCTTCGGCGGGATGCCGACCGAGTCGGTCACCACGCGGGTGATCGCGCGGCGCAGCTCGTCATCCGAACCGGCCTTCGACTCGGCGACCACGATGATGTTCTGGGCGCCCTGCCGGCCCTCGACCCCGAACGCGATCACGTTGCCGGTGCGGACGCCGTCGACGTCGCCCACGACCTTCTCGATGTCCTGGGGGTAGACGTTGCGGCCGCCGACGATGATCACGTCCTTGATGCGGCCGCACACCACCAGCTCGCCGCCGATCGTGTAGGCGAGGTCGCCCGTGTAGAGCCAGCCGTCGCGGATGAGCTCAGCCGTGGCCTCGGGCTGGTTGTAGTAGCCGGTCGTGAGCGAGTTGCCGCTGATGCGCAGCTCGCCGACCTGCCGCTCGCCCCGCTCCTCACCCGTCTGCGGGTCGATGATGCTGATCTCGAGCCCCGGCACCGGCGAGCCGAGGAGCGCGAGCTCGGTGGCGCCGTCGGACTCGGGGTCCGCGGGCGTGGCCACCTGGTCGACCTCGAGCGCCTTCGAGTCGACCCAGTCGGTGCGCAGGCCCTTGCCCGGCGTCGGGAAGCAGCCGGCGATGCACACCTCGGCCATGCCGAAGGCCGGGAACGCGCCGTTCGGGTCGAGCCCGAACCGCTCCCCCGCCTCCAGGAACCGGCGGAACGTCGTGGCGTCGATCGGCTCCGCGCCGTTGAGCAGCACGCGCAGCGTGGACAGGTCGAGCTCCTCCTCCGTGCGTCGCAGCGCGCGGGCGGCGAGCGCGTAGGAGAAGTTCGGGCCGGCGGTGCCGGTGCCGTGGTAGTCGCTCATCCACCGGAGCCAGCGCACGGGCTTCGCGAGGAAGTCCTGCGGCGCGCCCTGCACGAGCGAGGTGCCGAGCGTCATCGGGATCGTCAGCAGCCCGATGAGGCCCATGTCGTGGTAGAGCGGCAGCCAGCTGATCACGACCTCGTCGTGCGTCAGCTCGGCCGCCTTCCACGCGCCGTCGAGGTTGTGGCAGATGTTCTCGTGCGGGAGCATCACACCCTTCGGCTCCGAGGTGGAGCCCGACGTGAACTGCAGGACCGCGAGCGACGACGGGTCGTCGGCCGGGCGGACGTAGTCGGACGCCGTGGGACCGGCCGCCTCGAACAGGTCGTCGAGGCCGATGAAGGGCGGGTCGCCCTCGATCGGCTCGACGAAGTCGGCGAGCTGGCTGTCGATCACCACGACCTTCGAGTCGGAGCGGCGGATCCGCGTGCGCGTCTGGTCGATGAACTGGTCGAGCGCGCCCATGCGCATCGGGAGGGGCATGGTGACGAGCGCGCCGCCCGTCAGCCAGATGGCCTGGATCGTGGTGATGAGGCGGCGGGTGGTCGGGCCGAGCAGGGCGACGTGATCGCCCGGGCCCACGCCCCGGGCCTGGAGCGCCGCGGCCACGGCGCGGGCCTCCTCGTGGAGCTGGCCCCACGAGATCGTCTCGTGGTCGTCGCCGGCCACGAAGGTGATCCGGCCCGTGCCGGTCTCGGCGACGGACTCGATGCGGGAGATCAAGCTGAGCACGTTCGTCCGACCCCCGGGTCGACCGGCGCGTTACCTACGCGCCATGTGACATCAGCCTTGCACACCCGCACGTCCGCGCCGGACTGCCTGCCGTTCAGGGGACGACGTTGACGAGCTTCGGCGGGCGGGCGATCACCTTGCGCGGCTCGGCCCCGCCGAGCTGCACCTGCACCTTCTCCGAGGCCAGCGCCAGGGCCACGCAGGCGGCCTCGTCGGCGTCGGCCGGCACCTCGATGCGGTCCCGGACCTTGCCCGCCACCTGCACCACCAGGGTGACCGTGTCCTCGACCAGCATCGCCGGGTCCGCGACGGGCCACGCCTCGCCGTGGACATGCGCGCCGGGGCGGCCGTCGGCGTCGCGGCGGAGGCGCCACAGCTCGGCCGCGAGGTGCGGGGCCATCGGGGCCAGGACGAGCAGCAGGGCGTCGGTGCCCTCGGCCACCGTCGGGCCGTGCGGCCCGTCGCCGGACTGCACGTAGCGGTAGAGCTCGTTGACGAACGCCATGCACCGGGCGACGGCCACGTTGTACGACCACCGCTCGAACGACTCCGTGATGTCCGCGACGAGGTGGTGCTGGGCGCGGGCGACGGCCACGTCGGCGGCCGTCGGGTCGCCGTCGCGCATGTCCCGGAGCAGGTCGGAGCCGGGCACGGCCAGGCGCCAGACGCGGAGCAGGAAGCGCGAGCAGCCCTCGAGGCCGAAGTCCTCCCAGTCGACGTCCTCCTCCGGTGGCTTCACCGCCAGGTGCGCGAGGCGCAGCGTGTCGGCGCCGTAGGTGTCGATGATCTCCTCGGGCGCGACGAGGTTGCCCTTCGACTTCGACATCTTCGAACCGTCGAGGCGGATCATCCCCTGCGTGAAGAGGCGCGTGAACGGCTCGCGCAGGTCCGCCGGCACCACGCCGAGGTCGGACAGCGCCTTCGTGAAGAACCGCGCGTACATGAGGTGCAGCACGGCGTGCTCGGCGCCGCCGATGTACTGGTCGACAGGCATCCACCCCGCGACCGCGTCGAGCGAGAACGGCACGTCGGACGACCACGGGTCGCAGAAGCGCAGGAAGTACCAGGACGAGTCGACGAACGTGTCCATCGTGTCGGTCTCGCGCCGCGCCGGACCGCCGCACTCCGGGCACGTGGTGTGGAGGAACCCCTCGTGGAACTGCAGCGGCGACTGGCCGGTGGGCCGGAACTCGACGTCGTCGGGCGCCAGCACCGGCAGCTCGTCGAGCGGGACGGTGCGCGGCCCGCACGCGTCGCAGTACACGATCGGGATCGGGCAGCCCCAGAAGCGCTGCCGGGAGACCAGCCAGTCGCGCAGCCGGAAGTTCACGGTGCGCTCGCCGAGCTGCTCGGCCTCCAGCCAGTCGATGGCGCGGTCCTTGGCGGCGGGCACGTCGAGCCCGTTGAGGTCGGGTCCCGGGACGGCCGACGGATCGGGGGGCGAGCTCACGTGGGGCCCGGGTCCGGAGTACGCGTCGCCGGTCCAGCCGTCGGGGCGCGCGACCGTCTGGATGATCGGCAGGCCGAACGCCGTGGCGAAGTCCCAGTCGCGCTGGTCCTCGCCGGGCACCGCCATGACCGCGCCGGTGCCGTAGGTGGCCAGTACGTAGTCGGCGAGGTAGATCGGGACCGGGCGGCCGGTGAACGGGTTCCGGGCGTACGCGCCGGTGAAGCAGCCGCGCGACTCGAGCGAGCCCTCGGTCGAGAGGCGGTCGATCTCCGACGTGTTGCGGGCGCGCTGCACGAAGGCCTCGACGTCCCGGCGGCGGTCGTCGGTGGTCACGACGTCGACGAGCGGGTGCTCGGGCGCCAGCACGCAGAACGTCATGCCGTAGCTCGTGTCGGCGCGGGTCGTGAAGACGCGGACGGACGGCACGCCGGGCAGGTCCTTCCGGACCTCGCCGTCCTCGCCCACCACGGCCATGTCGAACTCGGCGCCCTCGGAGCGGCCGATCCAGTTGCGCTGCTGGGTGACCACGCGGTCGGGCCACTCGACCACGTCCAGGTCGTCCAGCAGCTGCTGCGCGTAGTCCGTGATGCGGAAGTACCACTGCTCGAGGTCGCGCCGCTCGACGAGGTCGCCCGAGCGGTCGCAGCGGCCGTCGATCACCTGCTCGTTGGCCAGCACCGTCTGGCAGCCGGGGCACCAGTTGACCGGGGCGGCCTTGCGGTACGCGAGTCCCGCCTCGAACAGCTTGATGAAGATCCACTGCGACCAGTGGATGGTCTGCGGGCTGTGGCTGATGACCTCGCGGCGCCAGTCGTAGACGCCGCCGATGCGGGTGATCGAGCTGCGAAGCATCTCGATGCGCTCGTCGGTGAAGGTCCGCGGGTGGATGCCGGTCTTGATGGCCGCGTTCTCGGCCGGGAGGCCGAAGCTGTCGAACCCCATGGGCGACAGCACGGCGTCGCCCCGCATCGTCCGGTAGCGGGTCAGGAGGTCGCCGAAGGTGTAGTTCCGGACGTGGCCCATGTGCGCCGCGCCAGAGGGGTACGGGTACATGCAGAGCACGTAGGAGCGGGGACGGGGGTCGTCGTTGTCGACCTCGTACGTGCCGTGCTCGCGCCAGTAGCCCTGCCAGTGCGGCTCGATGCGCTGGGGGTCGTACGGGACGACGTCGGCGTCGCCCGCGGCGTCCCGGGCGGACGGCCCGGCCGTGGGGGTGGACATGGCGGCATCGTACCGACGGGTCCAGCGAGCCCCCGAACCGGTAACGCCCACGTTTCGCGCACCCGCGCGTCGGCGGCTAGAGTCGACCCCTCACGGGGCCGTAGCTCAGTTGGGAGAGCGCTTCCATGGCATGGAAGAGGTCGTGGGTTCGATTCCCATCGGCTCCACCACCCCCGGTCGACGCATGCCCGTCACGGGCGGCGTCCTGGGGTAGACAGGCGCCATGACCGACGCCGCCACCGTGGCCGCCCGCGGGCGGGTGCGCATCGGCGCCTGGATGGTGATCGCCGGCACGCTCGGCGCCGTCCTCGCGCTGCTCACGTACATCGACGTGTGGGACGTGTCGGACACGAAGCCGGTGGGCTGGGCGATCGTCGCCGCGCTGTGCGCGGTCCTGTCCCTCGGCGGGTTCGTCGTGCTGTGGGGCGGGCTCACCGCCGGGGCGAAGGCCACGCAGGCCGCGGACGCGGCCCGCTCGGGCCAGGGCGCCACGTCGGACGACAGCGCCACGTCGGACGACGGCGCCACCTGAACGACAGCGCCACCTGAACGACAGCGCCGGGCGGTTCAGCCGGCCTGCGCGGCCCGCCAGTCGACCGAGGGCGCATCGGCGTAGAGGCGCTCGATCCGGTAGTAGTCACGCTCCTCCGCGTGGAAGACGTGCACGACGACGTCGCCGTAGTCGATCAGCACCCAGCGGCGTGCGTCGGCGCCCTCGACCGAGCGCGGCTTCTCCCCCACCTCGTTCGCCACCTGCTCCTCCACGCCGTCGACGACCGACTTGACCTGCCGGTCGTTCGCGGCGCTGGCGAGGACGAAGTACTCGCAGATGCCGAGCACGGGCCCGACGCGCAGCACCAGCACGTCGGTGGCGAGCTTGTCGTCCGCAGCCGCCGCGGCGGCGAGCGCCAGCCGGAGCGAGCTGTCGGTCTCCGGTCCGCTCACGAGGCGCGGTCCCGGCCGACGATCACGTCGACGTCGATGCTCCCGGCCGCCTCCGGCGACTTCGTGGCCTTCACGCCGAGCGCGGTGGCGATGGCCTCGGCCGCGGCCTTGGCCTCGGGCACCACGTACTGCACCTCGGTGGTCTGCACGTCGAACGAGTCGGCGTTGCCCAGGAGCGAGATCTCGCCGCCGGCCGCGACCACCTTCGGGGCGGCGAGCAGCGCGGCCTGCTGCTGCGTCGTCCCGTTGAGCAACCGGACCCGTGCGCGCTGGCCGGGCGTGCCCGAGGTCGGGAACGGCACCGTGCGGGAGACGTAGGACGGCAGCGCGGCCGGGTCGGGCCGGTACACCTTGAAGAGCGTCCCCGGCACGTTCATCGCCTCGAGCGGCACCGGGTCGAACGACACCTGGCCCTCGAGCAGGCCCGGCAGGATCGCGGTGAACCCGCCGTCGGCGTCGGACGTGGTCGGCGTCACGCCCTGGAGCGTCGCGGCGTCCTTCCCCTTCAGCTTGGAGAGCAGCGCGTCCCACACCACCTGCTGGCGGAGCGCCTGGTTGACCTCGGACTCGTCGAGGCCGGCGAAGCCGAGGAAGTCGACGACCTGGTCGGGCTGCAGCGTCATCTGGCCGGCCGGGTAGCGGACCTCGCGCGGCTGGTCCTGCGAGCCGGCGATCGGGCCCGTCGGCGGCTCGACGAGGTTGTCCACGTTGGAGATCTCGATCGGCCCGGCGAGCTTCGCGAGGGCGGCCACCGTCTCCGCCGGCACCGTCTCGGCGGAGGTGAAGCCGAAGGTCATGGCCGTGCCGAGCTGCTGGCGCAGCAGGTCGATCCCGCCCTCCTGCATGAGCTGGCCGAGCGAGACCTGCTGGGTGCCGTCGGCCGACGGTGCGACCACCGACGCGGGCAGCGCGGAGACGCTGCCGCCCTTGCCGTCGTCGCCGGCCGTGACGATCAGGGCGGACACGAGCTTGCCGTCGGCTCCCGTGACCGCCACGAGGTCGACGGTCGTGGGCTTCACCTCGGCGACGTAGCCGGGCGCCTTCGGATCGGTGACCTGCGCCTCGCCGCCCGTGATGTGGCGGCTCGCCTGGTAGCCGACCCACGCCAGCCCGACGAGCAGCACCGCGAAGAGGACGGTGGCGCCGGCCTGCAGCCACACCACGCGTGTGCGGCGCTTCTTGACCGCCCGGCCCCGCCGGACGACCGGAGCGACCCCGCCGCCGTCACCGCCACCGGCCTCCTCCTCGCCGACCACGACGGGCGCGTCGGAGCGCACGTCGGGGTCACCGGGGGCGGTGGTCGTCATGGCTGTTCACCATAGAGGCGGCGGTCGCGCACGACCGAGATGACCCGATCCGGCACGAGGAACCTGAGGGAACGCCCGGATGCGGCGCGCGCCCGCAGGTCCGTGGAGGAGATCTCGAGCTGCGGCACGTCGATCCGGTCCACGCGGAACCCTGGCGGGACCGCGCCCGTGGCCCCCGGTCGATCGACCACCGCGATGCGGCACAGGGCGGCGACGTCGTCCGGTCGCTCCCAGGTGCGGAGCCCTGCGGCGGCGTCGGCGCCGAGGATCACGAAGCGCTCGCCGTCGGGGTCCTCGCCGGCCAGGTCCTCCAGCGTGTCGACCGTGTAGGTGCTGCCGCCACGGCGGATCTCGAGGTCGCTGGCCTCGATCCCGTCGAGGTCCTCGACGGCCGCCTCCACCATCGCCAGCCGGTCGGCCGCGGGGGTGATCGTCCGGGTCCCCACCTTCTGCCACGGGTGGTTCGCGACGACCATGAGGACGACGTCGAGCGAGAGGGCCGCACGGGCCTCGATCGCGGTCACCAGGTGCGCCACGTGGGGCGGGTCGAACGTCCCGCCGAACACCCCGACCCGTCGCCCGGCCACCGCAGGAGGCTATCGGGGCGTCACCCGACTTCCGACGCCACGGGACCCAATTGGGCTGAACGACCCCTCAACTCCCCCGCACATCCGCCGATCACTGTGTGGTCAGGGGTTCCTCGCCGGAGCCCCGGGACGACGCCGAGCCGTCGGACGCCATGAGAGGGAACCAAAGGGATGAGTGACTCCGTAGGCATGTACCTGAACGAGATCGGCGCCGTGGCGCTGCTCACGGCCGAGGAGGAGCGCGAGCTCTCCCAGACGATCGAGGCCGGTGTCGACGCCACCCGCCGCAAGGCCGCCGGGGAGCGGGGCCGGGCGCTCGACCGCCAGATCGCCGCCGCTGCCGCCGCCAAGGACCGCTTCATCCGGGCGAACCTGCGCCTCGTCGTGAGCGTCGCCCGCCGCTACCCGCTGCCCCCCGGCATGGAGCTCCTCGACCTCGTGCAGGAGGGCAACCTCGGCCTGGAGCACGCCGTCGACAAGTTCGACTGGCGCAAGGGGTTCAAGTTCTCGACCTACGCCACCTTCTGGATCCGCCAGGCCATCGGCCGGGCCCTCGACCACAAGGCCTCGCTCGTCCGCCTGCCCGGTGACCGCTCGGCCAGCCTGCGCTGCGCCCTCCGCGCCGTGTCCGGCGACGGCGACGAGCTCGATGACGAGCACGCACGCCTGCACCGCCTCACGACCCCGACCTCGCTCGACCGGACCGTCGGCGACGACGACTCGAACGAGCTCGTCGACCTCCTGGCCGACGACGTGCCCGGCCCCGAGGACCAGCTCCTCGACGCCGAGCACGACGAGTGGCTGCACGGCCTCCTCGACGTGCTCGACCCGCGGGCCCGCAGCGCCGTCGAGCAGCGCTTCGGCCTGTCCGACGGCCGCCGGCGCAGCTACCGCGAGGTCGGCGAGGAGCTCGGCGTGACCGCCGAGGCCGCCCGACGCCTGGTGAAGCGGGCCGTGTCGACCGTGCGCGACCGCGCGCTGGCCGCCACCCCCGCCTGACGCCGGCGCCACCGCAGCCCGCCACAGCCGTCCGCCGCGCCCGCACTCGGGCGCGCACGTCCTCCCGTCCCCGACTGGGTCCGGCCCGGTCGGGGGCGGCCGAGCACGCCGCCCGCGCCCCGGGCACCCGTGGAAACCCCCATCCGTTCGCCGATCGGCCCCCGGTACC
>JAEVZA010000140.1 GCA_023392475.1 Actinomycetes bacterium | reverse complement strand
GGTCAGACCCACGACCCGCGCCGCACCAGCACGTCCCGGAGGACGGACGGCCGGTCCGTCATCAGACCGTCGACGCCCAGGTCCAGCAGGCGGTGCATCTCGACCGGGTCGTCGATCGTCCACACGTGCACGTGGCACCCGCGCGCGTGGGCCGCGTCGACGAACGACGCGGTCACGATCTCGACGTCCTTGTGGCGGACGGGCACCTGCACGCACCGGTACGGCGGCGTGGCGTGCCGGCCGCGGACGCCGGGGACCTTCGACGCGGCGACCAGCCGCGCGATCTCGTGGGGGCCGGCGCCGGTGCAGAGCGCGTCGCCGAACACGGACCGCAGGCGGGCGAGCCGGTCGTCGGAGAACGCGCCGATGCACACGCGGTCGAGCGCGTCGTGGCGGCGCAGCGCGTGCGCCAGCGCCAGCACCGACGCGTCGGCCTTCGGATCGATGTTGAACCGGACGTCGGGGAACGACCCGAGGAGCTCGTCGAAGGTCGGCACCGGGTCCGTGCCGTCGATCCGGACCTCGCCCACCTCCGCGAGGGTGAGGTCGGAGATCCTGCCCGTGCGGTCGGTCACCCGGTCGAGCACGTCGTCGTGGAACGAGACGAGGTGCCCGTCCCGCGTCAGGTGGACGTCGGTCTCGAGGTAGCGGTACCCGAGGTCGACCGCCGACTGGAACGCCCGCATCGTGTTCTCCGGCGCGACCTCGTCGCCGCCGCGGTGGGCGAAGGCGATCGGGGGCGCCTGGTCGAGGAACGGGTGCGTGGGCACGGGAGGTGGGGGTCGGTCGTGGTCGGGCGGGCTGTCAGATCGAGCGGCCGGCTGCCGCCCAGTACTCGTCCTTCAGCAACCGCTTGTACAGCTTGCCCGTGGGATGCCGCGGAAGCTCCTCCCGGAAGTCCACGGTGCGGGGGCACTTCACGTCGGCGAGGTGGTCCCGGCAGTACGCGACGAGCTCCGCCGACAGCGCGACGGCCGCCGCGGCGTCCACCGGCATCTCGACCGGCTGCACCACCGCCTTGACCTCCTCGCCGAAGTCGTCGTTCGGGACGCCGAAGACCGCGACGTCCACGACCGCGGGGTGCATCGTGAGCACGTTCTCCGCCTCCTGCGGGTACACGTTCACCCCGCCGGTGATGATCATGTACGCCTTGCGGTCGGTCAGGTACAGGAAGCCGTCGTCGTCGACGTAGCCCACGTCGCCCAGCGTCGACCACCCCTCCCGCAGGTACGACTCCGCCGTCTTCTCGGGGTCGTTGTGGTAGCTGAACTGCGCCTCGGACTCGAAGTAGACGGTGCCGGGGCTGCCGACCGGCTCCTCGTCGCCGCCGTCGCCCACGATGTGCACCGTCCCCACGATGGGCCGGCCGACCGTGCCGGGGTGCTCGAGCCAGTCCTGGGGCCCGGCGTAGCAGAAGCCGTTGCCCTCGGTGCCGGCGTAGTACTCGTGGAGCACGGGGCCCCACCAGTCCATCATCTGCCGCTTCACCGTGACCGGGCAGGGGGCGGCGGCGTGCACGGCCACCTGGACGGAGGACACGTCGTAGCGGTCCCGGATCTCCTCCGGCAGCTTCAGCATCCGCACGAACATGGTCGGGACGAACTGGCCGAACGTGACCCGGTGCGCCTCGATCTGGCGCAGGGCGTCCTCGGCGTCGAAGCGCTCCATGACGACGACGGTGCCGCCGGCGCGCTGCACCTGGAGGGAGAAGCGCAGCGGGGCCGCGTGGTACAGCGGCGCGGGGGACAGGTACACGGTCTCCGGGTCGGCGCCGAACAGGCCGGCGACCAGGAGGTACAGCGCGTCGGGCGTGCCGAGCGGGACGTCCCGGAGCGGCACCTTCACGCCCTTCGGGCGGCCCGTCGTGCCGGAGGAGTAGAGCATGTCCATGCCCTCGACGGCGTCGGCCGGCTCGTCGGCGGGCTGGCCCGCGACGGCGTCGAGGAGCGCGGCGTGGCCGGGCAGGTCGCCGTCGATCATGAACCGGTGCTCCACGCCGGGCGTGGCGTCCGCGACCTCGGCCGCGATGTCGCGCTTGTAGGTGGAGGTCACGTACGCGCGTGCGCCGCAGTCGCCGACGATGTAGGCGACCTCGTCGGCCGTCAGCCGGGAGGAGATGGCGGTGTAGTAGAGGCCCGCGTAGTGCGCACCCCACGCGAGCGACAGGAACCACGGGTGGTTCTCCATGCACCAGGCCACGTGGTCCCCCGGTCGCAGCCCGAGGCTCCGGAACAGGTTCGCGATCCGGCACGCGCGCTCGTGCAGCTCCCGGTACGTGACCACCTCGCCGGTGCCCGCCATGACGTAGGCGGCTCGGTCGCCGTGCTCGGCCACGTGGGCCCCGGGGTATCGAAGGTCGTCGCTCACGGGCGGGACGGTAGCCCCGGCCGGGGCGGCGGCGCGGGCGTCGCTAGCGTGCGCCCATGGACCCGGTCGCCGAGTTCGCGGAGGTCGTGGCGCAGCCCGCCCCGCCGCTCGACCGGGCGCTCGCGCTGGTGGCGGCCACCGGCCGGCCGGAGGTGGACGCGGACCTGCTCGTCGAGCGGCTCGACCTCCTCGCCGGCGCCGTGGACGCCGCGGCGCCCGGCCCGCTGTGCACGTCGCTGTTCGGGCCCGGCGGCTTCACCGGCAACCGCGACGACTACTACGACCCGGCGAACAGCCTCCTCGACCGGGTGCTCGACCGGCGCACGGGGATCCCGATCACGCTGGCCGTGGTGGCGATGGAGGTCGGGCGGCGACGCGGCGTCGCGCTCGTCGGCGTCGGCATGCCGGGCCACTTCCTGCTGCGCGAGGCCGGCGACGGCGACGCCTTCCACGACGCGTTCGACGGCGGCCGGCCGCTCGATGCCGCCGGCTGCCGGTCGCTGTTCCACCGGCTCCACGGCTCGTCGACGCCGTGGGACGACGGCTACCTCGCGCCGACGCCCCGGCTCGACATCGTGGTCCGAGTGCTCAACAACCTCCGCGCCGCGCACCTGCGGCGGGGCGACCGCCACGGGCTCACCCGGGCGCTGCGCCTCCAGGCGGCGCTGCCGACCGCGGGTGTGGGGGAGCGCCGGCAGCTTGCGGGCGTGCTCAGCGCCGAGGGGCGCTTCGTCGAGGCCGCCGACCTGTACGACCGGCTCGCGGACGACGACCCCCACCGGGCCGACGCCCACCGCGCCGCCGCGGCTCGGAACCGGGCCCGCCTGAACTGATCGGCGCCGCTGCCGGCCCCGCCCGGTCCGTCGGAGGCGTCCCGGGCCGCGCCGTAGCCTCGGTGGCCATGATCGACCGCGACATCAAGCGCTCCTTGGGCCAGATGATGAAGGGCGTGCAGGTGGTCGGCGCCACCCACGACGGCGTCGTCCGGGCCTACTGCTCCCACTGGGTGTGCCAGGTCAGCTTCGACGAGCCGATCGTGATGGCGTCGGTCTCGACGCGGCACGACACCTACCCGCTCATACGCGACTCCGGGCGGTTCACGGTGTCGGTCCTCGCCGGCGACCAGGTCGCCGCCGGTCAGTACTTCTCGTACCCCGGCCGCCGCTTCCACCACCTCGCGGAGGAGCTCATCGAGCTCAACGAGGACGGCCTGCCCGTCGTGCCGAACTCCATCTCGTGGCTGCAGTGCGACGTGTTCGAGCGCAAGGAGGCGTGGGCGGACGGCTCGCCCATCGACCACCACCTGTTCTTCGCCCGCGTGTCGAAGGTCGGCGCGGGTCGGCTGAAGGAGCCGCCGCTCCTGTACTCCTCGCGGCTCGGCTGGCGGATCACCGGGGACAAGGCCCGGGAGGCGGGCGTGTCGATCCGCGACCAGCTGCTCGAGCGGCTGGCCGCCTCGGGGTTGGACGCCGGGCCCGAGGGGGACGACGACGAGGACTGAGCCGGGGTCGCCCGGTGTAACTTGACCGTGCGGTCAAGGGCGCCCCGGAGCGCCGGCCGCCACGACCACGAGACGCGCACAGGGGGTTCCGCATGTCGGTCATCGAGGACGCAGCAACCGGGGTGGACGCCGACGAGGAGCGGGTCGTCCGGCTCGTCGAGCAGCTGCTGGCGGAGCACGACCCCGCCACCACACCGGAGCGGGAGTTCCTCGAGGCGCAGTTCGACCTCGGCCTGGCCTGGGTCCACTTCCCCGAGGGCGACGGCGGCCTCGGGGTCAGCCCGAAGCTCCAGCGGAGCGTCGTGGAGCGCATCGGCCGCGCTCACGGGCCGATCGGCGGCACGAAGAACCCCATCGGCTACGGCATGTGCGGCCCTGCGGTCGTCACCCACGGCACGGAGGAGCAGCGGTCGCTCCTGCGACCGCTCTTCTCGAACGAGCACATCTGGTGCCAGCTCTTCTCCGAGCCGGGCGCCGGCTCCGACGTGGCCTCGCTGGCCATGCGCGCCGACCGCGACGGCGACGAGTGGATCGTGAACGGGCAGAAGGTCTGGACGACGCTCGCACACATCTCGAAGTACGGCCTGGTGATCTGCCGGACGGACCCGGAGCAGCCGAAGCACCGGGGCATCACGGCGTTCATCGTCGACATGGAGGCGCCCGGCGTGGAGGTCCGCCCGCTGCGCCAGATGACCGGTGAGGCCGAGTTCAACGAGGTGTACTTCACCGACGTGCGGATCCCCGACTCGATGCGCGTCGACGACGTCGGCCGCGGCTGGGGCGTGTCCATCACGACGCTCATGAACGAGCGCGTCTCGATCGGCGGCGGCACGCCACCCCGCGGCTCGGGCCCGATCGGTCAGCTCGTCGAGGTGTGGAAGGAGCACGGCAGCGGCGACGACGTGGAACGCGACCAGGTGACGCAGCTCTGGATCCAGGCCGAGGTCAACCGGCTGACGAACCTGCGCGCCGCCGCCAACCGGAAGGCCGGCACGCCCGGACCGGAGGGCTCGGTGGCGAAGCTCGCGATGGCCGAGCTGAACAAGCAGATATACAGCCTGGCCATGGACCTCATGGGTCCGGAGGGGATGCTGTACGGGAGCTACGAGCTCATCCGCCCCCGGCACGCGCTGTTCACCGACGACATGCACAAGAACTTCCTGCGCGCCCGCGCCAACTCGATCGAGGGCGGCACGTCGGAGGTGCTGCGCAACATCCTCGGCGAGCGGGTCCTCGGCCTGCCCGGCGACGTCCGCGTCGACAAGGACCTCCCCTGGAGCCAGGTCCCTCGTTCCTGACCCCGGCCGAGGTGGTGTGCCTCGCTGCGCCGGATGGCGCGCCGTCGCGCCCGGAACGTGGTGCGGACGCGGGCGTGGCAAGGCATAGCTTGGAGGCATGCCGAGACGCACCAAGATCGTCGCCACGATCGGGCCCGCCTCCGATTCCCCCGACGTGCTGCGGCGCCTCGTGGAGTCGGGCATGGACGTCGCCCGCATCGGGCTCGCGCACGGCACGCTCGACGACGCGCTGGCCCGGTACCGCACCGTCCGCGGCGTCGCCGACGAGCTCGGTTCGCACGTCGGCATCCTCATCGACCTGCCCGGGCCGAAGGTGCGCCTGGGCGGCTTCGGCGACGTGCCGGTGGAGCTCGAGACCGGCAGCCGAGTCAGCCTGATCCCGGGCCTCGACCACTCGGACACGACGGACCTCGGCGTCGACTACGAGGACCTGCTCGTCGACGTCCACGCCGGCGACTCCCTCGCTGTCGGCGACGGGAGCGTCGTGCTCCGAGTCGAGCAGATCGACGGCGACCGCGCCAAGGCCGTGGTCCTGCACGGCGGCCCGGTCCAGGGCCGCCCCGGGCTCCACATCCCGTCGGACCGGCTCAGCATGTCGACCCCGACGCGCGAGGACCTCCGGCTGCTGGACGCGTTCGTCGACGAGGGCGTCGACATGGTCGCGATCAGCTTCGTGCGATCGGCCCACGACATCCGCCGGGTCGGCACCGAGCCCCACCCGCGCGGGCCGCTGATCGTCGCCAAGATCGAGACCCGTGCCGCGGTCGAGAACCTGGACGGGATCATCGAGGCCTCGGGCGCCATCATGATCGCCCGAGGTGACCTCGGCACCGAGCTCGGCATCGAGGAGCTGCCCCACCTGCAGAAGCGCATCACGCGGGACTGCATCAGCGGCGGCAAGCCGGTCATCACCGCCACCCAGATGTTCGAGTCGATGATCATGTCGCCCGCGCCCACCCGCGCCGAGGTGTCCGACGTGGCCAACGCGATCTTCGACGGCACCTCCGCCGTGATGCTGTCGGCGGAGACCGCCGTCGGCACCGACCCGGTGAACACCGTGGCGACGATGTCCCGCGTCGCCGAGCGTGCCGACCAGGAGTTCGACTACGACGCGTGGGCGCGGCGGATCCGGCTGCTGCGCAAGGTGGCCGTCGGCAGCGACCCGGATGCCCGTCTGACCGACGCCATGACCGCCGCCGCGTGGCGCGCCGCCACCGAGATGGGCGTGTCGGCGATCATCTGCATCTCGGAGACGGGCTTCACGGTCCGCTCCGTGGCCCGCTTCCGCCCGGCCATGCCGATCATCGCGTTCAGCCCGGTCGAGCGGACGGTCCGCCAGCTCTCGATGAGCTGGGGCACGGTCCCGCTCCGGGCGCCCAACCGGGTCGACAACGTGGCCCTGATGGATGACCTCGTGATCGCCGCCCGGGACGCCGGCCACGTGCAGCCCGGCGAGACGGTCGCGGTGCTCGCCGGTGCCGGCGGGAAGCGCTCGACCGACGTCCTGCGCCTGGCGCGCGTGCCCTGACCGCCCCCGCCCCGCTCACGCGGGAGACCGTCGACGGGCTGGCCGTGGTGCGGCGACGCCCGGTCGAGGCCGACGGGACGTCGCCGGCCGTCGTGCTCGTGCACGGGGCGATGGACCGCGCCGCCAGCTTCGGCCGCGTCATGCGCCGGCTCGGCGACCTCGACGTGGTCGCCTACGACCGGCGCGGCTACGCGGGATCGCTGGACGCCGGCGTCGCCGCGACGCTCGCGGAGCACGCCGCGGACCTGGCCGCCGTGGCGGACTGGACGGGTGCGGGCGAGGTGGTGGTGGTCGGCCACAGCCTGGGCGGCACGATCGCGCTCCTGCTCGCTGCGTCGGGGAGC
>JAEVZA010000131.1 GCA_023392475.1 Actinomycetes bacterium | reverse complement strand
GCGCGCGGGCCGGGCGGGCCGCGGCGGCGGCCGCCCGCCGCACCGCCCGTGTCGCCCCCCCCGTGGAGCGGGCACGATGACGGTCGTGGAGGAGCGCGCCGAGGTGTTCGAGGCGGAGCGGTCGCGGCTGACCGGGATCGCCTACCGGATGCTCGGTTCGCTCGCGGACGCGGAGGACGTCGTGTCCGAGGCGTGGTTCCGCTTCGACGCCGCTCCGCCGGGCTCGGTCGAGCGGCCGGCCGCGTGGCTCACCACGGTCACGTCGCGCCTGGCCATCGACCGCATCCGGGCCCAGGCCCGGCGACGGGAGGACTACGTCGGGCCCTGGCTGCCCGAGCCCGTGCGCACCACCGCCGACACCACGGCCGGTGACCCCGAGGCACGTGCCGAGCTGGCGGAGTCGCTGACGCTCGGCTTCCTCGTCGTGCTCGACCGGCTCCAGCCGACCGAGCGAGCGGTCTTCCTGCTCGCCGACGTCTTCGGTGAGCCGTACGCCGACATCGCGGCCGCCGTCGGTCGCAGCGAGGAGGCGTGCCGGCAGATCGCGTCCCGGGCCCGGCGCCGGGTCCGCGAGGAGCGGGAGGCCCGCCACGCCGCCGACGAGGAGCTGATCACGGACCTCGTCACGGCGATCGGCGCGGGCGACGTCCAGGGCCTCATCTCGCTGCTCGCGGACGACGTCGTGCTCACGAGCGACGGCGGCGCGGACCGCCACGCGGCGCGCCGGCCGGTCGTGGGCACCGACCGCGTCGCCCGGTTCCTCGTCAACCTCGCCGGTCGGACGCCGCCCGACGCGCTGATGGGGATCGAGCTCGTGAACGCCGCGCCCGCGCTCGTGATCCGCGGCGGCGCCGGGGCGATCGTGCTGACCGCCGACCGGGACGCCGACGGCCAGGTCGCGGCCATCCGGGTCCTGCTCAACCCGGACAAGCTGGCCGCGATCGACCTCCCGCCGGCCGCGATCTGACACCTCGGGACCCGGCCACCCAGCCGTTCCGTCCGTCGAGCGCCAGGTGCTCCCGGACCCTCGACGAACAGCAGGCCGATGCGTCCCGACCGGCCGTGCGGTCGGTCAGTACTTGAGCTCGGGCTCGGTGTCGGCCGGCAGGTTGATCGTCTTGTACTCGAGGAACTCGCCGAGGCCCTCGGGGCCGAGCTCGCGACCGACGCCGGAGTTCTTGAAGCCGCCGAACGGGGCGCTCCACTCCATCGCGAAGCCGTTGACGGTGTAGGTGCCGGTGCGGACCTGGCGGGCGATGTCCGTGCCCGCGGGGACGTCGCCGGTCCACACGGAGCCGGAGAGCCCGTAGTCGCTGTCGTTGGCGATGCGCACGGCGTCCGCCGTGTCCTCGTAGGGGATCACGGCGAGGACCGGTCCGAAGATCTCCTCCTGCGCGATCCGCATCTTGTTGTCGACGTCGGCGAACACCGTCGGCTCGACCCACCAGCCCTTGTCGAAGCCGGCCGGGCGGCCGCCGCCCGTGGTGACGCGGGCGCCCTCGTCGCGGCCGATGGCGATGTAGCCCTCGACGCGCTCCCGCTGGCGCTCGGCCACGAGCGGGCCGATGCCGGTCTCCATGTCGGTCGGGTCGCCGACCTTCATGCCGGCCACGTTCTCGGTGATGGCGTCGACCACCTCGTCGTAGCGGGACCGCGGGGCGAGGATGCGGGTCTGGGCCACGCAGGCCTGGCCGTTGTTCATCATCGAGCCCATCGGCAGCAGCTCGGGGAGCACGGCGTCGAGGTCGATGTCGTCCAGCAGGATCGCGGCCGACTTGCCGCCGAGCTCGAGCGTGCAGCGCCGGAGCCGCTCGCCGCACAGCGAGCCGATGTGGCGACCCGCGGCCGTCGAGCCGGTGAAGGACACCTTGTCCACGCCGTCGTGGGTGACGAGGTGCTCGCCGACCTCGCGGCCGGCCGGCACGACGTTGAGCACGCCCGCCGGGATGCCGGCCCGGTGCGCCAGCTCCGCGAGGACCAGCGCGTCGATCGGCGTCTCGGGGGCCGGCTTCAGCACGATCGTGGAGCCCGACGCGAGCGTGGGGCTCAACTTGAGCATCGTGATGAACAGCGGCACGTTCCAGGGGATGATGCCGGCGACGACGCCGACCGGCTCCTTGCGCACGAGCGCCGGGCCGAGCATGCCGGGCCGCACCTCCTCGAACGGGAAGGTGCGCGTGAGGTTGGTGAAGTAGTCGAGCACCATCGCCGCGGCGCCGACCTGCCCGAAGTGCGAGAAGAGGATCGGGCAGCCGTTCTCGGCGGTGATCAGGTTGGCGAGGTCCTCGGAGGACTCGTAGAGCAGGCCGAGGAACGCGGCCATCAGGTCGGCCCGCTCGGCGGCGGGCATGTTCGCCCACTCGCCCTGCGCGAGGGCCGACCGCGCCGCCTCGACCGCGCGGTCGACGTCGGCCTCGACGGCCTCGGGCGTCGAGCCGACGACCTCCTCGGTCGCCGGGTTCACGACGGTGAACGTCTTCGACGAGGCGGGCTCCACCCACTCGCCACCGATGTAGAGCCGATCGAAGGAACGCACCGTTCCGGACCCCCTGGTGTGGTGCCCCGGACCGGGGCTCGTGGGTCGAAGCGTACCTGACGGTCCGTCAGGTCGACGTCGCGGCGGGGTGCTCTAGCGTGCGGGCGATGGACCGCGACGGGGGTGTCGGGATCGGGGTCGTCGGCATCGAGCACCTCCACGTGTTCGAGCTGGTCGACGGGCTGGTGGAGGCGGGCTGCACGGCCGTCGCCCACGTGGCGGACCCCGGACCGCTCACCGACGCGTACGCCGCCTGGCAGGGCTCGTCGCGATCGGTGTCGGCCGACGAGCTGCTCGCCGACCCCGAGGTGGAGCTCGTCGTGCTGGCGGGCGTGCCCGCCGAGCGGGCGGAGGCGGCCCGCGCCGCCCTCGAGGCCGGCAAGGACGTGCTGTCCGACAAGCCGGGCGTCACGACCCGCGCCCAGCTCGACGACCTCCGCAAGGTCGTGGACGCGTCCGGTCGCCGCTGGTGGGTCCTCTTCTCCGAGCGGTTCGGCAGCCCGGCGGTGATCGAGGCGGTGCGGCTGGCCCGCTCGGGCCGCATCGGCCGGGTCGTGCACGTGCAGGGCGCGGCGCCGCACCGCGGGTCGCTCGACCTGCGACCGGAGTGGTTCTTCGACCGCGAGCGCGTGGGCGGGATCCTCGTGGACCTGGGCTCGCACCAGGTCGACCAGTTCCTCGCCGTCACGGGAGCGACCGCCGACGAGGTCCGGGTGGTCGACGCCGCGGCCGGCAACGTCGGCGCCCCCGACCGGCCGGGCCTGGAGGACGTCGGCGAGGTGCTGCTGGAGGCCCGGGGCGTGCGCGGCCACCACCGCGTCGACTACCTCGAGGCCGACGGGTTCCCCACGTGGGGCGACGTCCGGCTCGTCGTGACGGGCACGCGGGGGCGCATCGACGTGCACCTCCCGCTCGACGACGGCCAGCCCGGTCCCGCCGCGGTCTGGGTCACCGACGACGAGGGCGTGCACCGCATCGACCACGCGCCCGCCGTCACCTGGGCCGCCGACCTCCTGGCCGACCGGGCCGACGGCGGTGAGCGGTTCACGTCGCGCCGCCACCCGTTCGACGTGAGCGAGCTCACCCTCCGGGCGGCCGAGGTCGCGAGCCGATGGGGCGACCGGTGAGCGCGACCGGCCCCACGTCCACGCCCCCCTACGACCTGCTCCGCCCCGGCCGCACCATCACGGGCATGTCGGCGGTGCTGCTGCCGCACACCGATCCGCACACGCCCGACGTGGACGGCCTCCTGGCCCACCTCGACCGCACGGTCCGGGCGGGACTGGTGCCCGCGATCAACATGGACACCGGCTTCGGGCCGACGCTCGACCCCGGCACGAGGGACGACCTCCTCCGCCGGTCCCGCGCCGCGTGCGAGGGCACGCTCGTCGGCGGCGCGCACGTGGACGACCGGCCGGGCGACCCGTTCGACCTCGACGCCGTCCTCCGCGCCGTCGACGACGTCCAGTCGGCCGGCGCGGTCCCGATCCTGTTCCCGTGCCACGGGCTCGCGGCGCTGGACGACGCCGGCGTGGTCGAGGCGCTCGCCGCCGTCGGCGAGCGCTGCGACCGGTTCCTCGGGTTCGAGCTGTCCGAGGCCTTCCACCCCGCCGGCCGGCTGCTGTCGCTCGACGCCTACGGCGGCCTGCTCGACATCCCGGCGTGCATCGGGGCGAAGCACTCGTCGCTCGAGCGCGGGCCGGAGTGGGAGCGGCTGCGCCTGCGCGACGCCCGGCGCCCCGACTTCCTCGTGCTGACGGGCAACGACCTCGCGATCGACATGGTCTGCTACGGCAGCGACTACCTCCTCGGCATCTCGACGTTCGCGCCCGACCTGTTCGCGGAGCGCGACCGGCGGTGGGCCGCCGGCGACCCGTCGTTCCACCAGCTGAACGACGACCTCCAGTACCTCGGGCGGTTCGCGTTCCGGACGCCGGTGCCGGCGTACAAGCACTCGGCCGCGCAGTTCCTCCGCCTGCGGGGTTGGATCGACGCCGACGTGACGCCGGCCGGGTCGCCCGAGCGCCCCGCGTCCGACGTGGCGATCCTCGCCGACCTGGCGGAGCGCCTCGGCGTGCTCGCCGACGGGATCCGGAGCTGAGCCGTGGCCGTCCGCCTCCCGTACCCGCAGGTGAAGCAGCACGACGAGGTGGCCGCGCTGCGCGAGCGCCTCGCCGAGCTCGGCCTCGACCTGCCGGTCGACGACGACGTCCGCCCCGACGGCGAGCTCGCCGAGCCGCTCACCGTCGAGGACGGGTCGGCCGGCCCGCTCACCGCGCCGAACCGGTTCGTCGTGCTGCCGATGGAGGGCTGGGACGGCACGCGGACCGGTGAGCCGACCGGCCTCGTGCGACGTCGGTGGCGGCGGTTCGGCGAGTCGGGCGCGGGGCTCGTCTGGGGCGGCGAGGCCGCCGCGGTGCGCCACGACGGGCGGGCCAACCCGAACCAGCTCGTGGTCGAGGGGCGCACGGGCGAGGACCTCGCGTCCCTGCTCGCGGAGCTGCGCGGCGCCGCCGACGGCATCGGTGTCCGCCCGGTGGTCGGCCTGCAGCTCACCCACTCGGGGCGGTGGTCGCGGCCCGACGGCACCCCGGCGCCGCGGACGGCCCGCACCGATCCGGTGCTCGACGAGCGCGTCGGCGCGACGGCGGCGAGCGTCCTCGGCGACGACGAGCTCGACGACCTCGTCGGCACGTTCGTCGACGCGGCCGCGGTGGCGTCGGACGCCGGCTTCGAGTTCGTGGACGTCAAGGCGTGCCACGGCTACCTGGGCCACGAGCTCCTCATGGCCCACGACCGCCCGGGCCGCTACGGCGGCGACCTCACCGGTCGCACGCGGTTCCTGCGCTCGATCGTCGCCGGCATCCGCGAGCGCGTCCCCGGGCTCGCGATCGGCGTGCGGCTCAGCCTCTACGACCCCGGGCCGCAGCAGCCGGGCGACGAC
>JAEVZA010000090.1 GCA_023392475.1 Actinomycetes bacterium | reverse complement strand
CGGGGGTCAGGGCCCCCGTTCTGCGACACAGAACGCCGTCGGGGGAGGCCACGCCGCGCCCTACGGTGGCCGCATGCGGTGGACGGTGCACGGCGAGCGCGACCTCTACGTCAGCCCGTGGGTGCGGCTGTCGCTGGTGGACGTGGAGGTGCCGGGCGACCGGCGCTACGAGCACCACGCCGTGCACGCGGCCGACGCGGCGGGCGTGCTGGTGGCGGATCCCGGGCGCGGCGTGCTCCTGCTCTGGCGCCACCGCGTCCTCGCCGACGAGTGGGCGTGGGAGATCCCGGGCGGCATGGTCGACGACGGCGAGACACCGGAGGAGGCCGCCCACCGCGAGTGCATCGAGGAGACGGGCTGGGCGCCCGGCCCGCTGCGCCACGCGTACCGGTTCCGCCCGATCGCCGGCCTGTCGACGCAGACGTTCCACGTCTTCACGGCCACCGGCGCCGAGGAGGTCGGTCGCCCCGACCCGACGGAGTCCGAGCGCGTCGCCTGGGTGCCGCTCGACGAGGTGCGCGAGCTCGTGCGCGGCAACGGGATGGTCGACGCGCTCAGCGTGATCGCGGTGCTGCAGCTCCTGGCCGGCACCTGAGCGCCGACCGCCCGATCAGGCCCCGAACCGGTTGAGGTCCGCGAGGCGCGGGTCGTTCGAGAAGACCTCGACGATCGGCTCGTCCAGCCCGAGCCGCTTCTGCATGCGCTTGATCTCGAGCTCCTGGTTGTAGAGCACGAGCGAGACCACGACGCCGGACTCGCCGGCGCGGGCCGTGCGACCGGAGCGGTGCACGTAGGTCTTGTGGTCCGTCGGCGGGTCGTAGTGGATGACCACGTCCACGTCGTCGACGTGGATGCCGCGCGCCGCGACGTCGGTGGCGACGAGCGCCTTGAGCTTGCCGGCCGCGAAGTCGGCGAGCGCCCGCTCGCGGAACTTCTGGCGCAGGTCGCCGTGGATCGGTGCCGCGGACACGCCCTCGTCCTCGAGCTTGCGGGCGAGGCGGTCGGCGCCGTGCTTGGTCGCCGAGAAGATGATGGTGCGCTCGTTGTTGCGGATGATCGCCGCGGTCACCTTCACCTTGTCCATCTCGTGGACGGCGAGGAAGCGGTGGGTCATCTGCTCGACGTTGACGCCGCGGCTGGCGACCTCGTGCCGGCTCGGCTCGTGCTGGTAGCGGCGCACCAGGCTGTCGACGACGCCGTCGAGGGTGGCGGAGAACAGCAGCGTCTGGTGGGTGCCCTCCACGTTGCGCAGGATCCACTCGACCTGGGGCAGGAACCCCATGTCGGCCATGCGGTCCGCCTCGTCGATGACGACGTGGCGGACGTCGGCGACGGTGAGGTCGCCGCGCTCGATGAGGTCGATGGCGCGACCGGGCGTGCACACGGCGAACTCGACGCCGTCCTTCAGCGCCTTGATCTGCTTCTCGATCGGGTCGCCGCCGTAGATGGCGGCGATGCGGATGCCGCGGGCGTGCGCCGCGGGCAGCAGCTCGTCGCGCACCTGGGTGGCGAGCTCACGGGTGGGCACGAGGGCGATCCCGGTGGGCCGCCCGGGCTTCGCGTGGGGCAGGAGCTGGAGGAGCGGGAGCCCGAAGGCGAGGGTCTTCCCGGACCCGGTCTTGGCCTTCCCGCAGACGTCCCGGCCGGCCAGGATGTCGGGGATCGTCATCTCCTGGATGGGGAAGGCGGTCGTGATGCCCCGCTCACGGAGTGCGTGGCACACGTCCTCCGCCACGCCGAGGGATTCGAATGTCGTCGTCATGTCCACGTTCGTGTCGTCAAGGTGGGCGTCATCGTACCTTCGGGCGGTCGTGTGCCCGTAGTTGGGGCGGCTGGGGCGGGGCCCTGACAGGATGGGCGCCATGAACTCCGACGCCCCCACCGTGGCGGAGCACGTCGAGCGCATCGCGGCCGAGGGCTACACGGTCGTGCCGGGCGTGCTCGCCGCGGACGAGGTGGCGGCGCTGGTCGAGGACCTCGTCCGGGTGGAGCGCGAGGAGCGGGTCACCCCGTCCTCGAACGGCTTCGAGGGCACGGCGACGCTGCGCGCCTACAACCTGCTGCGGCACGGTCCCGCCTGGGAGGCGGTGCCGGTCCACCCCGCCGTGCTCCCCGTGGTCGACGGCGTGCTCGACCCCGGCTGCCTCGTGTCCAGCCTGTCGTCCATCCGCATCATGCCCGGCGAGACGGCGCAGCCGATCCACGCGGACGACCAGCTCATCCCGCTCACGCAGCCGCACCCGCCGGTGGTCTGCAACACGATGTGGGCGCTGACCGACTTCACGGACGAGAACGGCGCCACCCGCCTGGTGCCCGGGAGCCACCTCCGCGAGAAGCCCGTGTTCGGCGGCGACTACCCGACCGTGCCCGCGGAGATGCGGGCCGGGGACGTGCTCGTCTGGCACGGCAGCCTCTGGCACGGGGGCGGCGCCAACCGCACCGACGCGGACCGCATCGGCATCGCGATGAACTACTGCGCGGGGTGGGTGCGCCAGCAGGAGAACCAGCAGCTGGGGCTGCCCCCCGAGCTCGTGGCGGGCTTCCCGCCGCGGCTGCAGGAGCTCGTGGGCTACGGCGTGTACCAGGGCCTGATCGGCCACATCGAGCGGCGCTCGCCCGCCGACGTCGTCCTCCACGCCGAGGAGGGCTCGTCGATGGTCTGGGAGGCGACCTGACCACGGCGCCGCCGTCGCCGTCGCCGGTCCCGCCGGCGCGGTCGCCGCTCGGCACCGTCGACACC
>JAEVZA010000081.1 GCA_023392475.1 Actinomycetes bacterium | reverse complement strand
GCTGCAGATCGGTACGGATCCGTACCGATCTGCAGCACAGAACGAACCGGGTGGGGCGGCGCGGGTGGACGTGGACCGGCGCGGGGCGCGGGCGCCGTAGCCTGGGCCCATGTCGCTGCGCTTCGTGATCATCGGCGGGGGCCCGGCGGGGACGCAGGCGGCCACGTCCGCCGCCCGCCTCGGCGCCGAGGTGACGCTGATCGAGCGCGACGTCGTCGGTGGCGCGGCCCACCTCTGGGACTGCGTCCCGTCGAAGGCGATGATCGCCACGGGCGGGCGGCTCGACGCCGTCGACGACGCCCGGGGCATGGGGCTCGAGGTGCCGGCGGCCGTCGTCGACCTCGAGCGCGTGCGCGAGCGCATCGCCGGCATCACGGCCGTCCTCGAGCAGCAGAACCGCCGGCTGCTCGAGAGCCAGGGCGTCGCCCTGGTGCGGGGGACCGGCCGCCTCGCTGACGACCACACGGTCGTGGCGACGACCGACGACGGCGAGCTGACCTTCGAGGCCGACGCGATCATGGTCTCGACCGGCAGCCGCCCCCGGATCCCCGACTGGGCCGATCCCGACGGCGACGTCGTGCTGACGACGCGGGACGCCTACCCGCCGAAGGTCCTGCCCGAGCACCTCGTGGTCATCGGCTCGGGCGTCACCGGCGTCGAGTTCGTCCACATGTTCTCGTCGTTCGGCTCGCAGGTCACGCTGATCGTGTCCCGCCAGCAGGTGCTGCCGAACAAGGACCCCGAGGTCGCCGCGGTGCTCGAGGACGACTTCCTCGGACGCGGGGTGCGCCTCTACAAGGGCGCCCGGGCGATCGGGCTCGACCGGACGCCGAACGGCGTCGTCGTGCGCTGCGACGACGGGCGCGTCGCCGAGGGCTCCCACTGCCTCCTCGCCATCGGCTCGATCCCGAACTCGGAGGGCCTCGGCCTGGCCGAGGCGGGCGTGGAGATGGACGGCCCGTGGGTGCGCGACCTCGACCACCACCTCCGCACGAACGTGCCGCACATCTACGTCGCGGGCGACGTGTCGGGGAAGTTGCCGCTGTCCTCCGTCGCCGCGATGCAGGGCCGCAAGATCGCCGAGCACGTGATGGGCCTGCACAAGGTGGACCACCGCCACCTCGACTACGAGAAGGCCGCCTCCGCCATCTTCACGGACCCGGAGATCGCCGACGTGGGGCTGGCCGAGGCCGACGCGTTCGCCGAGGGCCGCAAGGTGCGGGTCACGAAGGTCCCCTTCGCCTCCACCGCCCGGGCGCTCATCAACGACGACCCCCGAGGGTTCGTCAAGATCATCTCCGACCCGGCGACGGGCGTGATCCTGGGCGGCTCGATCGTCGGCCCGCAGGCGGCCGAGCTGATCGCGGTGCTCGCCGTCGCCGTCACGAACGGCCTGCGGGTCAACGACATCGCCGAGAGCATCTTCGTGCACCCGGCGCTCGCCGAGGCCCTCACCGACGCCGCTGAGTGACCCGGGCGCCCGGCCGCTGGCCCGGCGCCCGCGGGCTGGTGCAGAGTGGCGCCCGTGTCCGAGCCCGTCCCCACCGATCCGGCCGAGCGCGGGTCGGGGCTGCCGTACCCCCTGTCGCCGCCGTCGGTGCGCACCGACCTCCCGCCCAAGGGCCCCGGTTCCATGGCATCGCCGTGGATGCGCGGGTTCGCCCGGATCGTCGACATGGTCCTCGTGGCGTTCCCGTTCACGATCATCGTCGGCGTGCTCGGGGTGGAGACGGTCAAATCGGGCCCCGACAAGGGCGACCTCACCGGACCCGTGTGGTCGCTCCTCCTGTTCCCGATCGGGTTCATCGTCTACGAGACCGTGCTGCTGTCCTGGAAGGGCCAGACCTTCGGCAAGTGGGTCTGCAACGTGCAGGCCGTCCGCTACACCGACGGGCACGTGCCCTACGTGGGCGAGAGCTTCGTGCGGGCGTTCCTGCCGGGCGTGTTCCTCGTCGTCGCGTACAGCTCGTCGCTGCTCGGCATCTCGTACCTCGGGTACCTCCAGCTGGTGCCGATCGTCATCTACCTGTCGTCGCTGGCGAACGTGCTCTACCGCGGCCCGCACGACCGTGCCGGCAACACGATCGTCCTGACCGCCGAGCGGTCGTCGCGGCGGCCGCGGTGACCGTCGACGACGGCGCGGGGCGGCCCACCGTGACGCTGCCCGGCGCGGGCACGTCCGAGGGCGAGGCCGACGGCGACGCCCCGCGGGTCGTCCGCCGCCCGGTCCGCACCGAGCCGGCGCCGGTTGCCCGTCGCGACGTGGCCACGATCGTCCTGGCGATCGCGTGCGGCGTGATGCTGCTCGCCGTGCTGTCGACCGCCGTCTCGGCCACCGCGGTCGGGTTGGCCGACGGCGCACGGGTCAACGGCGACGAGGCCGTGGCCGCCATGCTGCCGCTCGAGTTCGCCCGCGGCGCACCGGCGCTGCTCTTCCCCGGCAACCCGTACCAGGGCATCCTCGAGACCCCGGTGTACGCCGTCGCCTGGCAGGTGTTCGGCCCGAGCCTCACGCCGCTGCGGCTGTTCCACCTCGTCCTGTGGATCGCCGGCGTCGGCGTCTGGGCGTGGCTCGGCATGGACCTCGTGCGACGCCGCACCGGGCTGCCCGTGCGGTCCCGCTGGTGGGGCGCCTTCGCGGTGGTCGGGCTGCTGCTCGTCACGTCGGCCGCCGGGTGGCCGAGCTTCTTCCGGATCTACCCCGGCTACCAGCTCGGGGCGCTGCTGGCGGGCCTGGCCCTCGTGACCGCGTCGCGCGCCCGCACATGGATCGGCTGGGGCGGCGCCGGCGTGCTCGCCGGGCTCGCGATCTACGGCCAGCCCATGCACCTCGGCGTGGTCGTGGCCGTGGGCGTCGCCGCGCTCGTCGGGCGGGGCCTGGGCGCCGAGGCCGACGCCGATGCCGACACACCCACGCTCGGGCGGCCCGGCCGGTCGCTCGGGCTCGGCGGTCGGCTCCTCGCCGTCGCCGTCGGCGGGGTGGTGGGGGCCTCGCCGCTCCTGCTGTGGAACGTGCGCAACGACCTCGACACGTTCCGGCTCGGCGAGCAGCCGGTGCAGCACCCCGAGTGGGGCTACGGCGACCGGCTCTACAACACCTTCCGCCAGACCGGCCGCATCCTCTGGGGCGACGACCCCACCCGGTTCCCGGGGTGGGCCGTGCCGCTCCGCGCGCTCGTCGCCGTCGTCCTCGTCGGCCTCGTCGCGTTCGGCGCGGTGCGCCTCGCACGCGCGGGGCGGGCGGCGTGGCCGCTCCTCACCGCGATCGTCGTGGCGCTCCTCGCCCTGCCGGTGCTCCAGACGTTCTCGCTCGAGACGGACAGCCGGTACGCCAACGCGTGGTGGGCGGCGCTCGGCGCGCTCGTGGCCGTCGGCGCGGCGAGCGTCGCCGCGCTCCGCCCGACCGGGTTGCGCCGCGCGCTCCTCGCCGTGCTCGTGCTCGCGGTGGCGTCCCAGGTCGCGATGTCGGTGCACTCGGGGGTCGACGCCCTGGACCGCCGTACCTCCGCGCCCAGCGCGGAGTCGCTGACCGCGGACCTCGCCCACGACCTGCGGCGCTGCGGCGTGGACGTGGTGGTCGGGGACTACTGGGGCGTGTACCCGAGCGTGTGGGGCTCCGACGGCGAGCTGCGGGGCGAGGTCCTCTACGGTCCCGACCGCATGGAGTCGATCCACCCCGACTCGTACCCGCGGGCCCGACGCCTCGCCGTGATCGCCCCGGCCGGCGTCACGATCGACGAGTCGGAGCGCACGGCGACGACGGACACGGGTCGCGGCGCCGGCGGCTGGGTCTCGGTCACGCACCCCCCGACGGGCACGGTGCTCGCCCTCGAGCGCACCGCCACGCCGCTGCCGGCGGGGTGCATCGGCCCGTCCGGCTTCCGCGCCACGACGCCCTGAGGGCGCCCCTGCGGCGCTCCGCACGGGGCACTTCGGGTCGTGTGCGGCCCGTCACAGCGGGCGGGGGGCCTACCCGGCCGGGAGGGGCGCCGCTGCTAGGTTTTCCGGGTCCCCGGAAGCTCCCGCAGAAGGCTCGCGCTTGTCCACCCCCGCACAGGTCTGGTCGTACCGGACGCTGATCCTCAACCTCGCGCAGCGCGACCTGAAGGCGCGGTACAAGAAGAGCTTCCTCGGCTGGCTCTGGTCGCTGATCAACCCCGCCGTGACCCTCGGGATCTACACGGTGGTGTTCGGCGTGTTCCTGAAGGCGCAGGCGCCGGTGGCCGGCAACGGCACCACCCAGGTCTTCGCGCTCTACCTGTTCTGCGCCCTCTCGGCCTGGAACTTCTTCTCGGGCACGGTCAACAACTGCATCGGCTCGTTCGTCACCGCCGGGCCGCTGCTCACCCGCACGTACTTCCCGCCGGAGTGCCCGATGCTCTCGGGGCTCGTCACGGTCGCCATCCAGGCCGCGATCGAGGTCGGCATCCTCGCCGCCTTCATGCTCGGGTTCCAGAACCTGTCGTGGAAGTTCATCCTCGTCCTGCCGATCTTCTTCCTGCTCGGCTGCTTCTCGTTCGGGATCGGGCTGGTGCTCGGCCTGGGCAACATCCGCTACCGCGACGTGAACTACCTCGTGGGCATCGGGCTGCAGGTGCTCTTCTACGCGACGCCGATCGTGTACTCGCTCGACGTCGTGCCCAGCGCGTGGCGCCACGCCCTGGAGGTCAACCCGCTCACCTCGTTCGTGTACTCGGTGCGCCAGGTCGCCTACGAGCAGCGCTTCCCGACGACGCTCAACTGGCTGATCATGGGCGGATCGGCGGCGGTCAGCCTCGTCGTCGGCTGGGCGCTGTTCAGCCGGTACGCGCCGCGCGTGATCGAGGAGCTCTGACCCGCGATGAGCGCCATCAAGGTCGACAACGTGTCGAAGCAGTTCCGCCTGCAGACGGACCGCGCCCACTCGGTCAAGGAGCTCGTCACCCGACGTGACCGCAGCACCGACCAGGACCACTTCTGGGCGCTGCGCGACGTCTCGCTCGAGATCCCGGGCGGCTCGATGTTCGCCCTCGTCGGCCACAACGGATCCGGCAAGTCCACGCTGCTCCGCTGCATCGCCGGCATCTACCGGCCCACGTCCGGCCAGGTGCACGTCAGCGGGCGCATCTCGACGCTGCTCGAGCTCGGCGCCGGGTTCCACCCCGACCTCACGGGCCGGGAGAACGTGTACATGAACGCCACGATCCTCGGCATGGGGAAGAAGCAGATCGACGCGGCCTTCGACGAGATCGTCGAGTTCGCCGGCGTCGAGGAGTTCATCGACTCGCCGGTGAAGATCTACTCGAGCGGCATGTACGTGCGCCTCGGGTTCTCCGTCGCCGTGCACGTCGATCCCGAGATCCTGATCGTCGACGAGGTCATCGCCGTCGGCGACGCCGAGTTCCAGCGCAAGTGCTTCGACCACCTCTACGCGCTGCGAAAGAAGGGCGTCACGATCGTGGTGGTGACCCACGGCATCGGCACGGTCGAGGCCATGTGCGACCACGCCGCGTGGCTCGACCACGGCCGGCTCCAGCTCAGCGGGACCGGCCCCGAGGTGGCGGCCGCCTACATGGGCAAGGTCAACGAGGCGGAGCGGGAGCAGCGCGACGAGCAGGCGCGTGCCGCCGCCGAGCAGGGCCTCGAGAGCGTCGAGGACGTGCAGATCACGAAGGTCGAGTTCCTGGACGACAGCGGCCGGGCCTCCGGCGTGGCCTTCCACCGTGACCACCTGACGATCCGCGTCTGGTACGACGCGGCGCGGCCGGTGAGCAGCGCCGTGTTCGGCATCGCCCTGTTCTCCACGAGCAACGTGCACCTGACCGGCACCAACACGAAGATCGACGAGGTCGACACCGGCAAGATCGAGGGGACGGGCTACGTCGACTTCTCGATCGACTCGCTGCCGCTGCTCGCGGGCGACTACGAGCTGACCGTCGCCATCTCGGACGAGTTCGTGCAGCACATGTACGACCGCCGGGAGCGGGCGTGGCGGCTCGCCGTCCGGGAGGGCGACACGCTGGCGCCGGAGGGCCTGATGGACCTGCGGGGACGCTGGTCGCTCGGCCGCTGAGCCGGGTCGCCGGGCCGGGACGACGACGAGCACGACCAGGATCGAGGGGAGCGGACGCATGGAGCTGGTGAGCGAGCAGGGGACGAACGGCCGGGGACCGGAGGCCGTGGGCGATCCGGTCGACGCGGTCGTCGAGCGGGTGCGCGCGGAGCTGGCCGAGCGCCGTCGGCGCGGCGAGCTGCCGCAGCTGCCCGCCGACGAGGTCGTGCGGCAGTTCGAGGGCGTGGTCGAGGCGGTCGACGCCGGCCTCGTCGAGGAGCCGCCGCTCGCCACCGACGGGCTGATGGAGGCGGCGCGGCTGCCCACCTGGCGACCGCACCCGGTCGGCAACCCGGTCCGCCGCGTGCTCGCGCTCCTGCTGCGGTTCCCGTCGCGCGCCGTCGGCCTCGTCGTGCGGCGCCAGGTGGAGGACTTCAGCCACCGCTCGGGCGCGCTCGTGCAGGAGCTGGCCCAGCGGCAGAACCGGGTCACGGACTTCCTCGCCCGCGCCCACCTCGACCGGATCCGGTCCCTCGAGTACCGGGTGGCCCAGCTCGAGGAGGAGCTCGTCCGCCTGCGCGACGACGCGGCGGGTGGGCGCGGCCGCAGCTGATGTGGGACCAGCTGCTCGTCGGGGCCGCGCCGGGTGACGCCATCACCCGCTCCGCGCTCCTGCTGCGCGACGCGCTGACGGAGCTCGGTCCGGCGGACCTGTTCGCGCAGCACCGCGAGCCCGGGGTGGAGGACCTCGTCCGCCCGCTGGACGAGCTGCGCTTCCGGCGCAACGCCGAGCGGCCGCTGGTGTTCCACGCCAGCATCGGCTCGTGGCCGGTGTTCCGCGCGATCGAGCACCACGAGCCGTCGCTGGTGCTCGTGTACCACAACTTCTCGCCGCCGGAGTACTTCGTCGACTTCGCGCCCGAGGTGGCCGACGACCTCATCCGCGGCCGGTGGGAGCTGGAGCGCCTGCGCGAGCGCGTGCGGTTCTCCGTCGCCGACTCCGAGTACAACGCGCACGAGCTGCGCGACCTCGGCTACACCGACGTCACGGTCGTCGCGCCGACGCCCGACATCGACCGGCTCGACCGCGTCGTGCCCGACGTCGGGATGCTGCGCCGGATCTCCTCCTGGGGCGACGGGCCGCTCGTCCTGTGCGTGGCGCAGCAGCTGCCCCACAAGCGCATCGACCGCGTGCTGGCGGCGGTCGCGGTGCTCCAGCAGGAGCTCGACCCCGATGCCCGGCTCGCGTTCGTGGGCGTCGACCGCTTCCCCTCCTACTCCAAGGCGCTGCGGTCCTTCGCCCGCACGGTCGGGCTGCGCGAGCCGCACCTCCTCGGCCGGGTCAGCGACGCCGAGCTGAGCGCGCTCTACCTGCGGGCCCGCGCCTTCCTGACGCTGAGCGAGCACGAGGGGTTCTGCGTGCCGGCGGTCGAGGCGATGGCGCTCGGCCTCCCGGTCGTGGCCTCCCGACGGGCCGCGATCCCGTCCACCGTCGGCGACGCCGGCGTGCTCGTGGACGACCCCGACGACCCCGTGCTGGTGGCCGGCGTCGTGCACGAGGTCCTGCACGACCCGACGCTGCGCCACATCCTCGTCGGG
>JAEVZA010000030.1 GCA_023392475.1 Actinomycetes bacterium | reverse complement strand
GTCGAGGACTGGGGCATCGCCGAGGGGAGCGGCGCCGCATGACCACCGCCGTCGTCCTCACGGGCCGGCCGGGCGGCACGACCGCCCGCGCCGTCGAGGTCCTCGCGGGCCTCCCGCCGGAGCTCCGGTTGATCGGCGGGCTCGCGGTGCTCTGCCGGGTCGGCGTGCCGCACCGGGCGACCGTCGACCTCGACGCGCTGGCCCGCGACCGGGACCGCTACGACGTCGCCGTCCGCTCGGTCGCCGTGAGCTCGACCGGCGGCGGGCAGTACGTGATGGCCGGCCGCATGGAGCTCGACGTCATCGACGTCAGCCCCGAGAGCGCCGCCGCCCTGCTCGATCAGCTCGCCGGTGCGGGCCCGCTCAGCGACCTCGAGCTCAACGCCGTCGCCCACACCTGGGCCCACGACACGGCCACGGCGATGGACGTGGCGGTGACGTCCGAGGAGTCCCACGAGGTGCTGGCCCGCGCCACCGGCCGGCTCGTCGCGTCGCCGGCGGGGCTGGTCGCCATGAAGGCCACCACGGTGCCGCTGCGTGCGAGCTCCCGGCCCGAGAAGCGGGCCAGCGACCTCTACGACCTCGGCCGGCTCGTGGCCACCGCCGGCGGGCTCGCCGGGTTGGCCGAGGCGCCCGACCTGCTGCGACGCGAGGTCGGGCGCCGGCTCGACGACTGGTTCGTGCAGCCTCGCGGGCGCGACCGCACGTTCCGTGACGTGCGGCGCTTCGACGAGGCGGCGCTCGACCTCGACGAGGTGGCGGACATCGTCACGGAGGCCGGCCTCGGCGCCTGAGCGGACACCCCGCCGCCCGGCGGCTTTCGGGAATGTTGACCTCCTGGGTAGGGTTTCACCGGAACGAGCCCGGGGCGACCGGGACGACCGTCCCGCACCCCCACCTCCGAGTTGGAGCCGACCGCCATGGCGAACTTCCGTGACCTCCTCAACCAGGCCAAGTCCGAGATCCGCGAGGTCTCGACCGCCGAGGCCGAGCAGCTGATCGCCGACGGCGCCACGCTGCTCGACGTCCGGGAGGCCGACGAGTTCGAGCAGGGCGCCGTCCCCGGCAGCGTGTTCCTCCCCAGGGGCCACCTCGAGAGCCAGGTCGAGGGCAAGCTCACCGACAAGTCCACGCCCGTCGTCGTCATGTGCGCCGGGGGCGTCCGCTCCGCGTTCGCGGCCCGCACGCTGCAGGAGCTCGGCTACGACGACGTCACCTCCATGGCCGGCGGGTTCAACCGCTGGAAGGACGAGGGCCGGGACTGGCGCACCCCCGAGGTGCTCACGCCGGAGCAGCGCAACCGCTACAGCCGCCACCTGCTCCTCCCCGAGGTGGGCGACGAGGGCCAGCAGAAGCTGCTCGGCGCGAAGGTCCTCCTCCTCGGCGCCGGCGGCCTCGGCTCGCCCGCCGCGCTCTACCTCGCGGCGGCCGGGGTCGGCACGCTCGGCATCGTCGACATGGACGTCGTCGACGACTCGAACCTCCAACGCCAGATCCTCCACAACGTCGACCGGGTGGGGGAGCGCAAGGTCGACTCCGCCAAGAAGACGCTGACGCTGCTCAACCCCGACGTGAACGTCATCACCTTCGACGTCCGCCTGGACGCCTCGAACATCGCCGACATCATCGGGCAGTTCGACATCGTCGTGGACGGCGCGGACAACTTCCCCGTCCGCTACATGCTCAACGACGCCTCGGTGAAGCTCGGCATCCCGGTGGTGCACGGCTCGATCTTCCGCTTCGAGGGCAACGTCACCGTGTTCGACCCGAAGCGCGGCCCGACCTACCGGGACATGCTCCCCGAGCCCCCGCCCGCCGAGCTCGCCCCGAGCTGCTCGGAGGCCGGCGTCCTCGGCGTGCTGCCCGGCATCGTCGGCTCGATCCAGGCGCTCGAGGCCATCAAGCTGATCCTCGGCATCGGCGACACGCTGATCGGCCGCTACCTGGCGTTCGACGCGCTGGACATGAGCTTCCGCGAGTTCAAGATCCGCGTCGACCCCACCAACGAGATCACCTGGGAGAACCGGGACCAGATCCAGGTGGTGGAGCTGGACGGCCACTGCCAGCCGGCGCCCCTCCAGGCCCCACCCGCCTGACACCCGCCTCGCCCCCGCCGGATCCGCGTTCTGACTGCTTTTCACGTCGCCCGGCGACGTGAAAAGCAGTCAGAAGTGACGTCGCGGGTGGTGCGCGGGCGGCGGGTCAGGGCGTGAGGCGGCGGGCGATCTCGGCGCCGATCTCGAGCGAGCTCGTCGCCGCGGGCGACGGCGCGTTCAGCACGTGGAGCGCACCCGGTCCGTCGACCAGCAGGAAGTCGTCGACGAGCGCGCCGTCGGGCGCCACGGCCTGCGCCCGCACCCCGGCCGGCGCGGCCACGAGGTCCTCCGCCGACAGCTCCGGCACCATGGCCTGGAGGCTGCGCACGAACGCGGGCCGCCACAGCGATCGCAGCACCTCCGCCGCGCCCTGGCGGGCGTGGCGCCCCGCCAGCGATCTGAAGCCCCGGTACGAGAGCGTGTCCCAGACGTCGGCGGGCACGACGTCCCGCCGGCGGTAGCCCTCACGGGCGAGCGCGAGCACGGCGTTCGGCCCGGCGTGCACGCCACCGTCCACGCCGCGCGTGAGGTGCACGCCGAGGAACGGGAAGTCGGGGTCGGGCACCGGGTAGATCAGGCCGCGGACGAGGTGGCGGGCCGACGGCCGCAGCTCGAGGTACTCGCCGCGGAACGGGACGATCCGGGCCGGGGGCGCCGCCCCCGCCAGGCCCGCGACCCGGTCCGACTGGAGGCCGGCGCAGTTCACGACGCGCCGGGCCTCGACGTCGCCGGCCGTGGTCGTGATCCGCTGCACGCCACCGGAGGCCCGCACCGCCGTGACCCGCGCGCCGGTGCGGATCTCGCCGCCCGCCTCCCGGACCAGCTGCGCGAGCCGCTCGCTCACGGCGACGAAGTCGACGACGCCGGTCGTCGGCACGTGCAGCGCGGCGACGCAGCGCAGGTGCGGTTCGAGCTCGGCCGCCTCCCGGGGCCCGAGCCGGCGCACCGCCAGGCCGTGGTCCCGGCCGCGGCGTTCCAGCGCCGCCAACCCGTCCAGCTCCGAGATCCGCGTGGCGACGACGAGCTTGCCGGTGACCGCCACCGGGACGTCGTGGCGCCGGGCGAAGTCGACCATCGAGCGGTTGCCCGCCAGGCACATCCGGGCCTTCAACGACCCCGGGCGGTAGTAGAGGCCCGAGTGGACGACGCCGCTGTTGCGGCCGGTCTGGTGGCGGGCGAGCCCGGGCTCCTTGTCCAGCACCACGACGGACCTCGACGGCGCCGAGCGCACGAGCGCGTGGGCCGTGGCGAGCCCGACGATGCCGCCGCCCACGACCGCGACGTCGACGACGCCGGTCCGGCCGCCGCCGGCCGCGGTCACGCTGCGCTCACAGCGCCGGGGTGGCGACGCGGTGCTCGTCGGGGTGGCGCATCTCTCGGGCCACCAGGAACCAGACCAGCAGGAGCGCGACCGCCCCCGCCGCGACCATGCCGAGCTCCACGCGCAGGAAGAGGTCGGCGCCGTTGGTGGCCGTGACCGCCAGGAACGCGGCCGTGGCGACCCCCCACGGCCAGCCCGTCTGGCGCTGGTGGTGCAGCGCGATCTGGGCCTGGTTCAACGTCAGCGCGCACGTCATCAGCATGTTCGCGAGCGTGAGGAGGCCCATGTCGCGCGCGCCGAGGAGGGCGAACTCGTCGCCGAAGAGGACCTTCACCGCGATGGGGCCGAGGAGCGCGGAGCCGAGGACCGCGGCGACGGTGGCCCCGGCCATCGTCCACGACAGCCGCCGCAGGTCGGACCGGAACCCGGCGAGGTCGTTGAGGGCGGCGAGGCGGCTGAGGCGGGGGAGCACGATGGCCTGGATCGCCTGGAACAGGAACAGCGGGATGCGGGCGATGACGAGGCCCGACAGGAAGATGCCGGCCTTGTCCTCGTCCACCCGGGAGCCGATGACCTCGATGGCCAGCGTCCCGATGTTGATGGCCAGCGCGCTCAGGAACGAGGTCAGCAGCAGGAACCCGAGCGACGAGAGCAGCCGCCCCCACGCGGGCGCGGGATCGCCGCCCGTCGGTGGCGGTGGGCGCTCCCCGGCGAGCGGCACGAGTGAGCCGACGTACGCGCTGAGGGCCATGATCACGCCGAAGGTGATCGGGTTGGTGACGCCCATGGCCAGGAGCAGGAGCGCCGGGATCGCCTTGGCCAGCGCGTCGCCGACGAACATCAGGGCGTAGCCGTGGAACAGGTGGTTGCCCGAGAGCACGCCGCGCACCAGGAACATCAGCCACACGCCGACGATCCCGACGACGAGCGCGTACACGAACTCGTCCTCGCCGCGGAACAGCGAGTCGGCGATGCGGGCCCGGTCGGCGATCGCCACCACGCACGTGATGACGAGCAGGACCGACGACGCGCCGCCGACGCGCCGCACGAGGTGGGTGGAGCCCAGCCCGCGCGCCCGCCGCGCCGCGATCGACCGGCTCAGCTCCTGCTCGATGGGCACGAACAGGCCGTTGCCCACGAGGAACAGCACGACCCAGAGCACGCTGACGATGGCGAAGCGGTCGGGCCCCAGCGCCCGGCCCGCGGCGGTCAGGAAGATGTAGGAGGCGACCCCGTCGAACAGCAGTCCGACGGTGAGGGCGCTCTGACCCGTCCGGGCCCCGGAGCGCACCGACGCCAGCACCCGCGCGCCGAGCCCCGGTTCGAGGGTCCGGACGGGCGCACCGCTGCTGCGGCCACCGTCCTCCCGCTCCGTCATCAGCGGGGCACCGCCACCCGGGGACCGGTGCAGTCGGGCAGCTCCACGGGCCGCAGCCTACGCGGCGCCGACGAGGGGTCACCCGGATCCCCCACCGGGCCGCGCCGGCCCCGGTGGTGCGGCCGCCGACGCCGGTCACCGTGCCGG
>JAEVZA010000477.1 GCA_023392475.1 Actinomycetes bacterium | reverse complement strand
GTAGTAGGCGTCGCCGCCCTGGATCGGGCTGAGGCGCGGCGCGGGCACGGTGCCGAGCACGCGGGCGAGCACCTGCTCGACGTCCACGTCCTGGGCGAGCGCCTCGTAGGAGAGGAGCATGCGGTGGCGCATGACCTCCGGTGCCACGTCGAAGACGTCCTGCGGCGTGAGGTACGTGCGGCCGCGGAGCAGCGCGAGGGCGCGGCCGCCGCGGATCAGGCCCAGCGAGGCGCGCGGGCTGGCGCCCAGCTCGATGTAGGTCCGCAGCTCGGGCAGGCCGAAGTTCTCGGGCGTGCGGGTGCACAGCACGAGGTTCACCGCGTACTCCAGCACGCTGCGGTCGACGAACACGCGGTCGACCGCGGCCTGGAGGTCCTTCACCTGCGCCAGCGTGAGCGCCTGCTCGGCCTTCGGCGGGTTCGTCCCCATGCGCTGGACGATCTCGACCTCCTCGGCGGGGGAGGGGTAGTCGATGACGACCTTCATCAGGAAGCGGTCGCGCTGCGCCTCGGGCAGCGGGTACACGCCCTCCGACTCGATCGGGTTCTGCGTGGCCAGCACGAGGAACGGGTCCGGTGCGTCGTGGGTCTCGCCGCCGATCGTGACGTGGTGCTCGGCCATGACCTCGAGCAGCGCGGACTGCACCTTCGCGGGGGCGCGGTTGATCTCGTCGGCGAGCACGAAGTTGGCGAACACCGGACCGAGCTCGACGTCGAACTGCTCGGTCGAGGCCCGGTAGATCCGGGTGCCGATCACGTCCGCCGGGAGGAGGTCGGGCGTGAACTGGATGCGGGAGAACGTGCCGCCGACCGTGGCCGCCAGCGTCTCGACCGACAGCGTCTTGGCGAGGCCGGGCACCGACTCCAGGAGGCAGTGGCCGCCGGCGAGCAGGCAGGTGAGCATGCGCTCGATCGCGCGGTCCTGGCCGACGATGACCTTCTTGAGCTCGAAGAGCAGGCGCTCGACGTCGCCCGCGGCGTCTCGGCCGCTGCGATCGCCGCCGCGGGGGTGGTCGGTGCCAGGGGGCTGGGTAGAGGGTTCCACGGCGTCTCGGCTCTCTCGGTCCATCGGTGTGGGTGGGTGGGGATCGGTCGGGATCGCATCGCTGCGGCCGGTGTGTGCACGGTACGGGTCGCGACCGGCCGCCGGTGCGGCGCCGACCTGAGTAGCTGATCCGGTGTTCAGCTTGCCGCGGCAGGGCGCCGACCCGTCGCCCGCCCGCAACCGGCGTCGCCCCAGCGGGCCCTCCGGCACCGCACTTGTAGGCTCCGACCCGATGGAACTCGTGATCGCCCTGGTCATCCTCGTGGTCGTCGCCGTGGGGGTCGGCGTGCTCCTCGTCGGTCGCCGCCAGCGCGGCGAGTCGCTGGAGCCGCCGCCCACCGCGACGTCGCCGCGGCAGGTGCAGGGCACCACCACGGCGCCCGAGATCGACGAGCCCGAGATCGAGGTGCTCGAACCCGTGGACGGGGTCGTGGGCGGCACGATCGAGGTCGTCGGCCCCGAGCTCACCGACGAGGAGCAGGCCGAGAACATCGCGGCCGCCGAGGCGGCCGAGGCCGAGTGGGAGACCGAGCACGGGGAGGGCGCGGGCGCGCTCGAGGAGCTCGTCCGCCCGTCGTTCCGCGACCGGCTCTCCCGGGCCCGCTCGACCTTCTCCGGTTACGTCGGGTCGATCATGTCCCGCTCGACCATCGACGCCGAGTCGTGGGACGAGCTCGAGGAGGCGCTGATCCGGGCCGACGTCGGCATCGGGCCGGCGCAGGACCTGCTCGAGTCGGTGCGGGCCACCGTGAAGGAGCGCGGCCTCACCACGCCGGAGCAGCTGATCGACGCCGTCAAGGACGAGATGAAGGCGCGGCTCGCCGGCCCGGTGGACCTCGCGCTCGCCGATGCCCCGCCGACGGTCTGGCTGTTCGTGGGCGTGAACGGCGTCGGCAAGACGACGACGATCGGCAAGGTCGGTCGCCGCCTGGCCGACGACGGCTCGTCGGTCGTGATGGCCGCGGGCGACACGTTCCGCGCCGCCGCCGCCGAGCAGCTCCAGACGTGGGCCGACCGCAGCGGCGCGGACCTCGTGCGCGGCGCCGAGGGCGGCGACCCGTCGTCGATCATCTTCGACGCCATCGCGTCGGCGTCCGCCAAGGGCACCGACGTGGTCCTCGCCGACACCGCCGGCCGCCTCCACACGAAGACGAACCTGATGGAGGAGCTGCGCAAGGTGCGCCGCGTGGCCGACAAGGGCGACGGCACGGTGACCGAGGTCCTGCTCGTGCTCGACGCCACGACCGGTCAGAACGGCCTCCAGCAGGCGCGCCAGTTCACGGAGGCGACCGAGGTGACCGGCGTGGTGCTGACGAAGCTCGACGGGTCGGCGAAGGGCGGCATCGTCTTCGCCATCCGGTCCGAGCTCGGCATCCCGGTCAAGCTCGTCGGCCTCGGCGAGACCGCCGCGGACCTGGTCGACTTCGACGCCGACCAGTTCGTCGACGCCCTGTTCGAGCCCGCCTGATCCGGTCGTGCCCGATCCCCGGTACGTCCCGCTGCCGGTCGACCTCGCCCGCTCGACGGTCCAGGACGGTGCGGGCACGATCGCCTCGGTCGTGCCCCGGTGGCGCTGGGCGCTCGAGGGGATCGCAGACGTGCCGACGCCCGCCGTGGTGGCGCTGCAGGCGCTCGGCGAGGTGCTGGTGGCCGCCGGCGGCTCCGGCGAGCACCTCGCGCCGCTCGCGGAGGGCGTCGAGCGGCGGCTGCGCCTGCTCGGCGGCGAGGTCGGGGCACGGACGCCCCTGCTCGACGCGGTGGCGCCGACGGATCCGCTCGCCGTCGCGGTGGAGTCCGTCGACGTGCTGCTGTCCGCGGCCTGCCGGGCGATCGCGGTCGAGGTGGTGGCGCCGGCCACGGGTACCGTCGCCCGCGTCGCGACCTCGTCCGGAGGCGTACCGAAGGCGGCCGTCGACCACGCCGAGGTCGACGCCGGCGGCATCGTCGGCGACCGACAGGCGACGAGGCGCCACCACGGTCGCCCGAGCCAGGCGCTGTGCCTCTGGTCGGGCGAGCTGATCGACGCGCTGCGGGCCGAGGGGCACCCGGTCGAGCCGGGCGGGACGGGCGAGAACCTCACGCTGCGCGGGCTCGACTGGTCGGCGCTGCGCCCGGGGACCCGGCTGCGGTTCGGGGACGACGCCGTCGCGGAGCTGACGGGGTGGGCGGACCCGTGCTCGACGATCGCCGGCTCGTTCACCGGTCGCGACTCCCGCCGCATCGACCACGGTCGGCACCCGGGTTGGAGCCGCGCCTACGCGGCGGTGGGGGGGGGGGGGGCCCC
>JAEVZA010000428.1 GCA_023392475.1 Actinomycetes bacterium | reverse complement strand
GTGCGGCCCGACCGGTGCCGGGGCTCGAGGCTGCGGTGGCCAGCGCGTGGACCGTGGACGGCGCCTCGGGCGAGGCACAGGTGGCCGTCGGCCCGACGGTGCTGACCGCGTCCGCGAGCGGGGTGCCGGGCCTCTCGGCCGAGCTGCTCGGCCGGGTCGTGCGCCCGATCGTCGGCGTCTGACCCGCGGGATCAGGCCGCCGGGGTGCGGCGCAGCACCTTGGCCGTGCGGCTGACCGGCCGGAACTCGGGCAGGCGGGGGAGCGGCGACGCCATCGGCCCCCGCACGGACTCGAGGCGGACCCGACCGGCGTAGCGGTCGAGCCACTGGCCGACGCACGCCAGCTCGTCGGCCAGCTCGCGTCCGACCGGGGCGTCGGGGTCGGGCGGGGCGTCGGGCTGCATCTCGACGTCGCGCGCCGGGAGCAACCGGTCGTCCGCGTCCGCCTCCCACATCCGCCACAGCACCCCGCGCCGCAGCTCCGCCCGCTCGCCGGAGTCGACGAGCAGCACCAACCGCTCGCAGGACAGCAGCAGGTCCTGCCGCCGCTGCCGCCGGAGCGCACCGGTCAGCGCGGCGAGTCGCTCGCGGGTCGCCGCCGCGTCCTCGAACCGCTCGTCCTGCGCCAGCGCCTGCATCCGCTCGTGCAGCGGGCCGACCAGCAGCGCGGGCTCCTGCGTGAGGCCGCGGACGACACGTGCGACGTGCGTCGCGTACACGGCCTCGTCGACCCCGCCGGCGCACGGGCACACGGAGACGCCGAGCTGCGCCGCCGCGCACGGGGCGCTCCGCGTCGGCTCGGCGCGGACGGGTTGCGTGCAGCGGCGCAGCGGCACCACGGACTCGATCGCCTCGGCGACCGCGCGCGCCTGCGACGTCGACCGCATCGGCCCGAGGTAGAGGCCGCCGTCCTCGCGCACGGTGCGGACGACCGACAGGCGGGGGAACCGCTCGCCCAGGGTGAGCTTGAGGTACGGGTACCGCTGCCAGCGGGTGCCCTGCGAGTTGTAGCGGGGCGCGAGCCGGCGGATCAGCCGCGCCTCGATCACCGCGGCCTCCAACGTGGAGGGGCACACCTTGTGGTCGATGCGGGCCGTCTCGCGGAGCAGGTTGCCGATCTTGCGGCGCTCGTCGGTCGAGAAGTAGCTCCGCACCCGGCTGCGCAGGTTCGCGGCCTTGCCCACGTAGAGCACCCGCCCGCCGCGGTCGCGGAAGAGGTACACGCCGGGGCGGCGGGGCAGGCGCGTGGTCAGGCGCAGCTTCTCCGCCTGGGGGTGACCTGCCATCCCCGGCAGCGACGCGAGGTCGTCCAGGCCGTGCACGCCGAGCGACCCCGCCCGCTCGAGGAGGACGTGGAGGAGGTCCGCGGTGGCGAGCGCGTCGTCGAGGGCCCGGTGGCTGGGCCGGTGCGACAGGCGGAGCTGCCGGGCGAGCGTGCCCAGCCGGCAGTCGGGCACCTCGTCCCGGACGAGCCGGCGGGCGAGCGCGACCGTGTCGATCGTGGGCCCGGTCAGCGGCGGCCGGCCGTCGCGCTCGAGCGCCGCCTGGAGGAACCCGACGTCGAAGCGGACGTTGTGCCCGACGACGACCGCGTCGCCGAGGAACTCGAGCAGGCTCGGGAGCACGGTCTCGATGCGCGGCGCGCGTGCGACCATCGCCTCGGTGATGCCGGTGAGCACGGTGATCGTGGGAGGGACCGCTCGCCCGGGGTTCACCAGCGTCTGGAAGGTGCCGAGGCACTCGCCGCCGCGGACCTTCACCGCGCCGACCTCGGTGATGCCGTCCGTGCCGGGGGAGCCGCCCGTCGTCTCGAGGTCCACGACGACGAACGTGGTGTCCACCAACGGCGCCCCCAGGTCGTCCAGACTGCCCTGGCGGTAGCTGCCCTCGTCGGTGCGCACCCCGCCATCACAGTCGAACGTGTGTTCGATCGTCAAGGGTCGGCGCCATCGGGGCGACGGGTAGTCTCGGCGCGATGTCGAGCGACGCCACCTCCGTCCCGGGCACCGCGATCCGGTACCGCTGCACCTCGTGCGGGAACCTGACCCGCTTCGACGTGACCTCCACGCGGCGGGCGAAGGCGTTCCACCACTACTCGGTCGGCGGCGAGCTCACGGTCGAGGACGTCGAGGTGCTGTCGGACGTCGTCGAGTCGGTCGAGTGCCGCTGGTGCGGTCCGGCCGGCACGGTCGTGCCGATCGACGAGGACGCGCCCGACGCCGCCGTCCCGGAGGGCTGACCGGTCGACGCCTCGCTCACGCTCGTCACCGAGGCCGCCGAGCTGGCGTTGGCGGTCGCGAGGCGTGAGGCCGCCTCGGCGGAGGGTGCCCCGCCGCCGAGCGCGCTGCGCCCGCTCCTGCGGTTCCACCGACGTCTGCCACCGCGTGCCCTCGCGACGGTGCGCCGCGTCCTCGACGACGACGACACGTTCCGCGCGCGCGTCGCGGAGGACGTGACGGAGGGGACCGCGGATCGTGCGACGTGGCTGTTCCTGGCGCGGCCCGACGGCTGGCAGGAGGAGTTCGACCTGCTGGCCGAGGCGGCGGAGGACGGTGCGGCCCGCGCCGAGGCGGAGCGCGAGGAGCGCTCGGCGTCGAAGCGGGTCGAGCAGCTCACGGAGGCGCTCGACCGGCAGCGCTCGGAGCTCGACCGTCGCGTCGACGAGGCCGAGCGGGCACGCCTCGCGCTCGACGCGGAGCGCGACCGGCGCGCCGCGGCCG
>JAEVZA010000404.1 GCA_023392475.1 Actinomycetes bacterium | reverse complement strand
CCCGACGCCCGTCGCGGTCGAGCCCGAGCCCGTGGCGCCCGTCGAGCAGGCTCCCGCGCCGACCCCCACGGCCGCGACCCCCGTCACGACGGCGACGCCCGCCCCGGGCACGGGCCAGGCCGAGCTGCTCGTCCGGCTCCGGTACGCGCTCGACCAGCTCGAGCTCGGCGTCGTGCTGTGGGACGCCCGCGGCCAGGAGCTGTTCCGCAACCGCGTCGCCCAGCGGATGGCCGAGGCGCGCGACGGCCACGTGCTCGTCGCGGCCGCGACCGAGGAGCTGCTCGGCGAGGCCATCGCGGGTCGGTCGGTGCGCCGCGTCGTCGAGCTGTTCGGCCCGCCCGCCGAGTCCTTCGTGGTCAGCGCCGGGCCGTTCGCCGAGGCGGGGATCGTCGCCGGTGCGCTGGCCGTCGTCGAGGACCGGTCGCTGCAGCGCCGCACCGAGACCGTCCGCCGCGACTTCGTCGCCAACATCTCCCACGAGCTGAAGACGCCGATCGGCGCGCTCGGCCTGCTGGCCGAGACGCTCCGCGACGAGCCCGACCAGGCGGTGGTCGAGCGGCTCGCGGAGCGGATGATCATCGAGGCCGACCGGGTGAGCCGCACGGTCGACGACCTGCTCGAGCTGAGCCGCATCGAGTTCGGCGACGACGCCGAGTTCGAGGACGTGGACGTGCTGTCGATCGTGGGCGAGGCGGAGAGCCGGATCGCCTCGGCCGCCGAGCACGCCGGCATCAAGGTGCGCTCCGAGGTCCCGCCCACGCTGCGGATCCTGGGCGACCGGCGCCAGCTCGTGTCGGCGCTGTTCAACCTCCTCGACAACGCCGTGAAGTACTCGCCCGAGGACTCCGAGATCCTGGTCGAGGCGGTCGAGGACCCGGGCGACGGGGTCGTGCAGGTGTACGTGAACGACAGCGGCATCGGCGTGCCGCGGCGTGACCTCGACCGCATCTTCGAGCGCTTCTACCGCGTGGACCGGGCACGGTCCCGGGTCACCGGCGGCACCGGCCTCGGCCTCGCCATCGTGCGCCACGTCGCCAGCAACCACGGCGGCGAGGTCCTCGTCGAGTCGACCGAGGGCGTCGGCTCCACGTTCACCCTGATCCTGCCCCGCGCCGGTGGGCGCGACGAGGCCGATCCGCGCCCGGCCTCGTGGCCGGACCGCCAGTCACCCCCGAACCCCCCCTTCGAGGAGCTCCCCACATGACGACAGCAACCCCCACGGTGCTGGTGGTCGAGGACGAGGAGGCCTTCATCGAGGCCCTGTCCGTCGGCCTCCGGCGAGAGGGCTTCGACGTCGAGGTCGCCCGCGACGGCGCCGAGGCGCTCGACCGCTTCGACGAGGTCCAGCCCGACCTCGTCCTGCTCGACGTGATGCTGCCCACCGTCTCCGGTCTCGACGTCTGCCGCGAGATGCGCCACCGCAGCGACGTGCCGATCATCATGGTGACCGCGAAGACCGCCGAGATCGACACGGTCGTCGGGCTCGAGGTGGGCGCCGACGACTACGTGACGAAGCCGTACCGGCTGCGCGAGCTCGTGGCCCGGATGCGCGCCGTGCTGCGCCGCCAGCCCCGCAACGGCGACACGCCGGTCGAGCCCCACGACGTCCTGCGCATCGACGGCATCGAGCTCGACCCCGACAGCCACGAGGTGCGGGTCCGTGGCGAGCTCGTCGGCCTGCCGCTCAAGGAGTTCGAGCTCCTGGCGCTGCTGATGGAGAACGCGGGCCGCGTGCTGCCACGGGCCACCCTCATCGACCGGGTCTGGGGCAGCGACTACGTCGGCGACACGAAGACGCTCGACGTGCACGTGAAGCGCCTCCGCTCCAAGGTCGAGGACGACCCGTCGCACCCGGCGCGCATCGTGACGATCCGCGGGCTGGGGTACAAGTTCGCCACCGGCCGGGCCTGACCGGGCCGCCGGACGGCCCGTCGGGGCCCGACCGTACGATGGGCCCGTGAGCGACGCGGGCCCCCTCCCCGGCGAACGGCGCCGGGCCCCGATGCCCCGGGGGGTCGTCGACGTCTCGTCGCCGTTCGGCCGCCTCGCGCTCACCCACACGCTGTCGCTGGCCGGCGACGCGCTCGTCGCGATGTCGCTCGCCGGGTCGCTCTTCTTCGACGTCGACCCGGCCGAGTCCCGCTGGCGGATCGCCCTCTACCTCGTGTTCACGATGGCGCCGTTCGCCGTCGTCGGCCCGCTCATCGGCCCCGCGATGGACCGAGCGCGTGGCGGGCACCGCATCATGTTGGTCGGCTCCACCATCGGCCGGGCCGTGGTCGCCCTCCTCATGGTCAGCACCCTGAGCAGCAACAGCATCCTGCTGTTCCCCGAGGCGTTCCTGATGCTCGTCCTGGCCAAGTCGTACCAGGTGGCCAAGGCGGCGATCGTGCCCACCGTCGTCGAGGGCGACGCAGGGCTGGTGGAGGCGAACTCGAAGCTCCAGCTCCTGTCGGGCCTCGCCGGGTTCGCGGCCGGCATCCCCGGCGTCGTGCTGCTCCTCATCGGGCCGGGGGCGGTCGTGTTCCTCGCGTCGCTCGTCTTCGTCGTGGCCGTGGTCGCCGCGCTGCGCGTGCCGGCCACGACGATCGCCGAGCAACCGGCCGACGACGCGGAGAAGGCGGAGCTGCGTGGCGCGGGGGTGCTCAGCGCGTCGTCGGCGATGGGCACGCTGCGCGCCATCGTCGGCTTCGTGACGTTCCTGCTCGCGTTCGCGCTGCGGGGCAACGACGGGCGCCCCCCGCTCGGCACGGGCCTCGGCCGCCTCGCGGGCGACCGTGCCGCCGACGTCGCGGCGAGCGCGTCCGACCTCGTGGCGCCGCTCGGCCCGCCCGCCTGGCACTTCGGGGTGATCGTGGCGCTCAGCGTCGCGGGTGGGCTCGTCGGCGCGGCGGTGGCGCCGTTCGTCCGCCACCACCTCCGTGAGGAGCTGCTCCTGCTGGGCGCGATGGGCACCGCGGTGCTCGCGGGGTTGTCCGGCTTCCTGCTCGAGGGGCTGACGGGCCAGGCCCTGATGGCCTTCCTCGTGGCCGTCTCGGCGTCGGCGGGCAAGCAGGCCTTCGACGCCGTGGTCCAGCGCGACGCGCCCGACGCCAACCGTGGCCGCTCGTTCGCCCGCTTCGAGTCGAGGTTCCAGGTGGCCTGGGTCCTCGGCGCGTTCGTGCCGGTCGTCATCCCGTTCCCGACCCGCCTGGGCGGGGCGACCATCACCGTGATGGCGGCCGCCGCCGGCGCGTTCTTCGCGGTGGGGATGCAGGCCGTGCGTCGCGGCGAGGCACCGCCGCGGCTGCCGACCGCCCGCCAGCTGGGCCGACGCGTGC
>JAEVZA010000343.1 GCA_023392475.1 Actinomycetes bacterium | reverse complement strand
GCATCGCCGTCCCGCCGACGAGCAGCGCGGCGGGCTCGTCGCTGCGGAGCACCGCGGCCAGGTCCTCGATCCGGTCGTCGGGCACGGTGGCCGGGGACGTGCGGGGGCTCGGCGCGACCGGTCCCGGCGACGCGGACCAGGTGGCGTCGGCGGGGAGGATGAGCGTCGCGACCTGGCCGGGGGGCCCGTACGAGGCGGCGACCGCGTCGGCGGCGTCCCGGGCGACCCTCTCGGCGTCGCTCGAGGTGCGGATCCACCCCGACACGCCCTTCGCGATGCTGGCGATGTCCGACTGGAGCGGCGCGTCGTACTTGGCGTGGTAGGTGGCGTGGTCACCCACGATGTTCACGACCGGCGTCTTGGCCCGCCGGGCGTTGTGCAGGTTGGCGAGGCCGTTGCCGAGGCCCGGGCCGAGGTGCAGCAGGACGGCGGCGGGCCGGTCGGCCATGCGCGCGTAGCCGTCGGCCGCACCGGTCGCGACGCCCTCGAACAGCGCCAGCACGCCGTGCATCTCGGGCACGTCGTCGAGCGCGTGCACGAAGTGCATCTCGGAGGTGCCCGGGTTCATGAAGCACACGTCGACGTCGGAGTCGACGAGCGTGCGGATCAGGGCCTGCGCGCCGTTCATGTGGCCTGCCTTTCGTGTCGTCCGCCTGCGCCGCACCGTGCTCACCCTCCGGGTTCCGGCGTACCTCGTGGTCCGGATCGGACCGCTCGGTACGCCGAGATCGCTGGTGCTCGGGAGCCCGGGCGTGGGCGGTTCGGGTGGTGTCAGTCGAAGATCGTGCCGGGGTTGAGGATGCCGGTCGGGTCGAACGCCGTCTTGATCCGGCGCATGAGCTCGACCTTCGCGGGGTCCTCGAGCTGGAGGTAGTGGTCCTTCTTGGCCTCGCCGATGCCGTGCTCGCCGGAGATGGCGCCGCCGACCGCCATCCCGGCGGCGAACAGGTCGTGCAGCAGCCTGCCGCGGCGCTCCGCGTCGGCGCAGAAGATCCCGAGGTGGACGTTGCCGTCGCCGGCGTGCCCGCACCCGGCGATCCAGGCCTCGTACTCGGTGGCCAGCGCCGAGACCCGGGTCATGAACTCGGGGATCTGGGCCCGGGGGACCACGACGTCGACGATGTCGTCCGCGCCGTTCGCCTTGGCCATCCAGAACGCCTTCTCGCGCGCCTCGATGAGCTGGCCGGCGGCGGCGGGCGGCAGCACGTACACGTCGACGGCGCCGAGGCCCGTGACCAGCTCGGAGACCGTCTCGAGGTCCTGGGCGAGCCGGTCCTCGTGCACGTCCTCCAGCATCACGACCAGGTAGGCGAGCGCGGTGTCCTTCACCTCCTGCGGGATGCTTAGCTCGAGGCCGGTGTACGAGCCGACGGCCGACATCGTGAGGAGGTCGATGTACTCGAGGACGAGGGGGCCGACGCCGGAGTCGACGATGCGGGGCACGGCCGCGGTCACCTCGTCGAGCGTGGCGAACGGCGCGAGGACCGTGGCCTGGTGCCGGGGCCGCGGGTACAGCTTGATCGTCGCCTCGGTGACGAGCGCGAGGGTCCCCTCGCTGCCGATCACGAGCTGCGTGAGGTCGTAGCCGGTCGTGGCCTTCACGAACCGCCCGCCGGTCCGCATCACCGTGCCGCCGGCGAGGACGAGCTCGAGGCCGAGCACCTGGTGGCGGGTGACGCCGTACTTCACGGCCCGCATGCCACCGGCGTTCGTGGCGACGTTCCCGCCGAGGCTCGCGGAGTACTCGCCCGGGTACACGGGGTACACGAGGCCGTGCTCGGCGGTGAGCTCGTCGAGCTCGTTGAGCCGCACCCCGGGCTGCACGACGGCGCAGTGGTTCTCGGTGTCGATCTCCAGCACCCGGGCCATGCGCTCGAAGGACACGACGACGCCGTCACCCCGCGGCGTGGCGGCGCCCGACAGGCCGGTGCCGGAGCCGCGGGCGGTGACCGGGACGCCGAGCTCCTGTGCCACGCGCAGGACGTCGGCGACCTCCGCGGTGGTCTCCGGCCGGACGACCGCTGCGGGGAGGCGGGCCGGGACCGTGAGGCACTCGTCGTGGGCGTAGTCGTCGCCGGCGTCCTCGCCCGAGCTCAGGCGATCCGCGGCGACGACCTCGGCCAGCGCGTCCAGCAGCTCGGTCAACTCATCCCCCCGGGTTCGGCCCGCGGGCGGCGGGCGGATCGATCGCTCGGTCGCGGCATCCTGCCACGGCCGGGAGCGGGCGCGGGACCCGCACCGGGGCAGGGCCCGCCCACGACCTGCTAGGGAAGACCCGGGGACGGTCGCCGGACGGCGGCCGGCGACCCCGGAGGACGACGTGCCCACGAACCCCTTCGCCGCCGGCTCGCCCGTCGGCCCGGACCTCCTGTCGGCCACCCGGCGGGGCCTGCACGAGCTCGCCGAGCAGGTGCTGGCGGCGGACCTCTACCGCCACACGGGCCGGATCGGGCTGCGGCCGACCCCCGGGGGGTTCGGGACGCCCCCGTTCATCGTGGACGGGTCGACCCGGCAGGTCCGGATCGACGGGGTCGAGCTCGTGCTGCTCCGTGGCGACGACCGCACCGCGTGGCCCATCACGACGGTCCGATCGGCGGCCGCGGCGCTCGAGCTCGAGCCGGGCGCGCCCGACGTGTACCAGGCGGCCACCGAGGTCGCCCCCGACCGGCCGCTGGACCTCGACCCGACCGTCGTGCCGCTGCTCGCGGACTGGCTCGCGGTGGGCGCCGAGGCCCTCGAGCGGTTCGCCGCCTCCCACGGCGGCGCCGAGCCGTCGCCCGCGCAGCTCTGGCCCGAGCACTTCGACCTCGCGATCTCGATGGCCGACGTGAACTACGGCGTCTCGCCGGGCGACGACCCGCACCCGCTCCCGTACGCCTACGTCGGGCCGTGGCCGGTCCCCGAGGGCGCGGGGACGGAGGGCAGCTGGTGGAACGAGAGCTACGGGCGGGGCGTCAGCGCCGTCGACCTCGCCGACAGCGGGGACCTCGTGGCGCTCTACGAGGAGGGGTGGGAGCGCACCCGCTGAGCGTCGGGGAGCGCGACCCGGCCTCAGGGGTCGGGGACGAGCCGGTCGATCCCGGTGCGCACCGCCGCCTCCGCCGCCGAGGGTCGGAGCCCCTGCACGGACCGCAGCTGGTCCCAGGCCTCGAAGGCCGTCAGCGCGTCGAGCGCCGCCAGGAGCGGACCCGACTCGGCGCGGGGGAGCGGTGACAGCTCCGGGGCGAACTGCGCCCGGACCTGCGCTCGCAGCCGCCGGTGCAGGTCCGCGAGGCCCTGCTCGATCGCACCCGTCCGGTCGATCCCGGCCATCGACCGCCGAACCGGCGCGATCTGCTCGTAGAGCCGCCGCCGGTGCCGGGCGAGCGCGGCGACCCGGTCGCCACGGTCGCCGCCGGTGGGCAGCGCCTCGACGACCGGCCGCAGCCGACGGGTCTGGAGCTCGACGACGTCGCGCCGGAGCGCCTCGAGGTCCTCGAAGTGCTGGAAGATCGACCGGACGGACACGCCGGCGCGCGCCGCGATCTCGCGGGCGGTGGGACGGGCATCGCCGTCCGACAGCAGGTCGAGGAACGCGCCCACGATGGCGGCGCGCGTCCGCTCGCCCCGCGCGACCCGCCCGTCGGTCGTGGCGCCAGTCGGGCTCACGGCCGCGGCGTGGCCGCGATGAACGACGCGACCGCCTCGGCGAGCTGCGGGCCGCGGTCCTCCTGGAGGAAGTGGCCGCCGCCCTCGATCGTCACGTGGGGCTGGCCCGCCGTGCCGGGCACGAGGTCGAGGAACTGCCGGTCCGCGCCACGGGTGATCGGGTCCGCGTCGGAGAACGCGCAGAGCACCGGCTTCTCCCACCGCTCGAGCACCGCCCACGCGGCGCGGTTCGCCTCGGTCGCCGGGTCGTCGGGGCTCGTCGGCACCAGCATCGGGAACTGCCTCGCGCCGGAGGTGAAGGCGTCGGTCGGGAACGGGGCGTTGTACGCGGCGACGACCTCGTCGCCCAGGTCGGTGGTCGTGCCCATCTGGACGACCATCCCGCTGTCGAACACGGGCGTCTCCTGGCTGAAGCGCTGCCAGCTGAGGAACGCCTCCCCGGGGTGTCGGTCGCCGGTCGGGAGGTAGGTGTTGGCGACGACGAGCCGGTCGAAGCGCTCCGGGTGCTCGGCGGCCATCCGCAGCCCGATCAGCCCGCCCCAGTCCTGGCACACGAGCGTGATGTGGCGCAGCTCGTTCGCCTCCATCCAGTCGGTCATCCACCGGACGTGGCGCAGGTAGGTGTAGTCGTCCCGGGCGGCCGGCTTGTCCGAGCGCCCGAACCCCACGAGGTCGGGCGCCACCACGCGGTGCCCGGCGGCCACGAGCGGCCCCACCATCCGGCGGTAGAGGTAGCTCCACGACGGCTCGCCGTGCAGGCACAGGACGGGGTCGGCGTCGGGCGGTCCCTCGTCCACGTGGTGGACGCGGAGCGCGGTGCCGTCGTCCGCCGTCACCTCGGTCCAGTTGGGCTGGAAGTCGTAGCCGGGCAGGCCGCTGAAGCGGTCGTCGGGGGTGCGCAGGACGTCCACGGCGTTCCTCGGTTGCTCGTCGGGCGGTTTCCTGCACCGTAGGTGCAGGAACCGGGATCGGCAACGGCGCCGGTACGGTGGCGGTGACGCCGACCGCACCCGTGGCCGGCCGATCGAGCGAGGAGCGTGCCGTGACCGACGCCGGTGACGACGAGGCGGAGCAGCGGGCGGAGATCAGCGAGATCCGGGCCCGGCTGGCCCAGCTGCCCAACGCGCTGGGGGTGGCCGCGCAGCTCAACGCCGGTGTGGTCGAGGGGTCCGGGCTGGACCTCCGGACCCTCGGGCTGGTGCGCTTCGCCGCCATGGCCGCGGCGGGCATGCCCAAGCTCGGTTGGGAGGTGAACCTCGAGCTGATGGAGGACGAGGTCACCGCCGACGAGCTCGAGGGCGTGCTCGTGGCGATCGCGCCGATCATCGGCACCGCCCGCTACCTCGAGGCCGTCGCCACCCTCGTGCAGGACGACTGAACCGCTACGGTCGTCGCCCGTTCGGTGACGACCCGGGGGGCGGAGCACATGGCGGACATCGAGGTCGAGGTCGATCCGGGGGAGGTCGGCCTGGACGCCGACCGCCTGCGCCGGATCGACGAGCACTTCCGGCGCTACGTCGACGACGGCCGGCTGCCGGGCTGGTTGATCTCCGTCGCCCGCCACGGCCGGGTCGCCCACGTCGCGACCGCCGGTCACCGCGACGTCGAGGCGGGTGCGCCGGTCACGCACGACACGCTGTTCCGCATCTACTCGATGTCGAAGCCGATCACGTCCGTGGCGGCGATGATCCTCCACGAGGAGGGGGCCTTCGAGCTCAAGGACCGCGTGAAGTGGTACCTGCCGAAGTTCGCCGACACGCGGGTGTACCGGAGCGGGCCGCCCGCGTCGCCGGTCACCGAACCGGTGTCGGAGCCGATGCGCATCTGGCACCTGCTCACCCACACGGCGGGGCTGAGCTACGGCTTCCACCACATCCACCCGGTGGACGCCATGTACCGGAAGGCCGGGCTCGAGTGGGGCTCGCCGCCCGGAGCCGACACCGCCGAGGTCGTCGATCTCGTCGCCTCGCTCCCGCTCGTGTTCCAGCCGGGCACGAGCTTCAACTACTCGATGGCGACGGACGTGCTGGGCCGGCTCGTCGAGGTGTGGTCGGGCCGGCCGTTCGACCGCTTCCTGCGCGAGCGGATCTTCGAGCCGCTGGGCATGGACGAGACGTCGTTCTGGGTCGAGGGTGACGACCTCGAGCGCCTCGCCGCGCTCTACATCCCGTTCGGCGAGGGTGGGCGGGCGGTGCGGTGGGACCAGGGGGGCAAGGCGGCCACCCGCCCGCAGACCTTCCTGTCGGGCGGCGGCGGGCTCGTGTCGAGCGCCGGCGACTACCACCGCTTCACCGAGATGCTCCGTGGCGGCGGGCGGCTCGGCGACGTGCAGCTGCTCGGTCCCCGCACCGTCGACTACATGACCCGCAACCACCTGCCCGGCGGGGTCGACCTGGAGGCGTTCGGGCAGTCGACGTGGTCCGAGACGACCTTCGACGGGGTCGGGTTCGGCCTCGGCTTCTCCGTGGTGCAGGACCCGGTGGCGTACCGGACGCCGGGCGGCCTGGGGGAGTTCGGGTGGGGCGGTGCCGCGAGCACCGCGTTCTACGTGGACCCCGAGCAGGACCTGACCGTGTCGTTCTTCACGCAGCTGCTGCCGTCGAGCACGTACGCGATCCGGCCGCAGCTGAAGCAGCTGGTGTCCCAGGCGATCGTCGACTGACCCGCACCCGGGAGCTCCGTCGGAGGGGCGGGCGGGCTCAGATCCGCTCGAAGTTCCGGCGCAGCTCCCACTCGGTGACGACGTCGTTCGACGCCCGCCACTCCGCCTCGGCGGTGTGGAGCAGGTGGAAGTGGACGTCCTCGCCGAGCGCCTCGACCGCGAGCTCGGAGGATCGGAAGGCATCGATCGCCTCGACGATGTTCCACGGGATCCGCTCGACGTCGGTCGCCGTGTAGCCGTTGCCGACGAACGGGTCGCCGCAGTCGAGCCCACGGTCGATGCCGTCGAGCCCGGCTGCGATGATCGCCGCGAAGGCGATGTACGGGTTGCAGTCGGCGCCCGGGATCCTCGACTCCACGCGCATGCCGGCGCCGTGGCCGACGAGGCGCAGGCCGCACGTGCGGTTGTCGGGCGACCACACCACCGCGGTCGGGGCCCAGGACCCCGGCTGGTAGCGCTTGTAGGAGTTGACGAACGGCGCGAAGCACAGCGACAGCTCGCGGGAGTGGGCGAGCAGGCCGCCCATCCAGGCCCGGAAGCGCTCCGACGTGTCGTGCGGCCCGTCGCCCGGGCAGAGCGGCTCGCCGTCCAGGCTCCAGATCGAGGAGTGGATGTGGCAGCTCGATCCCGGCTCGTCGATCTTCGGCTTGGCCATGAAGGTGATCGCCTTGCCCTGGAGGTGGGCGATCTCCTTGGCGCCGTTCTTGTAGATCGTGTGGTTGTCCGCCATCGTCAGCGCGTCGGCGTAGCGCAGGTTCAGCTCGTGCTGGCCGGGCGCGGCCTCGCCCTTCGAGAACTCCACCGGCAGCCCCGCGTCGAGCATGCCGTTGCGCAGCGCCCGGATCAGCGGCTCGTCCTTGGTGGTCTGCAGGACGTGGTAGTCGAGGTTGTACCAGGAGCTCGTGCGGTCGTGGAGGTCCCGGTAGCCGTTACGGGCGAGCTCGTCGTAGCCGGCGTCGTAGGCGAAGAACTCGAGCTCGGAGCCCACCATCACCTGGAGCCCGCGCTCGGCCGCTCGCTCGATCTGGCGCCGCAGCACCTGGCGGGGCGAGACGACGACGGGCGCGTCGTCCGCGTTGTCGAGCACGTCGGCGAGCACCAGCGCGGTGCCCTCGAGCCACGGGGTGATGCGGAGCGTGCGGAGGTCGGGCCGGCCCCGGAAGTCGCCGTAGCCGGCCTCCCAGTTCGCGAACCGGTAGCCCTCGACGACGTTCATGTCGACGTCGACCGTGAGCAGGTAGTCGCAGGCCTCGATGCCCTCGCCGGCGGCGGGGTCGTCGGCCGGCCCGAGCACGTGGTCGAGGAAGAAGCGCCCGGTCACGCGCTTGCCCATCAGGCGACCCTGGAGGTCCGTGAAGGCGACGACCACGGTGTCGATCTCCCCGCGGTCGACGAGCGCGGTGAGGGCGGGGACGTCCAGGCTTCCGGTGGTCGGCATCCCGTGATGGTAGAGGCGGCCGCGGCGCGGCCTCCCCGGCCGGCCCGTCGCCGGCGCTACGACGGCGTGCGGAGCGCGTCCGCCCGGCGGTCCTGGAGGAAGCGCCGCTCCGCCTCGCTGCCGGTGAGCTCGATCGCCCGGTCGTACGCCTCGACGGCGTCGGCCCGGCGGCCGGCGCGGGCCAGCAGGTCCGCGCGGCTCGCGTGGAACGGCTGGTAGCCGTCGAGCGACGACGTGTCCGCAGCGTCGAGCGCGGCCAGACCCGCCAGCGGCCCGTCGAGCTCGCCGACCGCGACGGCGCGGTTGAGGGCGACCACCGGATCGGGGCGCCCGGCCAGCAGCAGGTCGTACAGCGCCACGACCTGCGACCAGTCGGTCGCCGCAGCCGTCGGCGCGTCGGCGTGGACGGCGGCGACGGCGGCGCGGACCTGGAACGGCCCCGGCCGGTCCCGCCGGAGGCACGCCCGCACCAGCTCGTGGCCCTCGTCGATCATGGCGCGGTCCCAGCGGGAGCGGTCCTGCTCCGACAGCCGCACCATCGAGCCGTCGGGTGCGGTCCGCGCCGGGCGCCGGGCCTCGGTCAGGAGCAGCAGCGCGAGCAGGCCGACCGCCTCCGGCTCATCGGGCATGAGCTCGACGAGCACGCGGGCGAGGCGGAGCGCCTCGTCCGTGAGGTCGGTGCGGACCAGCGCGTCGCCCGACGTCGCGGTGTGGCCCTCCGTGTAGATGAGCGCCACCGCGTTGAGGACCACCTGGAGGCGGTCGGGCAGGTCGGCGGCCGCAGGGATCCGGTAGGGGGCGTGGTTGTCGCGCAGCTTGCGCTTCGCCCGGACGATCCGCTGCGCCATCGTGGCCTCGGGGACGAGGAAGGCGCGGGCGATCTCCGGCGTGTCCAGCCCGCCGAGGAGGCGCAGGGTCAGGGCCACCTGCGCGTCGGGTGACAGCGCGGGGTGGCAGCACAGGAAGATCAGCCGGAGCTGGTCGTCGGGCACGACGTCGACGAGGTGGTCGAGGTCGTCGAGCCGGGGGTCGGGTCCGTGGTCCACGTCGGTGTCGTGCAGCCGGTGGGCGGCGAGGTGGCGGGCGTCCCGGGTCGACTCCCGCCGCAACCGGTCGATGGCGCGGCGGCGCGCGGTCGTGGTGATCCAGCCGCCGGGGTTGGGCGGGGTGCCCTCGACCGGCCAACGCTGCGCCGCGACCGCGAACGCCTCCGCGACCGCGTCCTCGGCGAGGTCGATGTCGCCGAGGACGCGGACGAGGGTGGCGGTGCAGCGGCCGGCCTCACGCCGGTACACCTCGTCGAGCGGAGGGCCCGTCGCACGGACCCGCTCCTCACCCACCCGGTGCCGCCCGCCTCAGCCCTGGAAGGGCCGGACCTCGACGGGGTCCTCGCAGGCCCGGGCCGCACCCCGGGCCCACTCCAGCGCGGCGTCGAGGTCGGGCGCCTCGATGACCCAGAAGCCGCCCATCTGCTCCTTCGACTCGGCGTAGGGGCCGTCGGTCGTGGAGACGTTGCCGTCCGTCAGCCGCAGCACGGTCGCCGAGGCGGCGGGGTGGAGGCCGCCGCCGAACACCCAGGCGCCCTTGGCCTGGAGGTCGGCGTTGAAGGCGTCGACCTGGCCGAAGCGGCGCTGGACGTCCGCGGACTCGACGTCCACGTCCGAGTAGTCGTCGTCGTGCCACACCGAGAGCAGGTACTGCGTCATGGGAGTTCCTCCGTGTCGTGATCGTTGCAGGTCGTCGGCGCCGGGCGCCGACACCATGACCACGAACGGGGATCCCGGGATCGACACCGGAACCCGAGAAATCGTCCCGAGCTACTCGGGGGTCGTGTAGGCGGCCGTGATCCCGCCGTCCACGAGGAGCGACTGGCCGGTCATGAACGAGGACTCGTCGGAGGCCAGGAACAGGGCGCCGTTCGCGATCTCCTGCGGCTCCCCGAATCGGCCCATCGGGACGTGCACGAGCCGCCGCTGGCGCTTCGCGTCGTCGTCGAGGTACTTGGCCAGGAGCGGCGTCAGCACGGGCCCGGGGCACAGCGCGTTGGCGCGGAGGCCCTGGCGGGCGTGGATCACGGCGATCTCGCGGGTCATCGAGAGCACGGCGCCCTTCGAGGCCGTGTAGGCGATCTGCGGCGTCGCCGCCCCGAGGTGGGCGACGAAGCTGGCCACGTTGATGATCGACGCGCCGCCGGTCCGTCCGGCCGCCCGGTCCGCCTCGACCGTGGCGAGCATGGCCGGGATCCCGTGCTTGCAGCCGAGGGCGACGCCCGTGACGTTGACGCGCAGCGTCAGGTCCCACACGTCGACGCCGGTGTTCACGACGCCGTCGTCGTCCGCCAGCGACACGCCCGCGTTGTTGTAGAGGACGTGGAGCCCGCCGAACTCGGTGGTGGCGAACTCGATCGCGGCCCGGACCGAGTCCTCGTCGGTCACGTCGGTCGACACGTAGGCCGCCCGACCGCCGCCGGCGGCGATCGCCTCGACCGCCTCGGTGCCGTCGCCCACGTCGGCGACCACGACGGAGGCACCCTCCGCCGCGAACAGCTCCGCCGCCACCCGGCCGAGTCCCGTCGCGGACCCCGTGATGAGCGCCACCTTGCCGTCGAGCCGTCCCGTCGTCATGGCGCCGCACCCTAGCGAGGGTGGGGTGGGGTCCCTCCAACGCGGTCCCTACACTCGCCCGTCATGACCGACGCGCCTCCCACCCCCCGAGCGGCCGCCTCCTACACGCACCCCTACGACCTCCTGATCGGGGGCGAGCGGCGCCCCGCGGCCGACGGCGCCACGTTCACCGTGGGCAACCCGGCGACGGGCGGCGAGCTGACCACCGTGGCCAAGGCCGGGTCCGAGGACCTCGAGCTCGCCGTCGCCACCGCCGAGCGGGCGTTCGCCTCCGGCGTCTGGTCCGACGTGAGCGCGACCGACCGCGGCCGGGTGCTGCTCCGCGTGGCCGCCCTGCTGCGGGAGCGCTCGGAGGACTTCGCCTGGGCGGAGGTGCACAACGCCGGCCACACCATCGAGGACGCCCGCTGGGAGGCGGGCGCCATGGCCGATGTGTTCGAGTACTACGCGGGCGCCGCGAACAAGCACCTGGGCGCGGTCGTGCCGACGCAGGACAGCGGCCTCGGGCTCGTGCTGCGGGTGCCGGTCGGCGTGTGCGGCCTGATCGTGCCCTGGAACTTCCCGATGCTGATCGCCACCTGGAAGCTGGCCCCGGCGCTCGCCTGCGGCAACCCGGTGATCCTGAAGCCGGCCTCGCTGACCCCGGTCACCGCCCTCATGCTCGGCGACGTGCTCGTCGAGGCGGGCGTGCCGGCGGGGTGCGTCACCGTGATCCCGGGTCCGGGCGCCACCGTCGGCGACGCGCTCGTCGCCGACCCCCGGGTCGCCAAGATCTCCTTCACCGGCGACTCGTCGACGGGTTCGCACCTGTTGCGGACGCTCTCGCCCAACATCACGCGGGTCTCGCTCGAGCTGGGCGGCAAGTCGGCCGCCATCGTGTTCGCGGACGCGGACCTGGACGCGGCGATCGAGGCGATCCCGTACTCGGTGTTCGCCAACGCGGGCCAGGACTGCTGCGCCCGCAGCCGGGTCCTCGTCGAGCGGTCGGTCTACGACCGCGTCGTCGCCGGCGTGGCCGAGCGCACGGGGCGGATCGCCGTGGGCGACCCCGGCGACGAGGCCACCGAGGTGGGCCCGATGATCTCGGAGGGCCAGCGGGCCACCAGCCTGGAGTACCTGGACATCGGCCGCTCCGAGGGCGCGGAGGTCGTCTGCGGCGGCGACGCCTCGGGGCCGGGGTGGTACCTCTCGCCCGCGGTGGTCGCGGACGTCGACAACTCGATGCGCATCGCCCGCGAGGAGATCTTCGGGCCCGTCGTGTCGATGATCCCGTTCGACGACGAGGCCGAGGCGGTGCGCGTCGCGAACGACAGCGAGTACGGCCTGTCGGGAACCCTCTGGACCCGGGACGTCGGCCGGGCGATCCGCGTCGGTCGCGCGGTGCGCACCGGCGTCATGTCGGTCAACACGAACCGCAGCGTCCGCTACGAGCTGCCGTTCGGCGGGTTCAAGCGCAGCGGGATGGGCCGCGAGCTCGGGCTCGCGGCGCTCGACCACTACACCGAGTCGAAGACCCTCTTCCTCTCCGCCGACTGACCGCGCCGCCGCTCCGCGCCCTTCAGGGAACCCGGGTGCGTCAGCGGCGGGACCAGGCGTCGGCGTCCTGGAGCAGGCGCTCGACGTGGGCCGGGAGGTGGTCCGCCACCAGGTCCGCGAGTGTCACGCCCTCGAGCACGATCCGGACGCTCGCCCGGGTCGCCACCCACACCCGCTCCAGCGGCCGGGCCGGACCCGTGTAGGCCAGGTGCTCCGGCGCCTCGCCCCGCACGTCGGCGAGCGGGCCCTCGACGGCGCGCACGATGTCCGCGATCGAGATCTCCGCCGCGGGCCGGGCCAACCAGTACCCGCCCTCGGCGCCGCGCCGGCTGCCCACGATCCCGGAGCGCCGGAGCTCGCCGAGGATGTTCTCGAGGTACTTGGTGGGGATGCCCTGCGCCTCCCCGAGCGACTCGCCCGTCGTCGGCCGGTCGTGGCGCGTGGGGGAGCGGGCGGCGAGCTCGGCCGCGGCCCGCACGGCGTAGTCGACCTTCGACGAGATGCGCACGGTCCGGAGTCTGGCACCCCGCGGGCGGCCGCCCCGGGTCCGGCTCAGAGGTCGAGCGTGCGCGTGCCGGCGTCGATGTCGGTCCGCGCCACGATCTTGGCCTTCGTGCGCCGGAGCAGGTCGGCCGGTGCGGCGGCGATCGACGCCGCGAGCGCGTCGGCGGCGGCCGACAGCTCGGACGGCGGGTGCACCGACGACACGAGGTGCAGCGCCAGGGCCTCCGCGGCCTCCACTCGCCGGCCCGTGAGGCACAGCTCACGCGCGACCGCGCCCCCGATGACCTCTCGGAGCGGCGAGTAGACCACGTCGCCGAAGGCGACCTCGGGGTGCGAGAACCACGCCGTGCTCGACGCGACGCGCAGGTCGCAGAGGACCGCGAGGTCGAACCCGCCGGCGATGGCGGGTCCGTTCACGGCGGCGACCGTGGCGAAGGGGGCCCGCAGCACGGCGTGGTGGAACCGGTCGCTCGACGCCCACAGCTCGTCCTGGTCGACCGCCGGATCGGTGAACTCCGCCAGGTCGAACCCGGCGCTGAACGTCTCGCCCGCACCGGTGAGCACGAGCACCTTCGTGGCGTCGTCCGCGGCGAGCTCCCCGACGGCCTCGCTCACGCGGTCCCGCAGCTCGATCGAGAGCGCGTTGCGGCGCTCGGGCCGGTCGAGGACGAGCCGGGCGACGCCCCGCTCGTCGGGCGGCTCGGTCCGGATGAGGGCTGCCTCTGCCACGCCGGGAGCGTACGGCGGGGCGCGGACCGCCGCTCGCCCGCTAGAACCGCGCGCCGTGGCGATCCCGACGTCCCGCCTGCCGGACCCGCCGAGCCGCACCGCGGCGTACCGACCGTTCCGCGTCCGCGCCCGGGCCTTCACCCCGGCGCAGTGCCGCCGCATCGTGGAACTCGGCCTCGGTCTGCCGGGGTCGCGGGGCGAGCTGCACGAGCAGGAGGACGTGTCGCCCGAGTCGTCGATCCGGGACTCGGCGACGGCGTGGCTGCCGTCCGACGAGCGGACCGCGTGGATCCACGACCGCCTCGCCGGCGTGGCGGAGTGGGCCAACCGCGCGTACGGGTTCGACCTCGACGGCTTCGTCGAGGACCTCCAGTTCACGTCCTACGACCGGGCCGGCGCCCACTACACGTGGCACCAGGACGGGCTCGACGGGGAGCTCGGGCACCGCAAGCTGTCCATCGTCGTGCAGCTCACCGACCCCGCCGAGTACCGCGGCGGCGACCTCGAGTTCCTCGAGGTGGCGGAGGACTACGACGCCGGGCAGCGGGCGGACTACCTCGGCTCGGTGCGGCGGCAGGGCGCGGCGGTCGTCTTCCCGGCCTTCGAGTTCCACCGGGTGCTGCCGCTCCGCTCCGGGGTCCGGCACTCGCTGGTGGCGTGGATCGGCGGCCCGCCGTTCCGGTGACGACGTGCGGCGTCAGCCCGAGCGGGCGTGCTCGCGCACGAACGCCAGGATGCGGTCCGTCGTCCCGGTGGGCCACGCGTGCCCGCTCCCCGGCATCGTGACCATCTCGGCGACGGCGCCCGTGCCGCTGCTCGTGCGCTGCTCCACGTGGACGCCGCCGGGATCGGTGGTCGACGACGGGTCGCCGGCGTCGATCGCGTCGGCCCAGCGGTCGAGCACCACGTCCGGTGCCTCGGCGGGGGCCCGAGCGGCGGTCGAGCCCGCGGGCGTGAGCGCGGCCAGCCCCGGTCCGTACCCGCCGCCGAGCGGGACGACGTCGTCGCCCGCGTTCCACACCTGGAGCAGCGACACCGGTGGGTGGAGGTCGCAGTCCGACGGCATCGAGGTGCCGCTGACGAGGTTCGCCGTCGCCACGAGGTCCGCCGACGCGCACGCCACGGCGCCGCCGACCTGCCCGCCCGGCCCGTACCCGACCACGTGGATGCGGTGCAGGTCGATGCACTCGCGGGCGATGACGTCCTGGATCACGGCCTGCACCGCCCCGATGTCGTCGGGGGAGCTGCTGATGGCGCTCAGGTCCGTGGCCGGCGGCTTCGCCGGGACCGTGGCGACGACGTACCCGTCGGTGACGGCCTCCTGCTCGAGGCCCGTCACTGCGACGAACTCGTCGGCCTGCTGGCCGAACCCGGGGAGGGCCACGAGCATCGCCCGGGGGATCCGGGTGCCCGACGAGGCGATCGTGGTCGTCGAGCTGCTCGTGGTCGAGGAGCCGGTCGTGGTCGACGACCCGCCGGACGAGGTGCCGCTGCTGCGCGACGTGGGCGGGGCGCCGGGCGCCGGGACGGCGAGCCGGAACGTGCGCGGACCCGACGCGGTCGACACGGTCCCGCTGTACTTCCCCGGCGCCGTGGCCCCCGTGCCGCAGCCGGTGGAGCCCGATGCCGGGACGTCGGCGCCGACGTGCACGACCGGCGCCTTGGTGGGCGCCTTGCCGAGGGTCGGCCGGTCGCCCTCGGACCGGCTGACGGCGAACGCGACGGCCACAGCGGCGACGATCGCCACGACCGTGGTCCAGTGCACGACCGGCCGTCGGAGCCACGAGCGCTTGGCGCGCCGCGCCGTGGTGGGACCGAGGAGCTCGGGGTCGCCGAGGTCCCGGTAGGAGACGCCGGGTGGCGGTGCCAGCGCGCCGGCGAGGTGGGCCACCTCCGGCACCGGCCGACCGAGGATCCCGGCCACGTCGTCGATCGGGTAGCCGGCGAGGTGGTGCAGGGACGCGGCGGCCTGCTCGTCGGGCGACGCGGCGCTGAGCCGGCGGCGGAGCGCGGCGCGCAGCCCCTCGT
>JAEVZA010000240.1 GCA_023392475.1 Actinomycetes bacterium | reverse complement strand
TCGGCGGCCTGCTCGTACGCCGCGGCGGCCTCCTGGGCCGCGTCGGCCCGGGCGACCTCCTCCACGAGGGCGGCGGCCTCGGCGGCCAGCTCGGGGTCGGGCTGGAACGGGGGCACGTCGACGGTGTGGTGCGGGGCGGGGCCCGTGCGGTCCACGCCGAGGTCCTCGGTGAAGTAGAGCTGCAGCACGCGGTCGATCAGGTCCGGCGTCAGGACGCGGGCCTGGTCCTCGTAGCGGCAGATCGCGTTGGCGAGCTTGCAGACCACGCCCGGCAGGTAGGCGCGCAGCTCGCCGTCGCCCTGCGACCGGGCGGCCTGGCGGAGGCGTACCGCCGCGGGCGCCTGGAGGTCGAGCCCCGTCTTGTTCGCGACGCGCGAGAGGATCCAGTCGAACTGCTCGTCGGTGCAGGCGCCGATGTAGATCTTGTTGTGGATGCGCCGGAAGAACGCCTCGTCGCCGAGCTTCGACGGGTCGAGGTTCGTCGACAGCACGACCTTCAGCTCGAAGGGCACCTCGAACTTCCGGCCCTGCAGCGTGAGGTAGTCGACGCTGCGGTCGAGCGGGACGATCCACCGGTTGAGCAGCGCGTCGGGCGACATCGCCTGGCGGCCGAAGTCGTCGATGACGAGGATCCCGTTGTTCGCCTTCATCTGCAGCGGCGCGAGGTAGACGCCGGTGTCGCGGTCGAGCTGCAGGTCGAGCATCCCGGCGTGGAGCTCGCCGCCGGTGATCACCGCGGGGCGCTCGCACACGATCCAGCGTCGGTCCAGCCCGGCCGGCTGCTCCTCGACCGCCGTGTGCAGGGTCGGGTCGTAGACGGAGACGATCTGGCCGTCCACCTCCACGCAGTACGGGACGAGCACCACGTCCTCGTAGGCGCGGACGATGCGCTCGGCGACGCTGGACTTGCCGGTGCCGGGCGGCCCGTAGAGGAACATGGCGCCGTCGCCGTGGATCGCCGGGCCGAGCTGGTCGAACAGGCCGTCGGAGATCACGAGGTCGGAGAACGACCGCGACAGGCGATCGAGGTTGAGCTCGAGGGTCGGCCGCTGGTGGCGGACCACGTCGGCGTAGAGCTGGAGCGGCACCGGGAGGGGGCCGTTGTAGCGGCTCTCGGTCGAGCGCTGGGAGGCGAACGCCTGCCCGGCCTCGGTGGTGTTGATGATGTACGCGCGGCCCTCCATGCCGTCGTACTCGATGAGCTTCCGGTCGCGCATGCCGTTGAGCAGCGTCTCGACGATGTTGATCGAGACGTGGAGCCGCTCGGCGAGCGTCGTCATCGGGACGCGGCCTTCCACGACCGCACGCCGCAGCAGGATGTCCTCGGCGAGCGAGCGGCTCAGGCCGAGGGCGTCCGGTGTCGTGGGCGTGCGGAGGTCGGGCTCTGGCCCGTCGTCGTGGCGCATGATCTCCCCAGGGGTGTGCTGGTGCTCCCCCGGTTGTCGGTCGATCCGGCGCCCGACCTGAACTCGCGCCGACCGTGCCTGAGGGCCCCCACGGCCCCGCCGTGCGCTCCCCACCCCACCAAGGACCGAGATCCGGTGCGTCCGGCACGCTCGACGTGCCGTACGCACAGGATCTCGGTCGTTCGGGCCCGGTTGGTGGTCGTGCGGGGGGTCAGATGCGCTCGAGGTGGTCGCCGTCGAACAGCGGCGTGATGCCGAGCGCCTCGGCGTCGGCGGCCATCTCGGCGTCGGTCGGGGCCGGCCCGCCCGCCACCGCCGCCTCGAGCGTGGGCCGGAGCAGCCGGGCGTCGCTCGAGGTGTTGAGGAACAGCGCGGGGCGGGCGAGCACGAAGCGGACGGCCCGACCCACGGCGGCGTCCCCCTCGATCGGCTCGTACCAGCTGTGCCGCGGCGCGTCCGTTCCGTCGCCCCGCGGCTCCGGCCACCGGCCGCGGGCCATCGACTTGATCGTCTGGACCGCGACCCCGCGCTCCGCGCAGATCGTGAGCAGCGGCTCGAGCGCGGAGCGGTAGTCGTCGAGCGCCGCGAGCGAGGCATTGTAGGGGAGGAGCACCGAGTCGAAGTCGAACCGGCCGAGGCTGGCGCGGTGCATGGCCGCGATCCGCAGGCCGTGACCGGTCACCCCGACGAACCGGACGAGGCCCTCATCCCGGGCGCGGGCCAGGCCCGCGACGGCGCCGCCGGGCCCGTGGGCGCGCTCCCACTCGTCGGGCTCGACGAGGTTGTGCAGCTGGATGAGGTCGACGCGGTCGACGCCGAGCCGCTCGAGCGACTCCTCGAGCTGGCGCCGGGCGCCGTCGGCGGACCTCGATCCCGTCTTCGTGGCGAGGAAGACGTCGGCGCGGCGCGTTCGCAGCCACGGCGCGAGCCGCAGCTCGGCGTCGCCGTAGGAGCGCGCCACGTCGACGTGGTTCACGCCGAACTCGTCGACCGTGGCCAGCACCCGGTCCGCACGGTCCTGCCGCATCGAGCTCAGCGCCGCCGCCCCGAAGATCACGCGGGTGCTGTCGTGGCCGGTGCGACCGAACGGGGCTCGTGGCAGCGCCGGGCTCGTGTCGGTGGGATCGCTCATCGGTCGTCCTCCTGCTCCGGCCGTCCGGTGGCCATCGTCGCGTAGGGTCCCGTGCCGATGTCGCTCGAACGGGGATGGCCGCTCCGCGAGGTGCCCGCGGAGCTCGCGGACCGCTACGTGGCCAACGGCTGGTGGGACGACCGGGGCCTCGGGCGGCTGCTCGAGGACCGGCTCGACGAGGTCGGTCCGCTGGAGTTCCGGATCTGGTCCGGAACCCGCCCGTGGCGCGGCACCATGGCCGAGGTGCACGGGCTCGCCCGGCGGTTCGCCGGGGCGCTCGGCGAGCGGGGCGTCGGGCCCGGCGACGTGGTGGCGATGCAGCTGCCCAACTGCGTCGAGGCCGCCGTGGTGTTCTGGGGCACGGCCATCGCCGGTGCCGTGATCGTGCCGATCGTCCACTTCTACGGCCCGCGCGAGGTCGGCTTCATCCTCGACCGGGTCGACCCCGACGTGGTGGTGGCGTCGACGGCGTTCGGACCGGTCGACCCGTCGGCGACCGTGGCCGCCTGCGCGGGCGCGTGGACGCCGGGGCCGCGCTCGGGCGCCGGCGGCGGTGGCGAGCGCCACCTCGTCGTCGTCGACCTCGACCGCCCCGCGCCGCACCTCGACGGCTGGCTCGACGGTCCCGGCG
>JAEVZA010000153.1 GCA_023392475.1 Actinomycetes bacterium | reverse complement strand
GCCTCGGCCACCGCGGAGGCCCTCGACCGGCCGCCGGCCGCCTCCGGCCAGGTCCACGTGGTGGAGCCGGGCGACACGGCGTGGACGCTGGCCGCCCGCCTCGCCCCGGGCGTGGACCGCCGCACCGCGGTGGACGACCTGCTCGCGCTCAACGGCGACGCCCCGCTCCGGGTCGGCGAGGAGCTGCGGCTGCCCGCCTCGTTCGACTGAGCCCGCCATGGCCGCACGGGTATCGTCGGCCACGTGCGGTGTCCCACGTGCGGTGGCCTCGAGGATCGGGTGGTGGACTCGCGCGCTGCGGAGGACGGCACGTCGATCCGTCGACGCCGCCAGTGCGACCAGTGCGGCACCCGCTTCACCACCTTCGAGCGCATCGGCGAGGTCTCGCTGGTGGTCGTCAAGCGAGACGGCCGGCGCGAGCCGTTCGAGCGCTCCAAGATCCGTGCCGGCGTCCGCGCCTCGTGCAAGGGCCGCCCGGTCGACGACGCGGCGGTCGACGCGCTGCTGGCCCGCGTGGAGGACCGCCTGTCGGCGCGTGGTGGTGAGGTGGAGAGCGCGCAGGTCGGCGCCCTGGCCCTCGAGGAGCTCCGCCGGCTGGACGGCGTGGCGGCCGTCCGCTTCGCCAGCGTCTACAAGTCGTTCCAGGCCCCGGAGGACTTCGAGCGGGAGATCCAGCTCCTGGTCGAGCCCCCGGAGCAGCAGCCGTCGTGACCCGTCAGCGCCGGTAGGTCGCGAGCAGCAGGCCGTCGTCCGCCAGCAGCCGGTGCAGGTGCCACTCGTGGTCCACCGCGGCGCCGTTGCCGAGGAGCCCCACGTCGGCGCCGCCCACCAGGTGGGGCGAGATCGTGAGGAAGAGCTCGTCGAGGAGGTCCAGCTGGTGCAGCTGACCGAGGAGGGCCGGTCCGCCCTCGCACAGCACGAGGCCGGCGCCGTCGTCCGCGAGCCCGACGAGCAGCGCGGCCAGGTCCACCGAGTCCTCGCCGCACGCCCGCGGCTCCACCCCCGGCGGCAGCGCGGACACGTCGGTCGAGCGCGGGTGCACGAGCAGGGGATCGGGGCCCTCCCCGGCGAGGAACGGCTGGTCCTCCGGCACGTGCGCGCGTCGGCTGACCACCACGAGCCGGGGCGCGGGCGCCTGGCCCCGATCGGCGCGCAGGTCCTGCGCCTCGGGCACGGGCCACGGCCGTCGGTAGCGCTCCTCGCGGGCGGTGCCCGCGGCCACGAGCACGATGTCGGCGAGCGCACGGAGCGCGTGGAACACCTCGCGGTCGGCGGGGCCGCTCAGCTGGCCGGACCGCCCCTCCACGGCGTACGCGCCGTCGAGGCTCGTGACCATGTTCGCCATGACCCACGGCCGGCCGGCGCGGGGGCGTCGCTCGTCGGCCGCGAGGAGGTCGAACGGGTCCGGCACGTCGGCGGCGTCGGGCAGGAGCTGGCGCATGGCGCGCACCCTATCCACCATGCCGTCCACAGCCGGTCCCGTCGCCTGTGGAGTGCGAGGTGCGCCGAAACGACGCGAGAGGTCCACGCGTGACCGGCCGTGCGACGCGTCGCGGTGCCGTCGCGGCCCCGGTGCCACCGCTCCCGGTGGCGCGCCGGTGGTCGTCGGGGATCCCTGTGGGAAAGTGCTCGGGAAATCCACACGATGTTCCTCTTTTGTCCCACAGGCACGGATTCCTAGTGTCGGTGCCTGCGGGCCGCGGCGCGGGCGGCCGGAATGGTGGCTGACGCCCACCGGTTCTGCTGGGGACCGGAACGGGCGACTCCTGGGGGTCGGGCCCCCGTCGGTCCTGGACCGGCGGGAGACCTGTCTGGCCTCTGCCCGGTCGTCCGCGTCCGTCTCAGCCGGCCCGCGCCGTCGCGGGTCGTCGTTCCACCAGCCGCCGATCGAGGAGCCGCCACGTGAGCCTCACCCCGCCCGACACCGTGTCCCGCCTGCCGCGCCGGTTCACGACCGCGGGCCGGTCCCCGTACGACGACGTCGAGTGGGAGCTGCGCGACGCGCGCCTCACCAACCACGTCGACGGGTCGGTGGCGTTCGAGCAGGTGGGGGTGGAGTTCCCGGTCGGCTGGTCGGTGACGGCGTCGAACATCGTCGCCCAGAAGTACTTCCGCGGCCCCCTGGGCACGCCTCGCCGCGAGCGCTCGCTCCGCCAGGTGATCGACCGCGTCGTCGGCACGATCGCCGAGTGGGGCACGAGGGACGGCTACTTCGCCGACGACGAGGAGGCGGGTGGCTTCGCGGACGAGCTCCGGTGGCTGCTGCTGCACCAGCGGGCGTCGTTCAACTCGCCGGTCTGGTTCAACATCGGCGTGCCCGGGGCGCGCCAGCAGGCCGCGGCGTGCTTCATCCTGGACGTGGAGGACGACCTCGCGTCGATCCTCAACTGGTACGAGGAGGAGGGCGTCATCTTCAAGGGGGGTTCCGGCGCCGGCGCCAACCTCTCGAAGATCCGCTCCGCGAAGGAGCAGCTGAGCGGCGGCGGCACGCCCTCCGGCCCGGTGAGCTTCATGCGCGGCGCCGATGCGTCGGCGGGCACGATCAAGAGCGGCGGCACCACCCGGCGCGCCGCCAAGATGGTCATCCTCGACGCGGACCACCCCGACGTGGAGGAGTTCATCTGGTGCAAGGCGGTGGAGGAGCGCAAGGCGCGCGTGCTGCGCGACGCCGGGTTCGACATGGACCTCGACGGCGCCGACTCCTTCTCCGTCCAGTACCAGAACGCCAACAACTCGGTCCGCCTGTCCGACGCCTTCATGCAGGCCGCCCTCGACGGGCGCGACTGGGAGCTCACGGCCCGCACCTCCGGCGCCGTCGTCGACCGCGTGCCGGCGCGGCGCATCCTCCGCGAGATCGCCGAGGCGTCGTGGGAGTGCGCGGATCCGGGCGTGCAGTTCGAGACGACCATCAACCGGTGGAACACCACGCCGAACGCGGGGCGGATCGAGGCCAGCAACCCGTGCTCCGAGCACCTGCGGCTCGCCAACAGCGCGTGCAACCTGGCGTCGCTCAACCTGCTGCGCTTCCTGGACGAGGACGGCCGGTTCGACGCGGCGGGCTTCGAGCACGCCGTGCGCGTGGTCGTGACGGCGCAGGACATCCTGGTCGGTGCCTCGGAGTACCCGACCGAGCACATCGCCGAGCAGGCCCGGGCGGCCCGTGACATCGGCGTGGGCTACACGAACCTCGGCGCCGCGCTCATGGCGCTCGGGCTCCCGTACGACTCGGAGGACGGTCGCGCCTGGGCCGCCACGGTCACCGGCATCCTCACGGGTGCGGCCGCCGTGCGCTCCACCGAGCTCGCCGCCCGGCTCGGCCCGGCCCCGCTGTTCCACGGCGATGCCGACGCGTGGTCGGACGTCTACCGCATGCACCTGGAGGCGGCGCGGGCCGTGGACGCGGTCGAGGGCCAGACCGACCTCAACCAGCAGCTGGTCGGGCTGTGGGAGCAGGCGCTCGACGCCGTCGGCCGGGTGGGCGCCCGCAACGCCGAGCTGAGCGTCGCAGCGCCCACGGGCACCATCTCGTTCATGATGGACGCCGACACCACCGGCATCGAGCCCGACCTCGGCCTGGTCAAGCACAAGAAGCTCGTCGGCGGCGGCTCGCTCGAGATCGTCAACCAGACCGTGCCCCGCGCGCTGCGCCGGCTGGGCTACGACGACGAGCAGATCGGTCGGATCGTCGACCACGTCGCCGAGCACCACAGTGCCGTCGGCGCGCCCGACCTGGACGCTGCCCACCTCCCGGTCTTCGCGTGCGCCATGGGCGACAACACGATCTCCTACGGCGGGCACCTCCGGATGATGGCCGCCGTGCAGCCGTTCTTCTCCGGTGCGATGTCGAAGACCGTCAACGTGCCCGAGCGCACCACGGTGGACGAGGTGGAGCAGCTCCTCATCGACGCGTGGCGGTCGGGCATCAAGTGCGTCGCCCTCTACCGGGACAACTGCAAGGTCGGCCAGCCGCTGAGCACCGGCACGGGCGCCGCCGCGACGGCGGCGCCGACGGCGGACGCAGCCGTCGCGCAGGTCGTCGAGCTGGCGGCGCGGCCCACGCGCGAGCGGCTGCCGCGCACCCGTGCCTCTCGCACCTTCGAGTTCCGCGTGGCCGACTGCAAGGGCTTCGTCACCGTCGGCGAGTACGAGGACGGCCGGCCCGGCGAGCTGTTCATCCGGGTGTCCAAGCAGGGCTCGACCCTCGCCGGGATCATGGACGCGTTCGCCATCTCGGTGAGCCACGGGCTCCAGTACGGCGTGCCCCTGCGTGCGTTCGTGGACGCCCTCGTCGGCATGCGCTTCGAGCCGGCCGGCATCACGGACGACGCCGAGGTGCGCATCGCGAACAGCCTGGTGGACTACCTGTTCCGCCGGCTGGCGCTCGAGTACCTGCCGTACGAGGAGCGGGTCGAGATGGGCATCCTCGGCACCTCGGAGCGCATCCAGCCGACGCTGCCCGGCGTGGAGGAGGCGGCCACGGAGACCGTGCAGGGCTCCGACGCGCCGTTCGACCCGCCGTCGGGCGCCTCGGCCCCGCCGGCCCCGATCGAGCCGCTGCGGCCGTCGGCGGACGCACCGCTGTGCATGACCTGCGGCATCCAGATGACCCGCGCCGGGTCGTGCTTCGTGTGCCAGGAGTGCGGCACCACGAGCGGCTGCTCCTGACCGGCGCCCAGGGCCCGGCAGCTCGCGACCCGGCGACTCCCGACCGGGCAGGTCCCGACCGGGCGGCTCTCGACCGGGCGGCCCTCGACCCGACTGCACCGCTCCCGACAGCGCCCGACGCCCGGCGGCGCCGTCAGACCGGCGCCGACCGGCCCTGGTACCGGGCGCGCACCGCGGTGACCGGCTCGTGGTCCCATGCGTCGGTCGCCGTCACCTCCGCCAGCAGCAGGGCACCGATCAGCACGTCGAGCGTGCGCCCCGAGTCCTGTCGGCCGAGCGCGGCCGTCACCGTGCCGCGGGCGTTGGTGACGCGCACCTGCGCGTCGCCCACCAGGTCGGCGTAGCGGTCCCGGGCGGCCAGGGTCTCGGTCACCACGCGGCGGTGGAGCTCGGCCGCGTGCCGCTCCTGCAGGGCCTCCGCGAGGTCGGCCGCGCGGTGGCCCTTGAGGATCCGCTGGAGGTGCCGGCGCGCCTCGAGCTCCACGAGCAGCAGGTCGCGGCGCTCCACCGTGGTCGCTCCGGCGAGGTCGCGCTCGAGGTCCGCGGCGGCGGCCCCGACGAGCTCCGGGTCGATCGCGAGCAGCAGCTCGCGCTGGTGGCGGCGGAGGTCGTCGAGCTCCCCGCCCTCGTACGGACGTCCGGTGGTGCCCACCGCGTCGGTTGTACACCGCACGCGGCGCCCGGGCGACCGCGACCGGCGGATCCGGACCGTCGGGTGCGTCGCGGCACCCGACGATCGCAGCGCCCCGGGCACCGCCGGGAGCGGCGCCGTAGTGTGGCCGCGCCGCCGGGTCGGGACGCCCGGCGGGTCGACCGACCGGGGGGCGAGGTGCTGCGACTGCTGCTGGTCAACGCGGTGGCGCTGGCCGCGTTCTTCGTCGTGGTCGGGGCCGCGTGCATCCGCCGCCGTGACGTCACGCCGGTCGACGCGGCGTGGGCGACGGGGATGGTGCTCCTCGCGCTGACGAGCGCGCTGCTCGGCGACGGGGACCCGGCCCGCACGGTGCTGCTCACCGGCCTCTGCGCGGCCTGGGGCGTCCGCCTGGCGACCCACCTGCTCCTCCGGTGGCGCCGGGACGGACCGGACGGCCGTTACGAGGTGATCCTCGGCCGGGCCCAGGAGCGGCGGGGCTGGAGCTTCGCCCGGGCCGCCGTGCTGCTGGTGTTCCTGCCCCAGGCGCCGCTGCTGTTCGTCGTCAGCCTGCCGGTGCAGCTCGGGCAGGTCGACCGCGACCCCGGGCTCGGCCCGCTGGCCCTGGTGGGGACGGTCCTCGCGGTGTTCGGGATCCTCGTGGAGTCGATCGGCGACCTCCAGCTCACCCGCTTCCGGCGCGACCCCGGCAACGCCGGCCGCGTGCTCGACACCGGCCTGTGGCACTGGACCCGGCACCCGAACTACTTCGGCGACGCGTGCACCTGGTGGGGGCTCTTCCTCGTCGCCGCCGAGACCACCGCCGGGCGCTTCAGCGTCGTCGGACCGCTCCTGCTCACGTGGACGCTCACGCGCTGGTCGGGGCGGCCGCTCCTCGAGGCGAAGCTGCGCCGGACGCGGCCGGACTACGTCGACTACATCGCCCGCACGCCGTCGTTCGTGCCGTGGTTCCCGAGGGCACCGCGGGCGGGGACCGCCACGGACGGCCGGGAGGCCCGGTCGTGAGCGTCGACGCGACGGTCGTCGCCACGTTCGCGTCGACCCTGCCGGCCGACGACGACCACCCGTACCGGACGGGGGCGTGGCGCCCCAACGTCCGGGAGTGGGACGCGGTGCCGGAGGTGGTCGCGGGGGAGGTGCCCGCGGACCTCGACGGCACGTACCTGCGCAACACCGAGAACCCCCTGCACCCGTCGGTCTCGGCGTACCACCCGTTCGACGGCGACGGGATGCTGCACCTCCTCGAGTTCCGGGGCGGCCGGGCCGCGTACCGCAACCGCTTCGTGCGCACGGACGGCCTCCTCGCCGAGGCCGAGGTCGGCGCCGCGCTGTGGGCGGGGTTCATCGAGGCCAACGGCGACGCGGTCCGGGAGGACGGCTGGGGCATCAAGGGGCGGATGAAGGACGCGTCCAGCACCGACGTCGTGGTGCACCGCGGCGAGGCGCTGACCAGCTTCTACTTCTGCGGCGACCTCTACCGGATCGACCTGTCGACCGGCGACACGCTCGGCAAGGAGACCTGGGGCGGCGCGGTGCCCGACTGGGGCGTGTCCGCGCACACCAAGGTGGATCCGGCCACGGGCGAGCTCCTGTTCTTCACCTACTCGAAGGAGGCGCCGCACCTGCGGGTCGGCGCGGTGGGGGCCGACGGCTCGCTCCTCCGGCTCGTGGACGTGCCGCTGCCCGGTCCGCGGCTGCCGCACGACATGGCGTTCACGCCGAACCACGTCGTCGTCGGCGACTTCCCGATGATCTGGCGCGAGGACCTCCTCGAGCACGGCATCCACCACCCCAGGTTCCACCGCGAGCTGCCGTCGCGGTTCGCCGTGGTGCCCCGGGACGGCAGCGGCGAGGTGCGCTGGTTCGAGGCCGACCCCACCTACGTGCTGCACTTCGTCAACGCCTACGAGGAGGGCGACGAGGTCGTGCTCGACGGGTTCTTCCAGGGGTGCCCGCTGCCGTCGGCCAGCGGTGCCCGCTCGATCGAGGAGGCGGCCTTCCGGTCGCTCGCGCTCGACCACCTCCAGACGGTGCTGCACCGGTGGCGCTTCGACCTGCGCACGGGAAGCTGCACCGAGGAGGACCTGAGCGAGCGGTGCACGGAGTTCCCGACGATCAACCCGACGCTGGCGGGCCACCCGCACCGGTACACCTACGCGGCCACGGGCGTGCCGGGCCGGTTCCTGTTCGACGGGCTCGTCAAGCACGACGTCGTGACCGGCGCGGAGACCGCGATCACGTTCGGGCCGGGTGTGGTCGGCAGCGAGGCGGCGATGGCGCCGAGGGTCGGCTCGACCGCCGAGGACGACGGCTACCTGGTCACGTTCACCACCGACGTCGACGCCGACGCCTCCGAGTGCGTCGTGTACGACGCCGCGGATCCGGCGGCCGGTCCCGTGTGCCGCCTGCGCCTCCCCGAGCGGATCAGCAGCGGCACCCACGCCACCTGGGCCGGCCGCGAGCAACTCGCCGGCGCCTCGCTGCTCGGCTGACGCGCCGGCACCGGGACCCGCCGCCCCGCGTCCGCGAGACTCCGGCCGTGCCCGGCACCCGTCCGAACCTCCTGCTGCTCATGACCGACCAGCAGCGCGCCGACTCGATCGGCGCCTTCGGCAACCCGGTGGCGAGCACGCCGCACATCGACGCGCTCGCCGCCCGCGGCGTCCGCTTCGAGCGGGCGTACTCGCAGCACAGCGCGTGCTCGCAGAGCCGCATCTCGATGATGACCGGGTGGTACCCGCACGTCGCCGGCCACCGCACGCTCGACCACCTGCTCCAGCCCTGGGAGCCCAACCTGCTCCGCTCGCTCCGCGACGCCGGCTACACGGTCGCGTGGCCGGGCGTGCGCGGCGACACCTTCGCCCCCGGCGTGACCGAGGCGTCGACGGACTTCCACGGCTTCATCGTGCCGCCGAGCCTCGACGCGCTCGCCGCGCTCCACCAGGAGCGTTACCCGGAGGGCCACCGGCTGCGGCACTCGTTCCTGGTCGGCCGCGTCGACGTGCCCGACGGCGACGTGCTCCTCACCCCCGACGAGGCGGCCGTCCGCACCGCGGTGGCGCTGCTCGACGAGGGCATGCCCGAGCCGTTCGCGATGGTCGTGACGATGCTCGCGCCCCACCCGCCGTTCGCCGTCGAGGACCCGTGGGCCTCGATGCACGATCCCGCGGACATGCCGGCGCCGGCGCCGCCGGTGCCGGGGAAGGCGGGGTTCGTGCACGAGCTGCGCACGCGCGCGGGGCTCGACCGGCTCGAGCCCGAGGACTGGGCGACGATCGCCGCGGTGTACGCGGGCATGGTGTCGCGCGTCGACGAGCAGCTCGGACGGGTCCTCGCCGCGGTCGAGCGGGCGGGTGCCGCGGACCGGACGGTCACCGTGTTCCACACCGACCACGGGGAGTACCTCGGGGACTTCGGGTTGGTCGAGAAGTGGCCGTCGGGCCTCGATGAGTGCCTCGTCCGGAACCCGCTCGTGATCGCAGGGCCGGGGGTCGTCGAGGGCGGTGTGGCCGGCGGCCTCGTCGAGATGGTGGACCTGCCGGCGACGCTGTGGGAGCTGGCGGAGGTCGAGCCGGCGCACCGCCACTTCGGGCGGAGCCTGGTGCCGCTCCTGTCCGACCCGTCGCTGCCGCACCGGGACCGGGCCGTCTCGGAGGGCGGCTTCCGCGTCGACGAGGCGCCGCAGAACGAGATGCCCGGGCACTTCCCCTACCTGCTGAAGGGGTCGCTCCAGCAGGAGCGCCCCGACCTCGTCGGCCGGGCGATCGCGATGCGGACCGACGTGTGGACCTACGTGTACCGCCTGGAGGAGGGCGACGAGCTCTACGACCGGGGAGCGGACCCGCAGGAGCTGCGCAACCTCGCCGGCGACCCGGCGCACGCGGCCACGTGCCGCGCCCTGCGCGACGAGGTGCTGGCGTGGCTCGTGTCGACCAGCGACGTCATCCCGCCCGTCCGGGACCCGCGGGTCGAGCCGGCGCTCGTCGACCAGTACCTCGGCCGCCGGACGGCCGCCCCGCTGCGACGGGGACCGGGAGGTGGTCGTCCCGTGGCCGGGTCGTGAACGGTCGCGGAACTGTCGTGCGGAGGCGTTGAGCGCCGGTCCGGCCGTCCGTAGGTTGCACCCGTGGGGCTCGCTCGGGGCGAGTACGAGCTCGAGCCCGCGACCGTGACCTCACCACCGATGGTGTACCCCCGAGGTCGCGGCGCGCCCGCCGTCGGATCGGTCCGGGGAGGGCCGGCGGCGCCGGGTCAGTCACGGTGGTAGTGGTCCTCGTCGAGGTCCTCGAGCAGCGTCGGGCCCTCGGGCCGCCAGCCGAGCAGCTCGCGCGTGACCGCGGACGACGCCGGGCTGTCGAGCCCGACGAAGTGGCCGAGGTGGGCGAACCGGGCCGGCGCGTCGGCGGGGTCCACCGACTCGGCGGGCACGTCGAGGTGCCGGCCGATGACCTCGGCGACGTCGCGCAGCGCCACGCCCTCGTCGCCCACGGCGTGCAGGACCGAGCCGGCGGGGGCGCCCTCGACGGCCAGGCGGGTGAGCCGGGCCGCGTCCGAGCGGTGCACGGCGGGCCAGCGGTTCGAGCCGTCGCCCACGTAGCCGGCGGCGCCGCGGTCCCGGGCGACGCCCACGAGCGTGTGCACGAAGCCCTCGTCGCCGTCACCGTGGACCGTCGGCGGGAGCCGCAGGACCGAGGACCGGACGTCCGTGCCGGCGAGGGAGAGCGCGAGCAGCGCCGTGGCGAGCCGCCGACCCGGCGCGAGGGCCCGCAGCGCCGCGGGCGGGACCAGCCCGTCGTCCTCGGTCAGGACCCGGCCGGGCGCGAGGCCGAGGATGCCCGACGCGAGCACGAACGGCCGGCCCGTGCCCGCCAGCGCAGCGCCCATGGCCTCGAC
>JAEVZA010000103.1 GCA_023392475.1 Actinomycetes bacterium | reverse complement strand
CGCCGGGAGCGGGCGCGGGAGCGGGCGCGGGCCCGCGCACGGCGGCGGCTGACCGGACCGTCCGCCCGCGCCACCGCCCGACGGGTCCGTGAGCGGGGTCAGTCCGTGAGGACCGGTCCGGACTCGGCGGGAGCGGGGTCCTGGTCGGACGGGCCCACCGCGAAGTCGAACGGGAACAGCGCCAGCTTGGCCATCGAGAAGTTCTTGATGCCGAACGGGATGCCGATGATCGTCAGGCACAGCAGGGCGCCGAGCAGCACGTGCTCGATGGCCAGCCAGAGCCCGCCGATCACGATCCACACGATGTTCAGCACGCCCTTGGAGAACCGGTGCCCCTCGCTCTCGTGGAGGGTCCGCCCGAAGGGCCACATCACGTAGCCCGCCAGCTTGAAGGCCTGGATGCCGAACGGGATGCCGATCAGCGTGATGCACGCGACCACGCCGGCGAGCAGGTAGCCGAGGCCGAGCCACACGCCGCACAGGATGAACCAGAGGATGTTGCCGATCGTCTTCACGGGTCCTCCGAGGGGTGGGCGGGACTGCGGGGGTCAGCTCGCGCCGTTGCCCGACGGCAGCCGGCCGCGGAGCTGCTGGCACTCGTCCTCGAGCTCGGCGAGGCGGCGGGCGGTGCCCCGCAGCATCGACCGCGAGAGTCGGGGGAGGTCGTCGAGCAGCGTGTTGAAGCCGCGACGGTCGATCACCTCGAGCGTCATGTCGGTCTTGGCCACGATCGACGCGGTGCGGGTGACGGCGTCGAGCAGCGCCACCTCGCCGAAGTACGCCCCCGGTCCGACCGAGGCGACGACCTTGCCGTCCTTCACGACGTCCGCCTCGCCCGAGACGATCACCGCGAACTCCTGGCCGATGTCGCCCTGGCGGATGATCGTGCGGCCGGCCTGGACGTGGACCTCGTCGGCCAGCCGGTCGATCTCGGACAGCTCGTGTTCCGTGCACCCTGCGAAGATCGGCAGGTTGCGGAAGTGGGCGTGTGAGTCCTGGCGCGGTGTCACCGCGCCGAGCCTAACCTCGCCGGTCCCGGCCTGCCCCGGGACCTTCGACCCCTTCGAGGAGGGACCCCGTGGTCAAGATGTTCGCCATCCTGCGTCGCAAGCCGGGCCTGTCGCCCGAGGAGTTCGTGGCCCACTGGCGCGACCACCACGGCCCGCTGATCCGGGACACGCCCGAGCTCGCCCGCCACATCGTCCGCTACGAGCAGCACGTCCGTCACCGGCCCGAGGGCGTGGGCGCCGAGCCGAACCCGCTCGCCGGCACCCAGGACGTCGACGGCGTGGCCGTGCAGTGGTTCGAGAGCATCGACGACTTCGCCGGGTTCATCTCCGAGCCCGCGTACCCGGAGCTCGTGGCGCCCGACGAGCAGCGCTTCATCGACATGAGCCGCATCGAGTTCCTGATCACGGAGGAGCCGACCGTCGTGATCGACGGCCCGCGCACGCCGGCCGAGGGCGGCGCCGCCGGGACCGCGTCGTGACCGGCCGCTTCGACGGTCGCGGGGTCCTGGTCACCGGCGGCGCGTCGGGCATCGGCGCGGCGACCTGCCGCGCCCTCGCCGCCGCGGGTGCCCGCGTCGGCGTGCTCGACCGCAGCGCCGACGGCGCCGCTTCGGTGGCCGAGGAGGTCGGCGGCGTCGCCCTCGTGGCCGACGTGGGCGACAGCGCCGCGGTCGACGCGGCGGTCGCCCGCGCCGATGCCGAGCTCGGCGGGCTCTCGGGCCTCGTGAACAACGCGGGCGTCGGCAACCTCAAGCCGCTCGAGGCGTACACGGACAAGGAGATCGACCTGATCTGGCGGGTCAACGTCGCCGGGACCTACGCCGGGCTGCGTGCCGCCGCGCCGTTCCTGCGCGCCGCGGCGGCGAGCCGCGGCCTGCCGTCGTCGGTCGTCAACCTGGCGAGCGTGTCGGGCGTCCGGCCGACCCGGGGGGAGGCTCCGTACTCCGCCGCCAAGGCGGCCACGATCGCGCTCACGTCCTCCGCCGCGCTCGAGTGGGCGCCGCAGGTGCGGGTCAACTGCGTCTCGCCCGGCTTCGTGCACACCGCGCTGAACGACGTGCTCGTGCAGGACGACGCGGGTCGTGCCGGGATCGAGGAGCGCACCCCGCTCGGCCGGGTCGGCACGGCCGACGAGACCGCCGGCCTGGTCGCCTTCCTGCTGTCCGACGAGGCGGGCTACCTGACGGGCCAGAACGTGGTGCTCGACGGCGGCACGCTGCTGCCGTCGGCGCAGATGGACCCCGTCCTCGGGCCGTTGCTCGAGCTCTTCGGCGGCGGCGACGCGAAGTAGAACACGTTCCAGTCCGGAGGTACGCTCGGCCGCATGTCCCTTGAGCCCGAGGCGGCCGCCGACGCCGCCACGACGGTCGACCTCCCGAAGATCATCAGCGTCGACGACCACGTGATCGAGCCCGCCGACGTGTGGACCTCGCGCCTGCCGTCGAAGTACGCCGACGTCATGCCGCGCACCGTGACCGAGCGCGGGCACATGCAGTTCGTGGGGGGCGTGTTCTCCTACGAGCCGGGCGACGACGGCGACCTCTGCGACTGGTGGCTGTACGAGGACAAGAAGATCCCGCAGACGCGGTTGTCCGCGGCGGTCGGCTTCGAGCGCGACGAGGTGAAGGTCGTCGGCATCACCTACGAGGAGATGCGCCGCGGCTGCTGGGACCCGGCGGCACGGATCGAGGACATGGACGCGAACTGGACGGAGGCGCAGATGTGCTTCCCGTCGTTCCCCCGCTTCTGCGGCCAGACGTTCATGGAGGCGGAGGACAAGGAGCTCTCCGACCTCTGCGTGAAGGCGTACAACGACTGGATGGTCGAGGAGTGGTGCGGCGACTCGAACGGCCGCCTCATCCCGCTGATCATCATCCAGCTCTGGGACGCCGAGCTCGCCGCCGCCGAGATCCGCCGCAACGCCGCACGCGGCGTGCGGGCGGTGTGCTTCAGCGAGATCCCGCCGTACCTCGAGCTCCCGTCGATCCACACCGAGTACTGGGAGCCGTTCTTCCGGGCGTGCGCGGAGACGGGCACCGTCATCAACATGCACATCGGGTCGAGCTCCCGCATGCCGTCGACCTCGGCCGACGCACCGGCCGCCGTCGGCTCGACGCTGACGTTCGGCAACGCGATGTCGTCCATGACGGACTGGCTGTACTCGGGCTGGCTGGCCCGCTTCCCCGACCTCAAGCTCGCCTACTCGGAGGGCCAGATCGGCTGGATCCCCTACATCCTCGAGCGGGCCGACAAGGTCTGGGAGGACAACCGGGCGTGGGGCGGGTTCGGGGACAAGGTGCCCGAGCCGCCGTCCACCTACTACTACCGGCAGATGTGGGGCTGCTTCTTCGACGACGAGTACGGCCTGGACAACCTCGAGAAGGTCGGCGTCGACAACATCTGCTTCGAGACCGACTACCCGCACTCCGACTCGACGTGGCCGCGCTCCAAGGAGACGGCCCTCAAGCTCATGGGGCACCTGCCCGCCGACGTGCAGCGCAAGCTCGTGCGCGGCAACGCCATCGAGCTGCTCGGCCTGGACCTGGAGCCCTGATCACGTGACCGACCGCGACTACCACCTCATCATCGACGGCAAGCCCGTCGCCGGCGAGGGCACGTACGACATCGTCAACCCGGCGACCGAGGAGGTCGTCGGCGCGGCGCCCGAGGCCTCGGTCGCGCAGGCCGAGGCCGCCGTCGACGCCGCCGCCGACGCGTTCCCCGCGTGGTCCCGCACCAGCCCGGAGGAGCGCGCTGCGCTGCTCGACCGGGCCGCGGACCTGATCGAGGAGCACCGCAAGGAGATCGTCCCGGTCCTCCAGGCCGAGACCGGCGCCACGGCGCGCACGGTGAAGACGATGCAGTTCTTCCCGGCCACCGGCCGCCTCCGCCGCTACGCGAAGGGCGCGCTGCAGTCGAACATCGTCCCGCTGCCGCCGGCCGTCATGCCCACGACGCCGCTGGCGCCGGGCGGGCTCATCTCCGCGGCGGTGCACCGCGCGCCGGTCGGCGTGGTCACGTGCATCACGTCGTACAACGTCCCGATGACGAACATGGCGGGCAAGATCGGCCCGGCGCTCGCCATGGGCAACACCGTCGTGGTCAAGCCCGCGCCGCAGGACCCGCTCGGCGTGCTGCGCATGGTCGAGCTGATGAACGAGGCCGGCTTCCCGCCCGGCGTCGTCAACGTCGTCACGGGCCAGGACATCGCGCCGTCCGAGGCCGTCGTGTCCCACCCGCGGACCGACATGGTCTCCTTCACCGGCTCCACCGTCGTCGGTCAGCGCATCGGCGAGGTGTGCGGTCGGGGCATGAAGCGCCAGCTCATGGAGCTCGGTGGCAAGGGCGCCTGCATCGTGTTCGACGACGCGGACCTCAAGGCGGCCATCGGCGGGATCAGCTCGGTGTGGGGCTTCCACTCCGGCCAGATCTGCACGTCGCCCACGCGGGTGATCGTGCAGCGGTCGATCCACGACCACCTCGTCGGCGGGCTGCTGCAGGCCGCCGAGCACATGAAGGTGGGCGACCCGACCGATCCCGAGACGGTCGTCGGCCCGGTCATCTCGGCGCAGCACCGCGAGCGCATCGAGGGCTACGTCCGGACCGGTGTCGAGGAGGGCGCCTCGATCGCCGTCGGCGGTGGCCGTGCGGACCTCGACCGGGGCTTCTACCTGGAGCCCACGCTGCTCGTGGACTGCCACAACGGCATGACCCCGGTGCGCGAGGAGCTCTTCGGGCCCGTCGTGGTCGTCGTCCCGTTCGACGACGAGGACGAGGCGATCGCCATCGCCAACGACAGCGACTACGGGCTCTACAGCTACGTGTTCTCCAAGGACACGGGCCGGGCCTGGAACGTCGCTCGGCAGCTGCGGTCCGGCAACGTCGGCATCAACACGCTGCAGCGGAACCACGAGGCGCCGTTCGGCGGGTTCAAGCAGTCGGGCGTCGGCCGCGACGGCGGAGACTGGGGCCTGCACGCCTACTCCGAGCTGCAGTCGATCGTCTGGCCGAGCTGAGTCTGCGGCTGTAGGGGTCCTCCCGGACGCTCAGCGTCCGTGCGGACCCCTGCATCCGTCCTCGTCGCGTTGGGTCCGGTGCGCCGGTAGCGTCCGGGCGATGGTCGACCTGCCCGACGAGATCGAGCTCTCCGAACCGCAGACCCGGGTCCTCGGCTGCCTGCTCGAGAAGCAGCTGACGACGCCCGACGCCTACCCGCTCACGCTCAAGGCGCTGACGACGGCCTGCAACCAGACCTCGAGCCGCGACCCGGTCGTGGACTACGACGCGAACCTCGTCGAGACCACCTGCCAGGCGCTGAAGGGCAAGGGCCTCCTCCGCGTCGTGCACCCCGCGAGCGGGGAGCGGGCCACGAAGTACCGCCAGGTGGCCGACGAGCAGCTCGGCCTCGACGCCGGGGAGCGGGCGCTGCTCGCGGTCCTGCTGCTGCGTGGGGCCCAGACGGTGCCGGAGCTGCGGTCGCGCACGGACCGGCTGCACGCGTTCGCCTCGGCCGACCAGGTCGAGTCCGTCCTCGCCTCGCTGGCCGAGCGGGTGGGTCGGCCGCTCACCCGCCAGCTCGACCGTGGCGCCGGCCAGCGCGAGGCGCGCTGGATCCAGCTCCTGCAGGCCGACCCCGACGGTCGCGCCGAGGCCGCCGCGCACTCGTCGGGGTCGTCGGGCGGCGGCCCGTCGCGGTCGCCCGGCCGCGTCGACGAGCTCGAGGGCCGGGTCGCCGCGCTGGAGGCCCGGCTCGCCCAGCTGGTCACGGCCCTCGACGGCCTCGTCGAGCTCCCCGACCCCTGACCCGGGCCCCTCACCCTCACCTCCTCACCTCCTCACCCGTTCCGTTGTGCCGAACCGAGTGGATCCGCTCGGTTCTGCGCACCAGAACGGATGCGGCGCGCTGCGTGCCAGCCGGCTCGGTACCGCTCGACGACCACCTCCGGGCTGTTGAAGGCCTCGTCGTCGGTTGCCTCCACGACCACGAACCCGGCAGCCCTCAGCGCGGCGAGACGTCGAGCGTCCGACTCGCGGTCCACGAGGGCGTCGTGGAACGCGTGCGACTGGACCTCGAGGATCAGCGGGAGCTCCTCGTCCCGGAGGTCGACGCGGCCGGTCCACTCCGCGCTCGAGCCGCTGTCGACCTGGGCCCGGACGCGGAACCCCGCCGTCCTCAGCACGGACCGGACCCGCAGCTCGACCCCGGAGTCCGACGGCCGGTACGGCGCAGGCCGCTCGGCGAGGTAGCGACGGAGGCCGACGGTGCCGTTGCGACCACGTCGCCCCATCGCCTCGAGGAAGCGCGCGATTGATCGACCGTCCAGCAGGCGGAGGCTCCACAGGCGTTCCACCCAGCGCTCCGCACGGCCGTAGGGCTCCGAGGCGAACAGCTGGAGCGCGAGGAGCTCGGGGCGGACGATCGGTACGCCGTCGAGGGTGGTCGTCCACTCGGTCGGCAGAGACCGCACCACCCGCACGACCGCCAGCCCGGATCGTCGGCGGGAGTGCGTCGTGGTGGTGACGGTGAGGGGAACGAGGCGCGGACCGGGAACCCGCCACCACGAGGCAGCGGAGCGGTGCGACAACAGGGCACCCCGTCCGGCGTCCAGCACGGCGGCGAGCGCTCGTTGCCCGCGCCCGGACGGTGCGCCGACCCGCACGAGGATCTCGTCGGTGCGCGCGGTCCATGCGCCGTCGCGGATGCGAGCCCGCACGGCGCTGTCGGGCATCCCGAGGTCCCGCAGCTGCCAGCGGGCGACCACGCCGTGCTGCTCGCCCGCCAGCCGGATCATCGGGTCGTCGTCCATGGCGACAGGATCGACGGCGACCTGGACGTCGCTCCACGGGGACCGGTCCCCGGCCGCCGACCTCCCCTTCCGTTGTGGCAAACCCAGGGGATACAAAA
>JAEVZA010000073.1 GCA_023392475.1 Actinomycetes bacterium | reverse complement strand
CCCGACGGCCGCTCGACGGTGGCGGGCACCTCGGCGGTGGTCGGCGGTGGTGGCGGCGCCGTCGTCGGGGGCGGCGCCGTCGTCGTGGGCGCCGTGGTGGGCGGCACGGTCGTGGTCGACTCCGTGGTGCTCGTCGTGGTGGACCGCTTCGAGCTGTGGCCCTCCGCCTCGTCGTCACCGCCGCCGCACGCCCCCAGCCCGCCGCTCGTGGCGACGCACAGGACGACCGCCGCGACCGCCCACCGCGCCTGCATCAACCTCCGCATGGGAGCGTCACCCCGTGCCTCGTCGTCGAGTCCGACCGGCCGCCGGACGACGGCCCATTCTGCGGACCGCCCGGCCCGTTGTCGAGGGGGTGGCGCACCGCCACCCGCCCGGCGACCCTCACTCGGTGATGAGCGCCCGGCTGGCCGCCACCAGCTCGCCGAGCGTGCGGGCCGCGTCACCCGAGTCGATCGCCGACGCGGCGCGACCGAGCCCGTCGGCCAGGTCCGACGCGACCTCCGCCACGACGAGGGCCGCCGCGGCGTTGAGCAGCACCATGTCCCGGACGGGACCGGGACGACCCTCGAGCACCGAGTTCGCGGCCACGGCGTTCTGCTCCGGGTCGCCGATGGCGATGTCGTCGAGCGTGGCGCGCTGCAGGCCGAGCTCCTCCGGTGTCGTGCGGAAGCGGTCCACCTCCTCGCCGTCGACGATCACGATGACGTCGGTGGCGTCGGTGGTGGTCAGCTCGTCCAGCCCGTCGGCCCCGTGCACGACCCAGGCCCGGGTGAGCCCGCGCTCGACGAGCACGCCCGCCACGAGCTCCACGCGGTCCGCGTCGGCCACGCCCAGCACCTGCCGACCCACGCGCCCGGGGTGCGAGAGCGGCCCCAGCAGGTTGAACACGGTGGCGACGCCGAGCTCGGCGCGCACCGCGGCCACGTGGCGCATCGCGGGGTGGAACACGCGGGCGAAGGCGAAGCCGACGCCGGCCTCGCGGACGCACGCGGTGACGGCCGGGCCGTCGAGGTCCACCTCCACGCCCAGCGCCTCGAGCAGGTCGGTCGATCCCGACGTGGACGACGCCTTGCGGTTGCCGTGCTTGCAGATCGTCGCGCCGGCGGAGGCGGCGACGATCGACGCCATGGTCGACACGTTGAACGCGCGTCCGCCGAGGGCGGTCGAACCGCCCGTGCCGACGACGTCGACGACGGCGGTCGGGTCGGGCAGCTCGAGCGGCGACGCCGCGGCGAGCATCGCCTCGACCATGCCGGCCACCTCGCCCGGCGTCTCGCCCTTGGCGCGGAGGCCGACCAGGAACGCGGCGACCTGGGCGTCGGTGGCCTCGCCGGCCAGCACCCGCTCGACCGCGCCGCGCGCCTCGTCGACGGTCAGGTCCTCCGAACGGGTGAGCCGGCGGATGACCTCCGGCCAGGCCCCTGCGGCCGCGAACGCTCCCATGGTCGGGCTCCCCTCCACGGCCGGCCGACCGCGCTCAGTGGGCCCCGGCGTTGGCCATGGCCCGCAGCCGGCGACGGCGCCGGATGATCCGCTGACGCTCACGCTCCGTGGCGCCGCCCCAGACCCCGTTGTGCTCGCGATGACCGATCGCGTGCTCGAGGCACTCCTCCTGCACCGGGCAGGCCGCGCAGATCTCCTTGGCCTCGTCGGCCTCCTCGTCGGTCGCGGGGTAGAAGATCGTCGGGTCGAGCCCCCGGCACGCGGACTCGTTGACCCACTGGCGCTCCATGGCGGGCGATTCTGCCCACTGCGACACCGAGTGTCCAAAGGAGATCGAACGGTGGTCAGCCACGGAGGTCCTCCCCCAGTTCGGCCACCGTCTCGTCACTCAGCGTGGTCGCATGCTGGTACGCAGGGTGATCCACTGCGAGCTCGACGGGGCCGTCCCCCCACGCCGCGACCTCCTCGGGCGTGAGCGCGAAGAAGACGTAGTGCACGGACGCCGTGATCTCGTCCCGCGTCAGCTGCGCCTCGTGGTCGGCCTCCGGGCGGCAGCGGACCTCGAACCCGCCGAACCGGAGCACGATCGAGCGCTCGATCCCCACCAGCTTCGGGAGCCACTCCCGGAGCTCTGCGTCGGAGACCAGCTCGATGAAGAGGGTGGCGCTCAGCGAGCCGGGGTCGGGGATGACGGTGTTGTAGATGTCGAGCTCGGTCTGGATGCCCTCGTCCGTGAGGATCCGCTCGGCGCGCGCCATCTCCTGGATCTGGAAGCGGATCGTGTCCCGGTTCTCGAACACGAGCGTGACGTGCGGGCCGACGCCGATCCGGCGCTTCTTCTTGAGGGCGATGACGTGGGTGCGGAACTCGTCGCGCTCGCGCTCGTACGCGCGGAGGTCGGCGATGTCCTCGAGCACCAGCTTGCGGGGGGTGGTCATGTGGTCGCTCCTGTCGGGGGCGTCGTCGCCCCGTCGGTCAGTCCTCGGGCAGCCCGTAGGCGCGGGCCACCTGGCTCAGCGGGTGCACGGGGGTGCGGCCGGTCTCGAGCACGATCCCGCCGTTGGCCAGCGAGCAGTCCCCGGCGATCGCCTCCGTGTCGGCGCGCTCGATCGCGGTCGCCATCTTCTTCGCGACGCCCCGGGCCATGTCCAGGTTCTCGGCCCGCAGGCCCCAGGTCCCGTCGATGCCGGAGCACTCCGCGACGAGCGTGATCTTCGTCCCGGTCAGCTTCAGCAGGTCGCGGCTCTTGAGCCCGATGTTCTGCGCCCGCAGGTGGCAGGGGGCGTGGTAGGTCGTGGTGGCCGGTACGGGGCCGGTGAACGCGGTGTCCAGGCCCTCGCCGCCCGCCTCCTTGTCCTCGCGGTGGACCTTCATGAGGTACTCGGCGGCGTCGTAGGTGTGCTCGGCCACGAGCGCGGCGTCGGGCCCGCCGACGTAGTCGGCGTAGTCCTTCTTGAGGATGTACCCGCACGTCGGCTGCGGCACGACGACGGCCGGCGACCCGCCCCGGCCCCGCTCCGTGCGGATCCAGCGGGCGAGCACCTCGATGTTGCGCCGGGCGGCGGCGACGAAGCCCTGCACGTCGCCCTGGTGCAGGACCGGTGCGCCGCAGCACACCTGGCCCTCGGGCAGCTCGCACGCGATGCCGTTGCGCTCGTACACCTGCACGAGGTCCTTGCCCGTCCTCGTGTCCTGGTACTCCACGAGGCAGGTCGGGAAGACGGCGGCGGTGCCCCGCTGCTCCCGGCCGAGCTGCGGCGTGCGCCGGCGGAACCAGCTCGAGAACCGCGTGCGGCGGTACGGCGGCAGCACGCGCTCCGCCGAGATGCCGGTGACCCGCTCCATCAGCCGACGGGGCGCGGAGCCGGGCGTGGCGATCGCGGGGTTGACGACCGGCGCGAGGGCGGAGCCGACGGCGCCCGTCAGGTCGGTGCGGCCGAGCGCGAGGTCCGTGACCTTCGTGGTGAGCGAGCGCGGGCGCTCCTTGAACAGCACCTGGTCGGCGCGCATCATCAGCCGCGGGAAGTCGAGCTCCCACTCCGACTGACCCGGGATGTACGGGCAGTTGACGTAGCAGAGCTTGCACTGGAAGCACTCGTCGACGACCTGGTCCTGCTGGGCCGGCGTCATGTTCCTGGAGTCCTGCGCGGGGTCCGCGTCGATGTACTCGAAGAGCGTCGGGAACGAGTCGCAGAACTTGAAGCAGAGCCGACACCCGTGGCACAGGTCGTAGACCCGGTCGAGTTCCTCCCGAAGGTCCGCCTCGTCGTAGTACTTCGGGTGGAAGGGGTCGTACGTGGTCGTCACGGCAGGAGGCTCCGGGGCGGTCGGGCGCGGCGGGACGCGTGTGGTGGGCGGTCGGGTCGTTCGGTCGGGCGGGCGCCGACGTGCGGCCGCCACGCGTGCGCGGCGGCCGGGCGGGGAC
>JAEVZA010000459.1 GCA_023392475.1 Actinomycetes bacterium | reverse complement strand
CGGTGATGCGCCGCCCCGCGCTCGACCGGCCGAGCTGGCGGCCCGCGGCGCGGAGCGCCAGCCCGAGGTCGGTCACCCCGAACCCCCGCAGCCGGAGGAGGTCGCCGACCACGGCGTCGGCCGACCGCGGCTCGTCCTGCGCCTTGAGGACGACCGCGTCCTCGGCGAAGGCCACGACGGAGCAGTCGAGCGGGGCCCGGAACAGCACGCTCGCGGCGGCGACCGCGGCGGCGGCCAGCCGGTCGCCCGCCATCGAGCCGGACCGGTCGACGAGCAGGCACACGGCCGTCGACGGCTTCTGCCACGCGCGCACCCGGAGCCCGTCGGGATCCGCGCCGCCCGCCCGGCCGAGCACGACCGCGTCGAGCGAGGCGTCGAGGTCGACGTCCCCCTCGCCGGTGCGGAGCGGCACGTCGCGGAGCCGCCCGACGCCGCGCCGCCGCTCCGGTCCGATCCGCCCGAGGTCGACCATCACCCGGCCGGCGAGTCGCCGGGCGAGCTCGCGCAGCCGCTCGTCCGTCGCGCCGGTGAGGTCGGCGAGCAGCGCGAGCGCCTCGTCGGGCGAGTCGTCGAACGCCCGGTCGAAGGCGTCCTCGTCGAGCACGCCGACCTCCGGCGACACCTCCTCGAAGCGCTCGTGCCGCGCGAGGTCCCGACGGGAGGAGGTGCGCCGCCCGGCCTCGGCGACCGCGTCGCGGGCGTCGTCGCCCTCCTTGACGTCGTCGTCGCCGTCGTCGCGGTCCCCGCCCGGCGGCGGGGTCAGGCTTTTCCCGGCCCCGCGTCGCCCCTCGCCGCGCCGTCGCCGGCGTCGTCGGGGTCGCGTGGCCCGAAGTGCCGTGCCCACAGCTCGGTCACGACGTCCTCGGCCGTCCGCGACGTGCCCTCCCGCAGCCGCACCCGTCCCGACAGCGCGAGCAGCGCGGCGTCGAGCGTGACGCCGTCGTCGAGCGGCTCGACGGCGCGGAGCCCGGCCAGCTCGTCGGCCACGAGCACGAAGTCGATCGCGCCGCGGACGGAGGAACCGGTCCGCACGTCGGGGTGGCCGCGGCTGTCGCGCACCATCTCCACCGCGGCGAGCACGGGGCCCGGCCCGAGGCTGCCCGCCGGTCCGGGTGCGGCGGCGCCCACCACCAGCGCCTCCTCGCCCTCGTCCTGGTAGCCCATGGCGAGGCGGCACACGCGGTCGTACACCGCCGACGCGATGCGCGCGGTGCCGACGGCGTCGAAGGGGTTCATGGCCGCGACGAGGCGGAACCCCGGCGCGGCGACCACGTGGCCGAGCCGCGGCACGTGCAGCTCGCCCTCGCTCATCACGGTGATGAGGACGTTGAGCGTCTCCTCGGGGATGCGGTTGATCTCCTCGACGTAGAGGAGCGCGCCGTCGCGCAGCGCGGTGAGGAGCGGGCCGTCGACGAAGACGTCGGGCGAGTACCCCTCGGCGAGGACGGCGGCCGGGTCGAAGGCGCCGACGAGGCGCGCCGGCGTGAGCTCGGCGTTGCCCTCCACGAACTCGAACGGCACGCCCGACTCGTCGGCCACGGCGCGCAGCACGGTCGACTTGCCGGTCCCGGGCGGTCCCTCGAGCACGAGGTGCCGGCCGGCTGCGAGCGCGGCGACCACGGCCTCCAGTTCGCGACGCCGCCCCACGACCCGGGTCGTGAGGCGGCGGAGCAGCTCGGGCGTGTAGGCACCCGTCACCGGCCCGACGTCCGATCAGGTGCGCGGGTCCGGCGGTGGCTCACGTGAAGTCGAGGACGCCGCGGATGTTCTTGCCGTCGCGCATGTCCTGGTAGCCCTCGTTGACCTGGTCCAGCCGGTACCGGTTGGTGATCAGCTCGTCGAGCTTGAGGTCGCCCTCGCGGTACATCGACAGGAGCGCCGGGATGTCGGCCCGCGGGTTGCCGGAGCCGAAGATCGTGCCGGCGACCGTCTTGTTCATCATCGAGAGCATGAACAGGTTCATGGCCGTCTCGGTCTGGAGCATGTTGCCGATGGCGGTGACGACGAGCGTGCCGCCCTTCGACGTGAGGTTCAGCGCCGGGTCGATCATGTCGCCCGTGACCACGCCGGGCACGAGGATGACGGCGTCGCACATGTCGCCCCAGGTGAGGTCGGGCACGGCGAGCATCGCCTCGTCGATCGACGAGTAGGTGTGCGTGGCGCCCATCTCCATGGCCTTCTCGCGCTTGAACTCCACCGGGTCGATGGCGATCACGCGCTTGGCGCCGGCCATCCGGGCGCCCTGGACGGCGTTGATGCCGACGCCGCCGACGCCGATCACGGCCACGTTGTCCCCGGGCTGGACGTTGGCCCGGTGCACCGCGGAGCCCCAGCCGGTGGCGACGCCGCACGACACGAGCGCGGCGACGTCGAGCGGCAGGTCGGGCTCGACCTTCACCAGCGAGTCCTGGCTCACGAGGAGCTGCTCCGAGAACGTGCCGACCTGGGCGAAGCGGGCCGCCTCCTGGTCGCCGATCGTGTGGGAGCTCTGACCGACGTCCCGGGTGATCATCTGGAGGTCGAACAGCTTGGCGCCGAGGTCGCACAGGTTCTGGCGGCCGGTCGAGCACCACTTGCAGCGCCCGCAGCTCGGGACGAACGACATGGCGACGTGGTCGCCGGGTGCCACGGTGTCGACGCCGGGGCCGACGGCCTCGACGATGCCGGAGCCCTCGTGGCCGCCGATGAACGGGAAGTGCGGGACCAGCATGTCGCCGGCGACGACGTGCTCGTCGGAGTGGCACATGCCGGCGTAGGCGGTGTTGACGAGCACCTCGCCCGGACCCGGGTCGTCGAGCGTGAGGTCCTCGATCTTCCAGTCCTGGTGGTGGCCCCAGAGGACGGCGGCTCGGGTGCTGGTCGGCATGTGTGTTCCCCCTGTCGAAGGCGGCCCGCGAGGGCGCGGCCGCTGACCGTTCGGGACTCTATCCCGGTGCACCCGGCCGTCGACCGCCGCCGTCGGGCGGCTCGGAGCCGCACGGGAGCGGGGCGGCCGGGCGGGGGACGGCGCCCCGGGCCGGGCCGGTACCATGTCCCCGTCCCGAGACCGAGGAGCCTCCCGATGTCGATCGACACGCAGACCACCGAGAGCGTCGACCTGCCCGACGGGGCGCCGGTCGCCGACGAGGCCGTGCCCGCGGCGGACGAGGCGGCGCTGGTCGCCGACGAGCTGCTGGTCGAGGAGGTCTCGATCGACGGCATGTGCGGCGTCTACTGACCCTGCCGTGACCGTCGCGCTCGACGACCGCCTCGAGCTGCACCCCGCCGTCTCGCTCCGACCCGAGCGCTTCGGCGCGCTCGCGTACAGCTTCACCACGCGGAAGCTCTCGTTCCTCAAGCACCCCGACCTCGTGCGCGTCGTCGAGTCGCTCGACGGGTCGAGCACGGTCGGCGAGGCGCTCGCCGGCGCCGGGGTGGAGGAGGCCCGCTGGCCCTCGTTCCTCACGGCCCTCGACGCCCTGCAGACCTCGGAGATGCTCCGTGCCGCATGAACCCGCCTCCGTCGCGACGGGGGCTCCCAAGGTCGCCGCCCCGACGATCTCCCACCAGCCGCCGACCGCCTCCCGCGGCCTGGTCGACGAGTTCCGCCTCGGGCTGGACGCGCCGATCTGCCTCACCTGGGAGCTCACGTACGCCTGCAACCTGAGCTGCGTGCACTGCCTGTCCTCGTCGGGCCGGCGCGACCCACGTGAGCTGAGCACCGAGGAGTGCAAGGCCGTCGTCGAGGAGCTCGAGCGCCTCCAGGTCTTCTACGTGAACATCGGCGGCGGCGAGCCCATGCTGCGGCCCGACTTCTTCGAGATCGTCGACCACGCGGTGGCGCACCACGTCGGGGTGAAGTTCTCGACCAACGGCACGTTCATCGACGCCGAGGCCGCCCGCCGGCTCGCCGGCACCGACTACCTCGACGTCCAGATCTCCATCGACGGCGCCACGCCCGACGTCAACGACGCGGTCCGCGGCGACGGCTCGTTCGACGCGGCGCGGCGGGCGATGGACCACCTGGCCGACGCCGGGTTCGGCCCCTTCAAGATCAGCCTGGTGGTGACCCGCGAGAACGTCGACCAGCTCGACTCGTTCAAGGCCCTCGCCGACGGCTACGGCGCGCAGCTCCGCGTGACCAGGTTGCGGCCGTCGGGTCGGGGCGCCGACGCGTGGCACCGGTTGCACCCCACGCAGGCGCAGCAGCGCGACCTCTACCACTGGCTCCTCGGGCGCGACGACGTGCTCACCGGCGACTCCTTCTTCCACCTGTCCGCCCTGGGCGACCCGCTGCCGGGGCTGAACCTGTGCGGCGCGGGTCGGGTCGTGTGCCTCATCGACCCGGTCGGCGACGTGTACGCCTGCCCGTTCGTGATCCACGACGAGTTCCTCGCCGGCAACGTGCGCGACGACGGCGGCTTCACCCGGGTGTGGCGAGGGTCGGAGCTGTTCGCCTCGCTCCGCGAGCCCGACAGCCCCGGCGCGTGCGCCAGCTGCGGCAGCTACGACGCCTGCCAGGGCGGCTGCATGGCGTCGAAGTTCTTCGTGGGCCTCGACCTGTCCGACCCCGATCCCGAGTGCGTCCTCGGCAACGCCGAGCCGCTGCTCGCGGCCGTCGGCGCCGGTGGCGAGGCCCCGCCCCGGCCGATGGC
>JAEVZA010000056.1 GCA_023392475.1 Actinomycetes bacterium | reverse complement strand
CCTCGACGCCTCGGCGCGGCTGCTCGAGCAGGGCCTCCTCGTGCCCGCCATCCGGCCGCCGACCGTGCCCGACGGGACGTGCCGGCTCCGCGTCGCCCTCTCCGCCGCGCACGACCCCGCCGACGTCCGACGTCTCGCCGACGCCCTCGCCACCCTCACCCCGTCCACCGGCCCGACCGACGCCCCGACCCGTTCCGTGTCGTCGAACGGGGGCCAGGGGCATCGTTCCACGACACAGAACGCCTGATCGTGCGGCCGGAGCGGGTGGTCGTCGTCGCGGGGACGGCGACGGAGATCGGCAAGACCTGGGTGACCGCTGCGGTGGCCGCCGAGCTGCGACGGCGCGGGACGGACGTGCGCGTGCGGAAGCCGGCGCAGTCCTTCGAGCCCGACGACCCCACCACCGACGCCGACGAGCTCGCAGGCGCCACCGGCGAGGACCCGTTCGTCGTCTGCCCCGCGGACCGCCGCTACGAGGTGGCGATGGCACCGCCGATGGCCGCCGACGTCCTCGGCCGACCGCCCATCGTGCTCGCCGACCTCGCCGACGAGGTCACCGCGTCGTGGCCCGACGACCCGACCGCGATCGGCTTCGTGGAGCTCGCCGGCGGCCCGCGGTCACCGGTCGCCCACGACGGCGACGGCGTGGCGCTCGCCGCCGCGCTGGGGCCCGACGTCCTCCTGCTCGTCGCCGACGCCGGGCTCGGCACGATCAGCTCGGTGCGCGGCGCACGTGACTCGTTCGGCGAGCTCGCCGGTCGGATGCTCGTGCACCTCAACCGCTACGACGACGGGGACGACCTGCACCACCGCAACCGCGAGTGGCTCGTCGACGCGGACGGGTTCGACGTCACGACCGACATCGCCGCGCTCGCCGACCGCCTCTCGCTCTAGCACCGCTGCACACGGATCCGAGGGACGCCGAGCCCGGTTCCCACTCGTTCCCATGACGATCCGCGCTGCCAGGCAGCACGACGAATCGTCAGAACGCGATCGCCGCCTCGCGGACGGGATCGCCGGGGGCGAGTCGGTCAGCGGCGGAGCGAGCGGAGGAGCTGCTTGGCGATGGTCGTGTTCATCTGCCACACGACCTTCCGCCCCGCCTCGGTCGCCTGGTGCACCACGCCGCCGCCGGTCGCCTCCTCGATCGAGTCGAGGCCGGCGATGACGGCGTCCTTCGTGGCGTCCGTCGCCTTGTAGCCCATGTTCGTGAGGCCCTTGACGAGGTCGGACTGGGCGACCGGCTCGGGGGCCGACGCGGCGATGATCCGCAGCGCGTCCTTCGTGAGCTCGGCCCCCTGCGTCACCGCTTGGGCGGCCGAGATCGACGAGCCCTCCTGCCCGTCGACGGAGGCCAGCCAGCGGCGGACCTTCACCACGATCTCGCCGTGCGTCTCACCCTCGAACGTCACCGTCGGCATGCGGCCAACCTAGCCCTCGGGGGCCGCGCCACCACCCGGGGCGACGTCGCGGTCGGCCTCGTCCCGCCGCACGGCGGCCGGCGGCGAGCCGACCTCCTCCTCCTGCACGATGAGGCGCGACCCGCGGTCGTAGGTGACGTAGTTCCAGGCCCAGTTCACGAGCACGTTCGCCCGGTTGCGGAAGCCGATCAGCATCACCAGGTGCAGCACCAGCCACGCCAGCCAGCCCAGCGGCCCGGAGAAGCGGAGCCCGCCCGGCAGCTGGGCCACCGCGTCGTGCCGGCCGATCGTGGCCATCGACCCCTTGTCCAGGTAGTGGAACGCCTCGGGCGGACGGCCGTCGAGCTCGGCGACCAGGTTGCGGGCGACGAGCTTCCCCGACTGGATGGCGACCGGCGCCACCTGCGGCAGCAGCTCGCCGTCCTTCCCGCGGGTCGCGGCCAGGTCGCCGATCACCGAGATCTCCGGGTGCCCGGGGACCGTGAGGTCCCGACCGACGACGACGCGGCCGCCGCGGGTCAGCGTGTCGGGGCCGAGCTGCTCGGCCAGCACCTCGGCGAGCGGGCTGGCCCGCACGCCGGCGGTCCAGACGAGCGTCGGCGACGGGATGCGCGTGCCGTCGGTGAGCTCGACGACCTTGCCGTCGGTCGAGCTCACGCCCTGGCCGAGCACGAGCTCGACGCCACGCGCCGCCAACGTGCGGCGGGCCCGCTCCGACAGCTTCGGGTGGAACGTCGAGAGCAGCACGCCGGCGGGCTCGGCGAGGATCACGCGGGCGCGCCGCACGTCGAGCGTCGGGAAGTCGCGGGTGAGCACGTTGCGGTACAGCTCGGACAGGCCACCGGCGAGCTCCACGCCCGTCGGGCCGCCGCCGGCGATGACCACGTTGAGCACGCCCTCGTCGATGAGCGACGGATCGACGGCGGCGCGCTCGAACTGCCGCAGCACGTGCTGGCGGAGCCGGACCGCGTCGGAGAGGTGCTTGAGGCCGAACCCGTGCTCCTCGACGCCCGGCGTGCGGAACGTGTTGGTCACGGCGCCCGCAGCGAGCACGAGCCGGTCGTACTCCACGGGCGGGCCCTCGTCGAAGAGCAGGCGGCGCGACGCCACGTCGATGCCGACGACGCGACCGAGGCGCACGTCGACGTTGCGCTGCCGGCCGACGATCCCGCGCACCGGCGAGGCGATGTCGTCCGAGTCCAGGCCGGCGGTGGCCACCTGGTAGAGCAGCGGTTGGAACGTGTGGAAGTTGTTGGCGTCCACGAGGACGACGTCGACCGGCGCGTGGTCCAGGTGCTTCACCAGCTCCAGCCCGCCGAAGCCGGCCCCGACCACGACGATGCGACGGCGGCGCTCCACGGCCCCAACCTACCGACCGACCCCCTGTCCGACGCAGCCGGATGTCCGGCGCAGGGACGGCCGGAACGCAGCGGCCGCGGGGCGCCGCCCACGGGTACCGTGCCGAGCGTGCAGCTCACGCCCCGCTTCGGACCGCCCCCGGTGCTGGACCTCGATCCCGCCGTCGTGGTGGACCCAGCCACCCCCGACGTCCGGCAGCGGGCCCGCTTCCGGGAGCTCCTGGCCGGGTTCGACGACGCGGCCTGGGCCGCTCCCAGTCGCTGCGACGGCTGGAGCGTCCAGGACGTGGTGACGCACCTCGCCACGGCCACCGGGTTCTTCGCCCTCTCGATCGCGAGCGGGCTCGACGGCAACCCGACCCGGTTCCTCGAGGGCTTCGACCCCGTCGCCACGCCCGCCGGGATGGTGGCGGCCGTCCGGGACCGACCGCCCGCCGAGGCGCTGGCCTCGCTCGTCGAGGCCGACGCGGCGATGGACGCCGTGCTCGAGCGCGTCGGCGGCGACGACTGGGAGGCCGTCGCCGAGGCGCCGCCCGGGCACCTCTCCGTGCGCGCCGTCGTCCTGCACTCGCTGTGGGACAGCTGGATCCACGAGCGGGACGTGCGCATCCCGCTCGGCCTGCCCGTCGTCGAGGAGCCCGACGAGGTCGCGGCGGGCCTCGCGTACGCCGTCGCGCTCGGCCCGGGGTTCCTGTCGCTCACCGGCTCGGACCGTCCCGGCACCCTCGAGGTGGTGGCGACGGATCCCGAGGTCCGGCTCGTCGTCGAGCACGGCCCCGCCGTCCGCGTCTCGTCGGGCCCCGTGCCCGAGGGCACGCCGCGCCTCACCGGCCGCGCGGTCGACCTGCTGGAGGGGCTGAGCTTCCGCGCGCCGTTCCCCGACGGGCTCGCGCCAGAGGACCGGTGGCTGCTCGGGGCGCTCGGCGAGGTGTTCGACCAGCCCGTGTGACGCAGCGCACCGCGGCCTCCGACGCCGCCTGGGGTGGCGGGTACTAGCATCCCGCCATGGCGCCCTCACTCGACGATCCGACCGCCGCTCCCTCCCCCGCCGGCGACCCGGCCGACCGCTTCGGCCAGATGGGCCTGACCTTCGACGACGTGTGCCTCGTGCCCGGCGCGTCCGACGTCATCCCGGCCGAGGTGGACACGTCGACCCGCCTGACCGACTCGGTCCAGCTCGCGATCCCGCTCATGTCGGCCGCCATGGACACCGTGACCGAGGCCCGGCTCGCCATCGCCATCGCCCGGGAGGGCGGCCTCGGCGTCATCCACCGCAACCTCTCCATCGAGGACCAGGTCACCGAGGTGGACAAGGTGAAGCGGTCGGAGTCGGGGATGATCGTCGACCCGGTCACCCTCGGGCCCGACGACCTCGTCGGCGCCGCGCTCGACCTGATGGCGAAGTACCGGATCAGCGGCGTGCCGATCGTCGACGGCGACCACCGCCTCGTCGGCATCCTCACCAACCGCGACCTCCGCTTCGAGGACGACCCCGGCAAGCGGGTGTCCGAGGTGATGACGTCGGAGGGGCTGATCACGGCGCCGCAGGGCACCACGCTCGAGGAGGCGCAGGCCATCCTCGGCCGCCACCGCATCGAGAAGCTGCCCGTGGTCGACGGCGACGGCCGGATCACCGGCCTCATCACCGTCAAGGACATCAACAAGAAGCTGAAGTACCCCAACGCCACGAAGGACGGCCAGGGCCGCCTGCGGTGCGCGGCCGCGGTCGGCGTCGGCGACGACGCGCTGCAGCGTGCGCACGCGCTCGTCGAGGCCGGCGTCGACCTGCTGGTGGTGGACACGGCGCACGGGCACTCCGCCGGCGTCATCGAGGTCGTCCGCAAGGTGAAGGCGAACCTCCAGGTCGACGTCGTGGCCGGGAACATCGCCACCGGCGAGGCCGCCGCCGCGCTGATCGAGGCGGGCGCCGACGCCGTGAAGGTCGGCGTCGGGCCGGGCTCGATCTGCACCACGCGCATCGTCGCCGGCGTCGGCGTGCCGCAGCTGACCGCCGTGCAGGAGGTCGCCCGGGTGTGCGCACCCCACGGCGTCGGCGTCATCGCCGACGGCGGCGTCCGCTACTCCGGCGACATCGCCAAGGCGATCGCCTCGGGCGCCGACGTCGTCATGGTCGGCAGCCTGCTCGCCGGCGTCGACGAGACGCCGGGCGAGATCGTCCTCTCGCAGGGCGAGCGCTACAAGGCGTACCGAGGCATGGGCTCGCTCGGCGCCATGAGCGCCCGCTCCTTCTCCAAGGACCGCTACTTCCAGGGCGAGGTCGAGACGACGGAGAAGGTCGTGCCCGAGGGCGTCGAGGGGCGGGTGCCCTACAAGGGCCCGGCGCAGAAGATCCTCTACCAGCTCACGGGCGGGCTCCGGTCCGCGATGGGCTACTGCGGCACCCACACGATCCCCGAGCTCCAGCGGGACGCCCGGTTCGTGCGGATGAGCCCGGCGGGCCTGCGCGAGGCGCACCCGCACGACGTGACGATCACGGCCGAGGCCCCCAACTACTGGATGTAGCCCTCCCGGGCCCGGTGGACCGGTCGCCGGGCCGTCGGCGGGCCTCACCGACCGCGATGCGCGCCCTGCTCCGCGGATCGCAATACGCCATCGTGCGCATGTACTGACCAGAGGTCACCGGGCTAGCGTCGGCAGCGGAGAAGGGGAACCGACTGTGGTCGACGTGACGCCCGGAGACCTGCGATCCGCCACCGAGCTCGGCCGCTCCGCGCTGGACGCGAGGAGCGCCGACGACGTGAGCGCCCTCCTGCGCCGTGTGCGCCACCTCGTCGGGTGCGACTCCGCGCTGCTGCACCACATCCGCCCGAGCGGGATCACCGAGTGGTGCGAACCCCGGCCCGCGCCGGTCGCCGGACCGTTCCGGATGGTCGGGTCCGACGCCATCGGCGACTCGGTCGTGAACGCGACGCTGCGCCGGGCGCACGGTCCGTTCACCCCCAGGGACCACCAGCTGCTCGACCTGCTCCGGCCCTACCTCGCCAGCGCGGTCGTCGCGGTCGGGCACGGGGAACCGGTGGAGGTGACCGTCGCCGGTCACGTCGAGCTCACGAGCCGCGAGGCGCAGGTGCTGTCGCTCATCATCGACGGCGCGACGAACAAGGAGGTCGGGCGGCAGCTCGGCATCAGCTCACGCACCGTCCAGAAGCACCTCGAGCACGTGTACGACAAGCTCGGCACGCACCGGCGGACCGCCGCCGCCAGCTGGTTCACCAACCAGCTCGCCGGTCACTGAAGCTCCCGGCGACCGCGCTCTTCGTCCGCCGTCGCCGCTCAGAAGACGCTGCGCTCCTCGTCGGGCGAGAGCCGGAAGCCGGGCGGCGTGCCGCGGGCCGGATCGAGGTCCTCGAGCGAGCCCGGGTCCGCGCCGGTCAGCAGGGCGAGCATCTGCCGCAGCATCGCGGCCGTGGCGCCCCACACCGTGTCCCCGACGAGCTCGAAGAAGTACACCGGGCGCGACATGTCGGGCGTGCCCCAGCGCTCCTCGCGGAACACGTCGTCGCGGAGGAGCTCGGCGAGCGGGACCCGCAGCACCTCGTCCACCTCGCCGGCGTTCGGCCGCAGCTCGGGGCTCCCCGGGAGGAGGCCGACGACCGGCACGATGTAGGCCCGGCGGGTCACGGTGGTGAGGTGGTCGAGCTCACCGAGGGCCTCGACCGAGTCGGGGTCGATGTCGACCTCCTCGCACGCCTCGCGGAGCGCCGTGCGACGGGCATCCTCGCCGGGCTCGGCCCGTCCGCCCGGGAAGCTGACCTCGCCCCGGTGCGTCCGCAGGTTCCAGTCACGACGGGTCAGCACGACGTGGAGGCCGCCCTCCCGCTCGTCCTCGTACAGCGGCACGAGCACGGCGGACGGCGTGCCACCCTCGGCGGCCACCGGCGACGGCCGACCGCGGTGGCCGGCCGGGAACACCTCACGGACGCGGTCGGGCGTGGGCGCCAGCCGGTCGGCCGGGAGCGCCGACCACGGGGCCGGTCGGCCGGGCGCCCACGAATCGGGCCGCGGGATGGCCTGGGGGCCACCGCGCTCGGGCACCTACGACGACGCCTGGCTCAGCTGCTCGAGCAGGTCCCTGAGGCCGTGGGTCTTGAGGTTGCTCATCACCCGGCCGGGCGGGGTCTCGCCCCGCTCCCACTCCATCCAGTCGAGGAGGAGCTTCTGGGGATCGGGGGCGGGGCGGTCGTCCATGGGGCGGAGGTTACGGTCCCGCTCGTTCCCATGACGATCCGCGCTGCCAGGCAGCACGACGAATCGTCAGAACGCGCCCCCACGCGTTCTCGTGACGATCCGCGCTGCTGGACAGCACGACGAATCGTCAGAACGCGGATCGGCCGGCCCGGGTCAGGAGCCGCGGAGGCCCATCGGGTTGGGGAACGGGAGGACGCCGGCCTCGAGCACCGGCCGGCCGACGTCACGGAGGGCGCCGGTGAGCTCGGCGAGCGCCTCGTCGTCGGCCGTCCCGGCGTACGACGACAGCGCGAGCTCGTCGGTCCGGTGCTCGATGCCGCGGTGCAGCTCGGCGCCCGCCTCGGTCACGCCGCCGTCGGCGTCGACGAGGCCGCGGTCGGTCAGCCGTGCCGTCGCACCCGCCCACTCCTCGTGCGTCCACGCCCGCGTGTCGCGGAGGATCGCCGGATCCATCCCGGACACCGCGGTGGCGAGCACGTTGGCCTCGCAGCCGTCGAGGTCGGCGCCGACGAGCAGCGCCACGTGGCCGTCACCGCGGTGCTCGCGCACCGTCGTGCACAGCTGCCACAGCCGCTCGACCGGGTCGTCGGGCAGCGGGAGGTCCAGGTTCGCGGCGCCGAGCGGGCGGCCCGACGGGTCGAGCCCGGCGACGAGGCGCTCG
>JAEVZA010000400.1 GCA_023392475.1 Actinomycetes bacterium | reverse complement strand
TTCTCCGTGCACCTCACGTCGCCCCACGACGTGAGGTGCACCGAGAACGCAGGGGGATCGGGCCGGGCCCCGGCTGGCGGAACTTGACCGCCGGGTCAAGACTGGACCCATGGACCTGACCTACCCGCCCGAGGCCGAGGAGTTCCGCACGGAGATCCGTGCCTGGCTGGAGGAGCACCTGCCGCAGGGCTGGTTCGACGAGGGGTTCGAGATGACCCCCGACGAGAAGAAGCGCTTCAACGAGCAGTGGACGAAGCAGCTCTTCGAGGGCGGCTGGATCTGCGCCACGTGGCCCGAGGAGTACGGCGGCAAGGGCCTGTCGACGATGCAGGGCGTGGTGCTCGCGGAGGAGTTCGCCCGGGCGAAGGCGCCGATGCGCGCCGACTTCTTCGGCGACACGCTCGTCGGTCCCACCATCCTCATGAACGGCACCGAGGAGCAGAAGAAGCACTTCCTGCCCAAGATCCTCGACGGCTCGATGCGCTGGTGCCAGGGCTTCTCCGAGCCCGACTCGGGCTCCGACCTCGCGTCGCTCAAGACCACCGCCGTGCAGGACGGCGACGAGTGGGTCATCAACGGCCAGAAGGTCTGGACCACGCAGGCCCAGTTCGCGGACTACTGCTTCGTGCTCGCCCGCACCGACCCCGACGTGAAGAAGCAGGCGGGCATCTCCTACCTCCTCGTCCCGATGGACCAGCCGGGCATCGAGGTGCGGGGCATCGTCCAGCCCGACGGCACCGCCGAGTTCAACGAGGTGTTCTTCAGCGACGCGCGCTGCCCGATCGACAACGTGGTCGGCGGCCTCAACAACGGCTGGAAGGTCGCGAACGACACGCTCGGCTTCGAGCGCGGCATGTCGGCCACGACCGGCTACCGGCGCTTCGCCGAGGAGTACCGGCTCATGGTCGAGCACGCCACCGAGAACGGGGCCATCGAGGACCCGCTGATCCGCCAGCGCCTGATGACCTACTGGTCGAAGATCCAGATCCTGCGCATCAACGGGCTCCGGTCCCTGACGGCGACCGTGCAGGGCAAGCGGGACATGGGCGTCGCCGCCCTCGGCCTCACGAACAAGATGTTCTGGTCGGAGATGCACAAGGCGGCGATGGAGCTGGCGCTCGACATCTGGGGCGCCGACGGCATGCTCTCCACCACCGGCCCCGAGGGCAGCTCGTGGCCGGCCACGATGCGGGCGGAAGGTCGCGACGCCTACCCCGTCAGCCCGATGGTGTCGGCGTTCTTCTTCTCGCGGTCCGAGACGATCTGGGGCGGCACGTCGCAGATCCAGCGGAACATCGTCGGCGAGAAGCTCCTCGGCCTGCCCCGGGAGCCGAAGCCGGCCGCCCCGGCCTGAGCCCGAGGCGGCGCCCCGGGCGGGCCCGCGCCTCCCTGAGAGGTCGGGGTCGGTGCCGTGAGGCGCGGGGCCCCGACGACTAGCGTTGCCCCGTCGGCGGGCGACGCGGGGTGGCCGAACACCCCCTGCTCGGTCGATCCCCAACCCCTCCTCGCACCGTGACCAGAGATCCCGACCACCCCGGTGACCGTGGCGCGCCGCAGGACGGCGACGCCACACGCGTCGTGCGTCGACGCCGGGCGACCTCCGAGCCCGAACGACGCTGGCCCAAGCGGCTGCTGATCGGCTCGCTCGCGGTCGTCGTCGTGATCGGCCTCGTGGCGGTGGCCGGCGCGGCGTGGGGGCTGTGGAGCTTCAACCGGCTCAAGCGCGAGGACCTGAACCTGGCCGACGCGAACGGCGGCCCGCAGAACTACCTCGTCATCGGCTCCGACTCCCGCGAGGGCATCGCGAAGGGGAGCGCCGGCTCCGGGGCGATGCTCAGCGGGGACACGCCGAGCGGCCGCCGCTCGGACTCGATCGCGATCATGCGCATCGACCCGTCGAAGGAGCGCGTGGACATGCTGTCCATCCCGCGCGACCTGTGGTTGCCCATCGCCGGCACGGGCAAGGAGCAGCGGATCAACACCGCGTACGGCCACTCCACCCAGGCCCTCGTCGACACGATCCAGCAGGACCTCGGCATCCCGATCCACCACTTCGTCGAGGTCGACTTCGCCGGCTTCCAGGGGATCATCCAGACGATCGGCGGCGTGCCGATGTACTTCGACCACGCCGTCCGCGACCGCAACTCCGGCCTGCGCGTCTCGGCCAAGGGCTGCACGGTGCTCGACGGCTACCAGGGCCTCGCCTTCGCCCGGTCGCGGCACCTCGAGTGGAACAACGGGGTGCGCTGGGTGAGCGACCCCACGGGCGACCTCGGCCGGATGACCCGCCAGCAGCTGCTCGCCCGCGCTGCGCTCTCGAAGGTGCGCACCCTCGGCATCGACGACATCGGCACGCTCAAGGGCATCGTCGACGCCGGCGTCGACAGCGTGAAGCTCGACAGCGGCATGGGCGTGTCGGACATCATCGGCCTCGCCCAGCGGTTCTCCGACTTCGACCCGCAGCGGCTCCAGACCCACACCCTGCCGGTGGTGGGGCACCGCACCGACGGCGGCGCCGCCGTCGTCCTGCTCGACCAGGCCGCGGCCCAGCCGACCCTCGACCTCTTCCGGGGCACGACCGCCTCCGCCGCCGTCACGACGACCACCGAGCCGCCGCCAGAGGCGTCGGACGTGACCGTCAACGTCGGCAACGGCACGGCCAAGAAGGGCGAGGCGCGGCGCGTCAGCTTCGTGCTCGCCGACGGCGGCTTCGAGGTGGGCCAGGTGGCCTCGACGCCGGCCCCCGTGCCGGCCACGGTCGTCCGCTACCCGAAGGGCGGCAAGGCGATGGGCCAGCTGGTGGCGGCGTGGATCGGGCCGGCCCCGAAGCTGCAGGAGGACAAGACGCTGCAGGCCGGGACGGTCACGGTCGACATCGGCGCCGACTTCGCCACGATCGCCGAGCCGCCCGGCACGGGTCACGCGGCGACCAGCGCGGTGCCCGCCACCGTCCCCGGTTCCGCGCCGGCGACGACCACGACGACGGAGCCCGGCTGGACCCCGGGCAACCCGCCCGCCGGCGTCACCTGCCACTGAGCACGGCGACCGGGGACGGAGAGGGGAGGGGAACGTGCACGTCTCGATGACCGTGCCGACGGACGACCTGGCGACGGCCCGGACGATCTACGCCGAGCTCGAGGGGCTCGGCTACGACCGGGCGTTCTCGTTCGAGGCGAAGCACGACCCGTTCCTCCCGCTCGCCGTGGCCGCCGAGCACACGACCGGCATCGCCCTCGGCACGGCGATCGCGATCGCGTTCGCCCGCACGCCGATGACGCTGGCGAACGCGGGGTGGGACCTGCAGACGCTCACGGGGGGCCGGTTCGCCCTCGGGCTCGGGACGCAGATCCGCCCGCACGTCGAGCAGCGCTTCTCGATGCCGTGGTCGCGACCGGCCGACCGGCTCGAGGAGCTCGTGCGCGGCATCCGCGCCATCTGGTCGGCGTGGCAGGACGGCACGCCGCTCGACTTCCGCGGCGAGTTCTACACGCACACGCGCATGATCCCGGCGTTCGACCCCGGGCCCAACGACTGGGGACCGCCGCCGGTGTTCACGGCCGGCGTCGGCCCGCGCATGACCGAGGTCGCCGGGCGCGTCGCCGACGGCTTCCTCGTCCACCCCGTCAACACGCGCCGCTCGCTCCAGGAGCTGACGCTGCCTGCGCTCTCGGCCGGCGCCGCATCGGCCGGGCGCGACGTCGACGATGTCGAGCTCGTGTGCGTCACGATCGTCGTCACGGGTCGCGACGAGGAGGAGATGCGCCGCAGCCACGAGGCGGTCCGCCAGCAGCTCGCCTTCTACGGCACCACCCCGGCGTACCGGCCGGTGTTCGACCTGCACGGCTACGGCGACCTGCACCCGGAGCTCCAGGCGTTGGCTCGCGAGGGCCGGTGGGAGGACATGTCGGGCCTCGTGGACGACGAGCTCATCGCGACGATCGCGGTGGTGGGGGAGCCCGACGAGATCGGCGACCTCGTGCGCGCCCGCCTCGACGGCATCTCCGACTCGGTGAGCCTCGTCAACAACCGGGCGCCCGACCCGCGGCACCTCGCCGAGGTCGTCGCCGACCTCCACCGCTGACCGCGGCGGCCCGCGTCCCCGCCGTTCTGTGATGCGTGCCGGCGGCAAACCCCGCGCTCTCGCATCACAGAACGATCCGGGGCGGGCAGGCTGGACGGGAGGATGGCTTGCGCTCGGCACGCCCATCGTCGTAGAAACAAACCAACAGGTCGGTATCTGAGCGACCGCACCACCGCCGAGCCCGTCGAGCAGGGAGCCGCCGTGCCCGCCACGACACGCCGCACGCAGGAGGACCGCAGCGCCGCGACGCAGCGGGCCCTGCTGACCGCCACGGTCGACTGCCTCGTCGAGTACGGCTACGCCGGCACGACCACGCGGCTGGTCGCGGATCGGGCCAACGTGTCCCGCGGGGCCCAGACGCACCACTACCCGACCAAGCGCGACCTCGTCGTGGCCGCCATCGAGCACCTGTTCGAGGTCCACACGCGCGAGTTCGTGGCCGCGTTCGAGGGGGTGCCTCCCGAGGATCGGACGCTCGACCGCGCCATCGACGCGCTGTGGGCGATCGCGAGCGGACCGTCGTACGCGGCGGTGCTCGAGGTCGTCGTGGCCGCACGCACCGACGACGAGCTGCGCGTCGTGGTGCACGGCCTCGCCGGCTCGCTCGAGCGCACGGTCGTGGAGCTCCTGCTCTGGTTCTCGCCCGAGCTCGACGACGCCGACCTCGCCCGCCGCCTCGTCGACGTCGCCTTCACGTTCGTCCAGGGCGCGGCCGTGTCGGGCTACGGCGGCTACGGCCGGCCCGACGAGGTGATCTCGTTCGTCCGCTCCGTCTCCGGGCTCGTCGCCCGCGCCACCCCCGAGGAGGGCACCGCATGATCACGACCACGTCCCGCCCGCGCCGGGCACGCCGACGTCGCGGCGGATCGGCCCGGGGCCACCGCCCCTCCGCCGGCCGCCGCATCCCCGTGCGGCGCCTGCGCGTCGACCCCGACACACCGCCGCTCGGCCGCTGGATCGTGCCCGAGGACCCGATCTTCAGCCACTTCCTCGCCACCCTCTCCGCCGTGTTCCCGCGGGGCGAGGAGTTCTTCGTGGCCTCCGTGCGCCGTCACCGGGACGCCGTCGCCGATGATCCCGTGCTGCGCGCGCAGGTGAAGGGCTTCACCGGCCAGGAGGCGATGCACGGGCGGGAGCACCGGGCCCTCAACGAGCGGCTCGCCGAGGTCGGCTACCACACGGAGCGCGCCGACCGGACGATCGGCCGCATCTGCGACGTGGTGCTCCGCGTGCCGCCCAGCACCCTGCCGGTCGCCGTGACCGCCGCGGCGGAGCACTACACGGGCCTGCTCGCGGAGGCCGTCCTCGGCGACGACGAGACCCGCCGGACGCTCTTCGGCCAGCCGGCGGTCGAGCCGCTCATCGCCTGGCACGCGCTCGAGGAGCTCGAGCACAAGAACGTGGCCTTCGACGTGATGGTGGCCGCGGGCGGCGGCTACGCCGTGCGGCTCGCCGGCTTCGCCGTGACGTCCGGCGTCCTCGCCTCCTACGTGGCGATCGAGTGGGGCCGGGCGGTGTACGAGGACCGGGCCGCGATCACCCCGGCGCACCGACGTCGCTTCCGGCGCGACCTGCGCCACCAGCGCCTGCTGAGTCCGTGGTTCCTGCGCAACGTGATCGCCTACGTGCGCCCCGGCTTCCACCCCGACGACACGGACACGGACGCGCTCGTCGAGGCGTGGCGCACCCGGCTGGCAGACACGGCGGTCGTGCCGTCCGACCCGACGGCGACGGGATCCCCGGCGTGACCGCGGCGGACCCGCTCCTCGACCTCGACACGTGGGCCGAGGGCGGCGCGCCCTACGCGTGGTTCGAGGCGCGCCGGGCCGAGTCGCCGGTGTGGCAGCACCCGCGCCACGGCGACGGGCCGCGGGTGTTCTCGGTGCTCGGCCACGAGCAGGTCGTCGCCCTCGGCCGGTGCCCGCACGTGCTGTCGTCCGACCAGCAGCGCGGCGGCGTGACCGGGCTCGGCGACGGCGACGAGCTGCAGGCGGTGATGGACGCGACGTTCGCCGGCGTCGGTCCGTCGCCCGAGGAGGTCGGCGAGGTCGCGAAGCACCTGCTGACGCTCGACCCGCCGGAGCACACCGCGTACCGGAAGGTCGTCAACCGCGGGTTCACGCCCCGGCAGATCGGCCTGCTCGAGGGCGCCGTGCGCGAGCTGCTCGTCGAGCTGCTCGACGCGCACCCGGCCGGGGAGCCGTTCGACTTCACGACCGAGGTGTCGATGCCGCTGCCGGTCAACGTCATCGCGCGCATGATCGGCTCACCGCCGGAGCGCGACGCCGACCTCCTCCGCTGGAGCAACGAGGCCATCGCCTCGACCGACCCGGAGTACTCGTCGGGCCCCGGTTCGCAGCTCCACGCCGTGATGCACCTGATCCAGCACTTCGGCGTGCTGCGCGAGGAGCGGTCCGCGACGCGCGAGGACGACCTCATCTCCCTGCTGCTCGACGCCGAGGTCGACGGCGAGCGGCTGTCCGACGCCCGCTTCATGCTGTTCCTCGTGCTGCTGACCGCAGCCGGCAACGAGACGACCCGCACGGCGTTCAGCCACGCGGTCGTCGAGCTGGCGTCGCGGCCGGAGGCATGGGAACGGCTGCGCGGGTCGCCGGCGCTCGTCCCCGCGGCGGTCGAGGAGGTGCTCCGGTACTCCTCGCCGGTCCTCTACTTCCGCCGCAACGCCACCGAGGCGATCGAGCTCGACGGCCGCGAGGTGGCGCCCGGCGACATCGTGGCGCTCTGGTACGCGGCCGCGAACCGCGACCCGGCGGCGTTCGACCGACCCGACGAGTTCGACGTCGGCCGCGACCCGAACCCGCACGTGGCGTTCGGCGGTGGCGGCCCGCACTTCTGCCTGGGCGCCTCGCTCGCCCGCCTGGAGGTGCGCGTGCTGCTCGAGCTCCTGGTGGAGCGGTACCGCACGATCGAGCTCGCGGGTCCGGTGGAGCGGATGCGCTCGAACTTCCTCCACGGCATCAAGCACCTGCCCGTCGTGCTCGGCTGACCGACGGGCCGTCGCTGCGCCGGGCCCCGGGTCCGGGCAGCCGGTGCCGCGACCGGGCGGTCCGATCAGGTGGGGAGGAGAGTGCCCTCGGCAGGATTCGAACCTGCGCACACGGCTCCGGAGGCCGATGCTCTATCCCCTGAGCTACGAGGGCGACGGGGTGCGACCCTAGCGCAGCCGTTCGCGGCGCCCGGCATCGCTCGCGGTGCGCCGCAGCGCCGCGGAACCGGGTTCGGGCCATCTCGGGGGCGGCAGTACGATCGGCGTTCCCATGCGCGACGAGCTCACCTCCGCCCTCCGCGACGCCCTCGTGGCGCTCGGCGTGGAGCCGCCCGCGGAGGTGCACCTGGAGCAGCCGGCGCGGCGGGAGCACGGAGACTTCTCGTCCAACGTGGCGCTCGCGTCCGCGAAGGCGGCGGGGCGGAACCCGCGGGAGCTCGCCCAGGAGATCGCCGACCGGGTGGCCGCGGCGCCGCCCCGGCACGTGGTCGCGGTCGAGGTCGCCGGTCCGGGCTTCGTGAACTTCCGGCTCGAGCCGGCGTGGCTGCACGAGGTCGTCGGCCGGGTGGTCGAGGCCGGCGAGGACTTCGGCCGGAGCGACGTCGGCGGCGGCCGGCGGGTGATGGTCGAGTACGTGTCGGCCAACCCGACGGGTCCGGTGCACGCCGGGCACGCCCGGGGCGCCACCTACGGAGACAGCCTGGCCCGGTTGCTCGCCTTCACGGGCCACGACGTGGCCGAGGAGTTCTACGTCAACGACCGGGGCGTCCAGATGCAGACGTTCGCGGCGTCGCTCGCCGCCCGTCGCGCCGGCGAGGAGCCGCCGGAGGGCGGGTACCTCGGCGACTACATCACGGAGTGGGCGTCGGAGATGCCCGAGGGCGCGGACCCGCTCGAGTGGGGCGAGGCGCGGGCCCTCGCGGACCAGCGGCGGGTCCTCGGCCTGCTCGGCGTCACGTTCGACACGTGGTTCTCCGAGCGGGCGATGGTGGACACCGGCGCCATCGACGAGACGCTCGCCGACCTGCGCGAGCGGGACGTGGTCGAGGACCGGGACGGCGCGGTGTGGCTCCGGTCGACCGCCTTCGGCGACGACAAGGACCGGGTGCTCGTCAAGAGCGACGGCGAGTACACCTACCTGCTGCCCGACATCGCGTACCACCGGGACAAGTTCGCCCGGGACTTCGACCTCGTCATCAACGTCTGGGGCGCCGACCACCACGGCTACGTCGCGCGGGTCAAGGCCGCCATCCAGGCGCTCGGCCACGACCCCGACGACCTCGAGGTGGTCATCACCCAGCTCGTGCGGCTGGAGCGGGGCGGCGAGGAGGTCCGGATCTCCAAGCGGTCCGGTGACCTCATCACGCTCGAGGACCTGGTCGACGAGGTCGGCGCCGACGCCGTGCGGCTCACCTACCTGCTGCAGTCGGTGGACTCACCGCAGACGGTCGACCTGGACCTCGTCGTCGCGCAGTCGAACGAGAACCCCGTCTTCTACGTGCAGATGGCCAACGCCCGGATCGCCTCGATCGCACGGGTGGCCGCGGAGCGGGGCATCGAGCGGCGGCCGCTCGCCGACGTGGACCTGGGGCTCCTCGTGGAGGAGCGTGAGCTCGAGGTGCTGCGGCAGCTCCAGGCGCTCCCCGAGGTCGTCGAGCTCGCGGCGCGGGAGCGGGCGCCGCACAAGGTGACGACGTGGGTTCGGGAGCTCGCCGCCGCCGTCCACGGCTTCTACCACGACTGCCCGATCCTCCACCCCGACACGCCCGACGACCTCCGGCAGGCGCGGTGGTGGCTGGCGGATGCGGCCGGCGTCGGCCTGCGGGTCGGCATCGCCCTCCTCGGCGTGACCGCGCCCGACCGCATGTGACGGGTCGCGCCCGCATGGAACCGCTGCCGACCCACCTCCTGCCCGACGCGGCGCGCGTTGCCGACGACGGCCGGCTCTCGATCGGCGGCGTCGACGCGCTGGAGCTCGCCGAGCGGTTCGGCACGCCGCTGTTCGTCTACGACGAGGCGCACCTCCGGGCCCGCTGCCGGGAGGCGGCGACCGTGCTCGGCGAGGGCGCGACGTACGCGTCCAAGGCGTTCCTCTGCCGGGCGATGGCGCGGCTCGCGCACGAGGAGGGGCTCCGCATCGACGTGGCCACCGGCGGCGAGCTCGAGGTGGTGCTGGCCGCGGGCGTGCCGGCGGAGCGCACGGTGCTGCACGGGAACAACAAGTCGGTCGACGAGCTGCGGCTCGCGCTCGGCGCCGGGGTCGGCCGCGTCGTGGTGGACAGCCACGACGAGCTCGACCGCATCGAGGCGCTGGTCGCAGCGGGCCTGCCCGCGCCGCGGGTGCTCGTGCGCGTGAACCCGGGCATCGAGGTGCACACGCACGAGC
>JAEVZA010000357.1 GCA_023392475.1 Actinomycetes bacterium | reverse complement strand
GTCGAGGCCTGGGTGGCGCTGCGGCCCGGCGTCGCGGCGCGGCCCGGATCGCCCGCGCGGTCCGGTCGGTCGTCGCGCGACGTCGCCGGCGCGCTCGCCGCGATCGCCGCCCCGGTCGCCGGGCTCGTCCTCGGCATCCTCTGGATCGGCGCGACGACCGGCGACCTGGGCGAACCCGTCCGCATCCAGCGCCAGCTCCGGGCCGGCTTCCGGGACCCGGTCACGCGCTTGGGCGAGGGCCTGTGGGACGTCGCCCGCCTGGACCTCCGGGACGTCTACAACGTGGCCTTCGCGGTCCTGTTCCTGGCCCTGCTGGTCCTGGCCCACCGACGCCGGCAGCCGTGGTCCTGGCTGGCCTACGCGGCGGTCACGCTCGTGGTCGCACTGTCGGCCAACAACATCGACTCCCTCGGCCGCTACGGCCTGCTGGCGCTGCCGCTCGTCGTCGCCCTCGCGCAGTGGGCGGCGCCGCGCCGGCGCCAGGCGCTCGTCGCCGCGCTCGGCAGCCTCGGCCTCGTCTGGATGACCGCGGCGACGCTCCTCGGACGGCTCATCCCCTAGCGATGTCCGCCGCCCGGCTGCGTCCCGTCCACGTGGGGGTGCTCGCCGTGGGCGTCGCGCTGGTGTTCGTCGGGGCACGGTGGTTCGTGGCCGCCGACCGGGACGTCAGCCGGTTCGTCGTGGCCGGGTCGGACTTCGTCGACGCCCGCGCCGCGGAGCCCGGGATCCACGTGTTCCCGGGCACCGGCTACGACGGGCAGTTCTACTGGCGCCTCGCCGTCTCCCCCTCACGCCTGGCGCCGCCGGCCGAGGCCGGTGCCCGGCTCGACAGCGGCATCCGTGCCGGGCGGATGGCGTACCCGCTGCTCGCGTGGGCGCTGGCCGCGGGCCGGCCGGGCCTCGTCGTCTGGTCGCTGGTCCTCGTCAACTGCATCGCCGTCGGGTGCCTCGCCGCCGCGGCGGCGGCGTTCGCGTCGGACCACGGGCTCGCGCCCGCGTGGGGCCTGCTCGCCGCGGCCTCGTCGGGCCTGGTCATGACGCTGTCGCGCGACCTGTGCGAGGCGGTCATGCTCGCCGCCCTCGTCACCGGCGCGCTGGCGGTCGCCCGGCGAGCGCCGTGGGCCGCGGCAGCGGCGTGGTCGCTGGCCGTGCTCACCCACGAGCAGTCCCTGGTCGTGGTCGTCGCGTACGCGGGCACGCGGCTGCTCCGGGTGGCGACCCACCGCGCCCGCCCCGGCGTCGAGGACGCGCCGTGGCTGGTCCCCGGCCTCGCCTTCGTCGTGTGGCAGCTCGTCGCGCGCGCCGCGATCGGCGAGCTCCCCCTCCTGAGCTCCGCCGACCGGAACGCCGCGGTGCCCTTCGCCGGGCTGCTGCCCGAGCTCGGCCGGTGGCTCAGCCTGGATGTCGGGCGCCAGGAGGTCCTCGTCCTGCCGCAGGTCATCCTCGTGGTGGCGCTGGTCGTCGTCGCGCTCGTGCGGTCGCGCGCCGTCGAGGGCGACGACCGCTGGCTGCCCGTCGCCCTCGCCTGCACGCTGCTCGTGCCGGCGACGCTGTCGCGCAACGTCTGGCAGGGCCCGGCCGAGCTCCGCACGATCGTGATCGTCCCGACGTTCGCCGTGCTGTGCCTGCTCGCCGAGCGGCGACCTCCACCGGCCTGGCTGACCGGCGGCGTGGGCGCGGTCTGGCTCGCGACCGCGGCGCTGCGGATCGCCGCGGTCTGACGGGCTCAGGCGTCGCCGGCGGTGGTGGGCGCGTCGAGCGCGGCCCGGAAGAACTCGGCGTCCTCGAAGAGCCCGACGTCGGCGAGGAAGATCTTGCCGTAGCGCTCGAAGTACATCAGCTGCTTGGTGAGCAGGAAGATGCCCCGGTCGTAGTCCGAGTCGTACACGCCGTGCGCCTCGGCGGCGGCCCGGATGCGGCGCTGCTCCTTGAACCGGCGGAACACGGCGCGGGCCGTCAGCGTCCCGGCCTCGATGCCGCGCACCTCCGCCACCTTCTGCTGCGGCGCGTTGAGCAGGTCCGCCAGCGACACCTCGCCGAACGGCTGGGTGAGCACCGGCTCGAGGGCCATCCGCATGAACGCGGTCACCTGCTCGTGGTCCATCCCGAGGTCGTCCTGGAGGACGGGCCCGTACATGCGCTCGGCGTGGCTCGCGATGTCGGGCCAGGCCCGCTCGTCGCCGAGCGCGGCCTCGATCAACGTCCGGAAGAAGCGGTGGGTCTGCGGATCGAGCCGGCCGACGATGCCCCAGTCGATGACGCCCACCCGGCCGTCGGGCAGCAGGAGGAGGTTCCCGGCGTGGACGTCGCCGTGGAAGGTGCCCCACCGCACGGCGGTCAGGAGGAACCCCTTGATGACCTCCTGCACGACCGGGGCGGGGTCGTACCCGTAGCGGGCGACGGTCGTCAGGTCGTCGACGGGGACGCCGTCGAGGAACTCCATCGTGAGCACCCGCGGGCCCGACAGCTCGGGGAACACCTCGGGCACGGTGACCCGCGGCAGGTCCACCTGCTCGAGCAGCCACCGGTAGTGCGCCATCGCCCGGGCCTCGTTGCGGAGGTCGAGCTCCTCGCCGATCTGGACCCGGAAGCCCTGGAACATGGCGAGCAGCTGGCCGGCGGCGTACTCGCCGGTCTGCTTCGCCACGATCTCGAGCAGCGGCTGGAACAGGTCGAGGTCGGTGGCGACCCGCGACTCGATCACGGGGCGCAGGACCTTGACCGCCACGCGCCGGCCGTCGCGGGTCGTCGCCTTGTGCACGACGGAGATCGAGGCGCGTCCGATCGGCGACTCGGAGAAGCTCCAGAACGCCTCGTCGAGCGGCATGCCGAGGTCGCGCTCGACGGCCCGCCGCACCTCGTCGAACGGCACCGGCTGGCCCGTGTCCAGGCACGAGCGGAACTCGTCGGCCACGCCCTCGCCGAACACGCCCGGCGCCGACCCGATGAGCTGGCCGAACTTCATGAACGTGGCGCCGAGGTCCTCGAAGGTGCGGCGCAGCGGGCGCGCCCAGGCGTCGGGCGCGAGGTGGCGGGTGAGCGCGGACCGCGCCGCGAGCGGCGCGAAGTGCCGGGCCGTGACCGTGGCGATCTGGCGACCCCGGCGGGCGAGGTCGACCCGAGAGGTCCGTGGGAGCTCCAGCGGGAACACCCTCGGGAGGGTGTCGAGGTGCAGCGCGGGCGGGGCGCCCGTGGTCGGGTCGACCGTCGTCATGGCGACGACACTAGGGGGACGCCGGGCGGCGGTACGAGGCGCTGCTACCGTCCGGGCCCGTGCCCGACCCGGACCCGCCGCAGGGCGCGGGCCGGCCCCGCGGCCGGGGAGCGGCGGACGCCGCCGTGCTGGCGCTCGTCGCCGCGCCGTTCGTGGTGGCCGCCGTGCGCATCCTCCGCTTCGCCGACCACGTGCCCTACGGCGACGAGGCAGCGCTCGACATCGACAGCCGGCTCGCCCGGCACACCGTCCCGGTGCTCGGCAGCTACTCGCAGTACGGGTTCCGACACCCCGGCCCGGCGTTCGAGTGGTGGATGGCGGCGTTCCGCGCCGTCGTCGGCCGGACGCCGGCGTTCGCGCTCGGCATGGTGGCGCTCGACCTGGCGCTCCTGCTCGCGGGCCTGCTGGTGGTGCGCCGGCGGTGGGGCCACGCCGGGCTCCTCGCCGCCGCCGCGCTCGGGCTGCTCCTCGCCGTGGCCCACGGGTGGGACGTGCTCGCCGCGCCGTGGAACCCGATGGTCGCGGTGCTCGGCGTGCCGGTGCTGGTGGTGACCGCCACCGCGGCGTGGCGCGGCGACCGCGTGGCCACCGTGGTCGCGGCGACCGTCGCCACCGTGCTCGTCCAGTCGCACCA
>JAEVZA010000309.1 GCA_023392475.1 Actinomycetes bacterium | reverse complement strand
GCCGACGGTGATGTCGAGCGCGCCGCCGTTCGACAGCTTGCGGACCTCCTGGAAGACGCCCTTGCCGAACGTGCGGGTGCCGACCACCTCGGCGCGATGGCGGTCCTGGAGCGCGCCGGTCACGATCTCCGACGCCGACGCGGACTCCCGGTTGACGAGCACGACGACCGGGATCTTGGTGTCGATCGCATTGCCCGTCGCCTCGAAGATCCGCTTGGGCCGCGCGCGGCCGTCGGTGGAGACGATCGTGCCGTCGGGGATGAAGATCGAGGAGATCAGGACCGCCTCGTTGAGCAGCCCGCCGCCGTTGTTGCGGAGGTCGAGGACGATCCCCTGGGCGCCCTTGTCGAGCAGCTGGTCGACGGCGTCGCGGACCTCGCCGTGGGCGCCGGAGGTGAAGCCGGAGAGCCGCACGTGCGCGATCTTGCGCCCGTCGGGCGCCGTCTGCATCTCGGACTCGACGACCGGCACGTCGACGCGGGCGCGCTTGAGCGTGAGGTCGCGCGACTCCTCGCCGTCCATCACCGTGAGCGTCACCTCGGTGCCGGCCGGGCCCTTGATCAGCGCGGTCGCCTGCTCGGACGTCTTGCCCTCCAGCGACGTCCCGTTCACGGCCGTGATCAGGTTGCCGGTCCTGATCCCGCCGCGCTGGGCGGGCGAGCCGTCGAACACGGTGAGCACCCGCAGGCCGCGCTTGACCTCGGCGACGTTCATCCCGACGCCCTCGAAGGCGCCATCGGTCGCCTCCTCGAACTCCTTGTACTGCTTGGGGTCGAAGTAGGCCGAGAAGCGGTCGTCGAGCGACTTGACGCCGGCCGCCATGCCCTTGTCGAACAGCTTGTCCTTGTCGACCTCGCGGTAGTAGTTGTCCGCGATGGTGTCGAGCGCCTCGTCGTAGAGCGCGCCCTCCGAATCACCCACGAACGCGTCGCGGACGAAGCCCGGGAGACGGTCGGGATGCCCGCCCAGCCAGATGCCGACGACGAGCAGCACCGGCGCGAGCACGGCGAGGACCGGCGTGAGGGAGCGGCGGCGGCGCACCACGAACACGCTACCCGGGGTGATAAACGTCCGCTCTAGAAGTGTGGATCGCCGCGGGTTTCGCCCCCAGGGCGAACACCCGCAAACGGAACCTGGCCCCCTGGGCCAGCGTTCCGCCTAGACGCGCAGGAAGCGGCGCAGCGAGAGCCCGGAGCCCAGCGCGGAGACCCCGATCGCCGCGAGCAGCAGCACGCCGATCAGCAGCGGGAAGTTCATCGTGTCCGGCGCCGCGATCAGGGCGAAGTCCTTCGCCAGCGGGTCGACGAGCGAGACCTTGACCACGCCGAGCAGCGTGATCGCGGTGACGCCGCCGAGCGCGCCGACGATGACGCCCTCGATCACGAACGGCCAGCGGATGAACCAGTCGGTGGCGCCGACGAGCTTCATGACCTCGACCTCGCGCCGGCGGGCGTACATCGAGAGCCGGATCGTGTTGGCGACGAGCAGCAGCGAGGCGAGCGCGAGCAGCGCGGCCAGCAGGCCCATCGTGAGCTTCACGACGCGGGTCGCGGAGAGGATCTTGTCCGTGTTCTCCTTGCGGTCCTGGACCTCGTCGATCGACTCGTCGATGACGGTGCGCTGGCCCGACGGCGACATCGGCGCGAGCGCGTCGCGCACCTGGACGATGTCGTCCGGCGACGCGGGCGTCACGCGCAGCAGGTCCGGGAGCGGGTTGGAACCGAGCAAGTCGTAGAACTCGCCGCGGCCGGCCTTGCGCTCGGTCTCGATCGCCTGCTCCTTGGAGATGAACTGCACGCGGCCGACGCCGGGCGTCTGCTTGATGCGGTTCTCGACGCGGGTGATGTCGGCCTTCGTCGCGTCGGGCTTCATGTAGACGTCGACCAGCACCTTGCCGCGGATCTCGTTGGCCGCGCCGGTCGTGGCCTGCACGACGGGGATGAAGACGCCGAGCACGAGCACGGTGACCAGCACCGTGGCGACCGCGGCGAACGACGGGACGGCGTTGCGGCGCAGCGCGCGCAGCGCCTCGCGGAAGAAGAAGCCGAACCTCACTCCAACCCCTCCCGCCACAGCGCGCCGAACTCGCGCGTCGTCTGGCTGAGGTCGCCGGCCGAGTAGCCGCCGGCCTGCTCGTCGCGGACGATCCGGCCCTTGGAGACCTCGATCACGCGGCGGCGCATGCGGTCCACCATCGCCTTGTCGTGCGTGGCGACGACGACCGTCGTGCCGGTCCGGTTGATCCGGTACAGCAGCTGCATGATGCCGACGGACGTCTCGGGGTCGAGGTTGCCGGTCGGCTCGTCGGCCAGCAGCAGCGGAGGGTGGTTGACGAACGCGCGCGCGACCGCGACGCGCTGCTGCTCGCCGCCCGACAGCTGGTCGGGGTAGGAATGCAACTTGGTCGCCAGGCCGGTCAGGCGCAGGATGTCGGGGACCTTGGCCCGGATCTCCTTGCGCGACTGGCCGGTGACCTGCAAGGCGTAGGCGACGTTGTCGTACACCGTT
>JAEVZA010000179.1 GCA_023392475.1 Actinomycetes bacterium | reverse complement strand
GACCTGCGGGACGGCGCCGTCGGCGGGCCGACGCCGGCCGACGCTCCGACGCCGGCCGACGCACCGGCGCCGGGCGACGCGCCCGCGGACGACGCGACCCGGTAGGCGCCGGACCGCCGCACCCGGTCGCTAGCGCTGCACGATCCAGGCGGTGAGGAACCCACCCGCGTTGATGCTCCAGTGCAGGAGCATCGGGGCGACCACGCTGCCGGAGCGGTTCCGCAGCCAGGAGAACATCAGGCCGGCCGCCGCGGTCCCGACGACGCTGCCGCCGATCGCGATGACGGTGCCGGCAGCGCCGAGGTCCTTGAACGCGGAGTTCGCGCCGGCGAGGTCGAGCGACGGCAGCACGTGCCACAGGCCGAACAGCAGCGCGGCGGTGACGTCGGCGCGGACCGCCCAGTTGCGCTTCGCCGCGAAGCGCCGTCGGAACATCGCCGGGAGGACGCCGCGGAACATGATCTCCTCGGCGAGCACCGTGCCGAGCGGGATCTCGATCAGGACGCGCCACAGCAGCTCGCCGACGGACGTGCCGGCCGCCCGGTCGTCGTGGAACAGCTCCTGGGTCAGCGGCAGCGCAGCGCCGACGAGGTAGCCGGCGAGCACGGCGCCGGCCGCGACGCCGCCCCAGCGCAGGCCGTCGCGGATGCGGTCGGGCGAGAGGCCGAGCTCGGGGAGGGTGCAGCGGCCGTACCGGCGGGCGGTCCACACGAGGGCGCCGGCGACGCCGATGTTCCAGGGGATGTAGGCCCAGTCCGGCAGGACCTCGTTGGCGACGATGTTGGAGCCGACGAGGATCGCGACCACGCCCACGACGGGGCCGGTCTCGGAGGTCGCGCGGTCGGGGCGGATCGAGAGCGGGTCCCACCAGCTCGGGCCGCCGTGGTCGTGCGGGGCGCGCGGCCCCGGGTCGACGTCGTGCCCGGTCACCCGCCGAGGCCGGACTTGCGTAGCCACCCCGGTCCGGCCGTGCGGCCGGTCGGCAGGGCCGGCTCGGGCACCGAGGCGGTCGTCGTCGAGCCGTTGCCCGACGGGCCGGCCTGCGGGGCCGCCGGCGCGGGCGCCTCGCCCTCCTTCGGGGGCTTGATGCGCTCGGCGCGCTCCTTCTCGAGCCGCCGCAGCTCCACCTCCACCCGCGCGAGCTGCTCCTCGGAGTACGGGAACCGGTAGCCCTCGGCCACGAACCGGGCGGTGTCGGCGCGGTAGTCGTGTCCGGTGGAGCGGAAGTCGCCGGGGCTGTTCCGCATCGCGTTCGCGGCGTCGATCATCGTCTGGAGGAACGTGACGACCGGGTACCAGCGCTGCCCGTCGGGCACGCCGCGGCCGCGGGGCTCACCCAGCCAGTCGGGCGACCGGTAGAGGATGCTCGGGTCGACGTGGGTGATCGGGTCGTTGTCGTGGCTCAGCTGCACCACCCGCAGCGCGTCGCGCGCTTCGGGGGTCAGCTCGGCGAGCTCCTCCCAGCGGTCGAACACGCCGACGGTCCCGGGCGGCGTCATCGCGCCCGGTCGGTCGAGCCCGGCCGCCGACCACTTCGCGAGGTGCGGCATGCCGAACCACAGCGCGCGGTGGATGCCGTACTGGTCGAAGCCCTCGACGCCCGACTTCATGACCACGTCCGACGACGACCAGGCACCCAGGCTCTCGCCGAACACGAGCACCGTCGGGCGCCGGTCCTCGGGCATGCCGAGCATCCGCTGGTGCACGCCCTGCACGAGGCTGCGGAACTGGCGGCGGCCCTGGCGCACCTTCTGGAGCGACAGGAACGACGGGTAGCGCCCGTACTGGATGCAGACCGACGCGATGTCGCCGCGGGCGAAGAACTCCGCGGCCTCCAGCATCGTGTGGTCGACCCAGCCCGTGCCCGTGGGGGACACCAGCAGGAGGTACTTGCGGTCGTAGGCGTTCGTGCGCTCCATCTCCGCGAGCGCGGTCTCGCTGCGCGACGACGTGTGGATGGGGTGGTCGTTGAAGCCGACGAAGATGCGGATCGGGTGCTCGCCGTCCTCGCCCATGGTCGAGCGGATGAGATCCGGCTCGAGCGCGTCGAGCACGTAGCGCCGGCCCTGCTGGCCGAGCTCGTCGAACTGGGAGAGGCTCTCCGCCGAGCCGGAGACCAGCGGGCTCGTCGGCGGCGTCGCGTAGCCCGGGTCGACCTTCTCGTTCGCCCGTCCGACGTAGGAGATGCCGAACCAGTAGAGCCCGGTCGTCCCGCCGGCCCACAGCGCCGCGTTCACCGTCCGTGCGAGCACCTGCTTGGTGATGCCCGGGCCGAAGTAGCGGATCCAACCGCGGCGGGTGGCGCGGAACGACACGCCGATGCCCGTGCCCAGCGCCGTGACCGCGGCGGTGTTGAGCATCGAGCGCGGCAGCGTGAGCGGCAGCTGGTCGAAGTCGTCGGTGAAGTACGAGCGGCGCTCGGCGAGGAAGTGGCGCGACGCGAAGGCCGCCGCGCCGAGGGACACCGCGGTCGTCACGCCGAGGCGCACGAGGCTCCGCTGGTCGGGTGACTCGCCCGACGGCTTCACCTTGCTCAGCACGTCGTACATCGCGCCGCCCGCCGCGCCGATCTCGAGGAGCTCACCGGTGAGGCGCGACACGTCGGCCGGCCAGGCGTGGTCGTCGGGCTCGGGCCAGGCCCGGAGCGCGCGACCGCCGGCGGCGAGCCCCGCCCGCGCCATGAGCCGCAGCGTCAACGACCTGCTGCCGAAGGTGGCGCGCGCCGTCAGCCGCTCGACGTTGGAGCTGACGCCGCGGGCCGCGAGCACGGCCAACCCGCTGACCACGCCCTGGTGCAGCGAGGTGCGCGGCATCAGCGACGGCTGCAGCGAGCGGATGAAGTTGGTGGTCTCGAGCGGCGCGCCCGGCGACGACGTCAGCGGCGACGCCACCGACAGCAGCGACTCGATGCGACCCAGCACGTTCGATCGACCGGTCCCGCCGACGAGGTCGGGGTCCGCGGTGCCGACGGCCGGCAGGTCGTTCGGGGCGACGCCGGCTGGCGACGCGGGGAGGGGGGCGGGGTCCTGCACCGTGGTGGCTCCTTGGCGGCGATCCGTTGGGGGACGAGCCTACGGGGACGGGACCGGTTCCGTCCGCGAACCGCACCGATCCCCACGGGGCGCTGTCGTCGGCTCAGGCGTCGTGCGGCCGGTTCGTCCAGCCACGCCCGTGGGTCGTCCGGTACCAGCCGCCGGCCGCGTACGTCCCGCCGTCGCAGTGCACGGTGGTGCCGGTGACGAAGCCGGCGAGGTCCGAGGCGAGGAACACGGCGACGCCCGCGACGTCCACCGGCTCGCCGAGGCGGCCGAGGGGGACCCACGCCGGGATGCGGGCCACGTCGTCCTCGCTCAGCCACCGCTCGTAGGGCAGCTGGCGCGAGCGCGTGACGTCGGGCGCGATGTCGTTCACGCGGATGCCGTGCTCGGAGATCTGGAGGGCGAGGCTCTTCGAGAACTGCGTGACCGCGGCCTTGAACGCCGCGTACACGGGGTGGCCGGGGATGCCGCGGAACGCCTCGACGGTGGTGAGGTTGACGATGCTCGCCCCGCGGTCGCTCGCCCGGAGGTGGGGGAGCGCGGCGCGGGTCACGCGCAGCACGTGGCCCAGGTTCGTCTCGTAGAGGTCGGACCACTGCTCGTCGGTCGAGTCCTCGAACTCGACCACGGGGTGCACGTAGTGGCCGACGTTGTTCACGAG
>JAEVZA010000401.1 GCA_023392475.1 Actinomycetes bacterium | reverse complement strand
GTTTCTGACTGCTTTTCCCGTCGCTGGGCTAGGTTAAAAGCTGTCAGAACGCGGATCCGGGCTCGGGTCCCCGGCCCTGCGGATCGCGGGAGCGGGCGGCGTCAGTCCTCGAAGGCCTCGGGCGGCGGGCAGGCGCACACGAGGTTGCGGTCGCCGTAGCCGCCGTCGATGCGGCCGACGGGCGACCAGTACTTCCACTCCGTCGTCGCCGCCTCGGGCCAGCCGGCGACCGAACGGGGGTACGCCCGGTCCCACTCGTCGGCGCCCACGACGCGTGCCGTGTGCGGCGCCCGCACGAGCGGGTTGTCCTCTGCCGGCCACTCGCCGGCGGCGACCCGCTCGATCTCGCCGCGGATGGCGATCATGGCGTCGCAGAACCGGTCGAGCTCGGCGAGGCCCTCGGACTCGGTCGGCTCCACCATGAGCGTGCCCGGCACCGGGAAGGACATCGTCGGCGCGTGGAAGCCGTAGTCGATCAGTCGCTTCGCCACGTCCTCGTTGGTGATCCCCGTGTCGCGCTCGATCGGGCGGAGGTCGAGGATGCACTCGTGGGCGACCAGCCCGGCGCTGCCCGTGTAGAGGACGGGGAAGTGCGGCGCGAGCCGAGCGGCGACGTAGTTGGCCGACAGGATGGCCAGTTCGGTGGCCCGGCGCAGGCGGTCGCCCATCATCGTCACGTACATCCACGGGATGGGCAGGATCCCGGCCGAGCCGAACGGCGCCGAGGACACAGCGCCGACGGCGGGTGCGCCCTCGGACCGGCCGGCCGGCATGGCGCCGTGGCCGGGGAGGTACGGCGCGAGGTGCGAGCGCACGGCCACCGGGCCGACGCCCGGGCCGCCGCCGCCGTGGGGGATGCAGAAGGTCTTGTGCAGGTTGAGGTGGCTGACGTCGGCGCCGAAGTCGCCGGGCCGGGCCAGGCCGACGAGGGCGTTGAGGTTGGCTCCGTCGACGTACACCTGGCCGCCGGCCCCGTGCACGACCTCGCACAGCTCGCCGATGCCCTCCTCGAACACGCCGTGCGTGGACGGGTAGGTCACCATCGCCGCGGCGAGCCGAGGGCCGTGCTCGGCCACCTTCGACCGCAGGTCGGCGAGGTCCACGTTGCCGTCGTCGTCGGTGGCGACGACGACCACGCGCATGCCGGCCATGACCGCGCTCGCCGCGTTCGTCCCGTGCGCGGACGCCGGGATGAGGCAGACGTCGCGCTCCACGTGGCCCTGGGTGCGGTGGAAGGCACGGATGGCCAGCAGGCCCGCGAACTCGCCCTGGCTGCCGGCGTTCGGCTGGAAGGAGACGGCGTCGTACCCGGTGATCCGCACGAGCGCGGCCTCGAGCTCGTCCACGAGCTGGAGGTAGCCGGCGGCCTGGTCGGCCGGGGCGAACGGGTGCAGCTCGGCGAACTCGGGCCACGTCACCGGGATCATCTCCGCCGCGGCGTTGAGCTTCATCGTGCACGAGCCGAGCGGGATCATCGTGCGGTCGAGCGCCAGGTCCAGGTCCGCGAGGCGCCGGAGGTAGCGCATCATCTCCGTCTCGGACCGGTAGCGGTGGAAGGTCGGGTGCGTCAGGAACTCGCTCGTCCGGACGAGGCCGTCGGGCAGGCCCGACGGCGCGTCGAGGTCGAGCGAGTCCGCGGCGGCGGCGACGCCGAACGCGCTGAGCAGCCGGCCCACGACGTCGGGGGTGGTCGTCTCGTCGAGCGAGAACCCGACGAGGTCGGGCGACACGCGACGGAGGTTGAGGCCGGCGTCGAGCGCCGCGGCGAGCACATCGTCGGCACGGCCGGGGACCCGCACCGTCACGGTGTCGAACCAGGAGTCGGCCGTCGTGTCGAAGCCGGCCGCCACCAGCGCGGCGCGGGCCGCCGCGGTGAGCCGCTCCACGCGCCCGGCGATCGCCCGCAGCCCATCGGGCCCGTGGTACGTGGCGTACATGGCGGCCATCACGGCGAGGAGCACCTGCGCCGTGCAGATGTTCGAGGTCGCCTTCTCCCGCCGGATGTGCTGCTCCCGCGTCTGCAACGCCAGCCGGAGGGCCCGGCCGCCCTCGGCGTCGACCGAGACGCCCACGAGCCGGCCCGGGAGCGATCGGCGCGCGTCCTCGCGCACCGCCATGAAGCCGGCGTGGGGACCGCCGTAGCCCATCGGGACGCCGAAGCGCTGGGCAGAGCCGATCACGACGTCCGCACCCCACTCGCCGGGCGGGGTGAGGAGCGACAGCGCCAGCAGGTCGGCGGCGACGCAGACCACCGCGCCGGCGGCGTGCGCCGCCTCCGCGGTGGCACGGTGGTCGCGCACCCCGCCGGTCGAGCCCGGGTAGGCGAGCAGGACGCCGAAGCAGTCGTGGCCGGGGAGGTCCGTGGTGGGGTCCCCGACCACGACCTTGACGCCGAGCGGCTCGGCGCGGGTCTCCACCACCTCGAGCACCTGCGGGTGGCAGTCCGCGTCGACGAAGAACGTGGCGCCGGTCGCCTTCGAGCGCCGCCGGGCGAGGGACATGGCCTCGGCCGCCGCGGTCGCCTCGTCGAGCAGCGAGGCGTTGGCCAGATCCATCCCCGTGAGGTCCGAGACCACGGTCTGGAAGTTCAGGAGCACCTCGAGGCGTCCCTGCGAGATCTCGGGCTGGTACGGCGTGTACGCCGTGTACCACGCGGGGTTCTCCAGCAGGTTGCGCAGGATGACGTGCGGCGTGCGGGTGGCGGCGTAGCCGCAGCCGATGAGGCTGGTGACCACCCGGTTCCGGCCGGCGACCTCGCGCAGCCGGGCGAGCGCCTCCGCCTCGTCGGCGATCGCGTCGAGCCCCAGCGCGCCGTCGGAGCGGATGCCACCGGGGACGACCTCGTCCACGAGGGCGTCGAGGGTCGGCCGGCCGAGGGCGGCGAGCATCGTGGCGACCTCGGCCTCATCGGGTCCGAGGTGGCGGTCGGCGAAGTCCTCGACGGCGAGGCCGTCGGACGGGTGGGGGTCGGTGGGGGCCACGGGCACTCCTGGTCGCGCGAGGTGGGACTGGGCTGCCCCCGCTGTCGTCGGACCTGAGAGCTTCGCCGTGGCGCCGCTGGTGCGGCACGGTGGCTTTCCCCGTCGGTGAGCCCTCGCGGGCTGCTCTCCAGCGGTGCCTGTCCCACCCGGTACGGCGGCCTGAGAGATTCCGGGGCGGTTGCTCCTTCGGCGCCCGCCGCTGGCTGCGGCGGGACTCTCCCGGGCGGGATGCGGCGTCGGTTGTGCCCGACAGGTTAGTGCTGCTGGGCCTTCTCGTCCGCGTGCTGCTGGATCGCCGCGCCGATGGCGTTCATCGCCGCGCCGAGCTGCTCGGGCCGGTTGGCCATGACCCACTCCATCGAGGCCGTCGTCGAGGCGACGTGGGCGTCGAAGTGGGGGAGCACGTACTGCGAGAACAGCTCGTAGCTGCGGCGCGTCGCCTCCGGGTTGGCCCACTCGTGGGCCTGGAGCAGCAGGGTGCCGAACCCGCCGTTCGACTCGTCGACGAGGTGCTGCACCAGGGCGATCGCGTCGTCCGGGGTGCCGATGACCGCGGCGCCCGACTCGTTGAGCTGGTCGGCGAGCTGGTCGGCCGGGTGGTCGGGGAAGATCGGCAGCGCGGCGACCTCCCGGAAGTAGCGGGCGTACTCGGCGAGGCCGAACTGCACGTCCTGGTACGCCTGCTCCTTCGTCTCCGCGATGTGCATCATCGTCACGAGCCGCCACTGCCGACGATCGGCGACGTGGCCGAACTGCTCGCTCCGCTCCTCCATCACCTGCCACGCCTGGCCGAGCATGTCGATGCCCGTCCGCTGCGTGGCGCCGATCGACAGCAGGGAGCAGCCGAAGCGGCCGGCGGCGCGCGGGCCGGACGGGGAGATCATCGCCGCCACCGCGACCTCGGGGTGCGGGTGGGTGTACGGGCGCAGGTGCAGGCGCGCGTCCTTGAGCGTGAACCACTCGGACTCGTGGGTGACGGGCTCGTCGCTGCGCAGCAGGCGCAGGATCACCTCGAGCGCCTCCTCCATGCGGGCCCGCTGGTCCGCCGGGTCGATGCCGAGCATGAACGCGTCGGACGGGAGGGCGCCGGGACCGACGCCGAACTTCACCCGGCCGCGGGTGAGGTGGTCGAGCAGCACGATCCGCTGCGCCGTCATCAGCGGCTGGTGGTAGGGCAGCGACACCACGCCGGTGCCGAGGTCGATGTGCGACGTCCGGGCGGCGGCCGCCGCGATGAACACCTCCGGGGAGGCGATGATCTCGAACCCGCCGGAGTGGTGCTCGCCGATCCAGGCCTCGTGGAAGCCGTTCGAATCGAGGTGCTCGATCAGCTGGAGGTCACGCTCGAGCGCGAGGGTGGGGTTCTGCCCGTTCGGGTGGAACGGGGCCATGAAGACGCCGCAGCGCAGGGGCCAGTCCATGGCGGGGGAGGATACTTGACCGCTCGGTCAAGTGCCGGTGGGAGCGTCGCCGAACAGCAGGTGGATCGCCGTCGAGATCCACAGCTCGTCGAACGCGTCCGCCGGCGCGAGCGGACCGGCGGGGTCGTGCAGCGAGAGGTCCTGGAGGAACCGGGCGACGATCTGGCCCGCCATCCACACGGCCGCCGCGTCGAGGTCGAGGCCCGGGCGGAACCACCCCGACTCGTGGGGGCGGCGCATCACCTCCCGGAGCGCTCGCATCGAGCGACCCTGGATGGCCGCGACCTCCTCGGTCAGCTCCGGCCGGCCGTACGTGCTGCCGATGACGTTCACGCGGCGCCAGCGCGGCTCGGTGCGCTCGTCGGTGGTGGCCCGGTGCAGCGCGGCGGTCACCACGGCCCGGCACGAGGCCGCGTCGTGGACGTGCTCCATCGCTGCGGTGATCAGCGAGATCTCGTTCGCGAGGTCGCGCTGGAGGCGGTCGGCCTGGGCGGCCTGCACGAGGCCCTCCCGGCTGCCGAAGTGGCGGTAGAGGGCGGGGATGGCGACGCCGGCCTGGGTGACGATGTCCTGCACCTTGACCGCGGGCTCGCCGCCCTCGTCGATCGCCGCGACGGCCGCGTCCAGCAGTCGCCGTGCGGTCGTCGGCTCTCCCCCCACGTCCCCGGGCGCAGATGCCATCGTCCGATCATGGCCCATCGCGCCCGACCTGTGGGGGGATCGGGGCGTCACCCGGGTGCGTCGGTCAGTCGAGGAGGTCGGGCTCCTCGGCGACGATCCAGGAGTACAGCGGGTGGAAGCTGAACAGCCCCGCGACCTCGGTGCCGACCTGCGAGCGGGTGAGCTCCGCGGTCTCGTGATCGATCGAGATCGGCTTGCCGGCCGCCATCGCCATCAGCTGGGCCTGGCACGTGCGGTCCGCGGTGATGAACCACCAGGCCGCCGAGTCGACCGACGTGCCCACGGTGAGGAGGCCGTGGTTGCGCAGGATCGCGAGCTTCTTGTCGCCCAGGGCCTCGGCGATCCGACGGCCCTCGGCGGTGGCCTCGACCACGCCGGTGTAGTCGTCGAAGACGGCCTGGTCCTCGTAGAACGCGCAGGCGTCCTGCGTGATCGGGTCGAGCGTGACGCCGAGCGTCGAGAACGAGCGGCCGTTGACCGCGTGGGAGTGCGCGGCGGCCTGCACGTCGGGCCGGGCCCGGTGCACCTGCGAGTGGATGGCGAACGCGGCGACGTTGACGGGCCAGTCGCCCTCGACGACGGCGCCGGAGTGGTCGACGCAGATCAGGTCGGAGACGCGGATCTGGCGGAAGCTCATGCCGAACGGGTTCACCCAGAAGCGGTCGGCGTGCTCGGGGTCCCGCGCGGTGATGTGCCCGGCGACCCCCTCACCGAACCCGAAGCGGCCGAAGAGGCGGAACGCCGCGGCGAGCCGCTGCTTCAGGTGGTGGCGGTGGTCCTCGACGGAGGCGTGCTCGACGAAGCGGAACGGCTCTGGTCGCATGGCCGCAGGCTAACGGAGGGCCGCCATCAGGTCCGACCGCCGGGGCGCGCCGACGGGGGCACGTCGTGGGGGTCGAGGTCGACGTCGGCGAAGGAGCGCGGGTCCTCCAGGGGCTCCACGTGGATCGTCGGGCCGAGGCCCGGGACGGCGGCGCGCAGGTCCGCCTCCACCCGCTCGGCGAGGTCGTGCGAGCGCTGCACCGACCACCCGCCCGGCACGAGCATGTGCATCGACATGAAGGCCCGACGACCCGCCTGCCGCGTGCGGACGCCGTGGAACTGCGTGTCGGCCCCCGTGAACCGGGCGAGGACGTCGTCGACCGCACGGAGCTGGTCCGCCGGGAGCGACGCGTCCATCAATCCCTGGCCCGAGCGCCGGATGAGCCCGATGCCGGCGACCACGATGTTGGCGGCGACGACGAGCGCCACGATCGGATCGAGCACGTCCCACCCGGTCAGCGCGACGAGGCCCACGCCGGCGATCACCCCGGCCGAGGTCCACACGTCGGTGAGGAGGTGGCGGCCGTCGGCCTCGAGCGTGATCGACCGGTGCGCCCGTGCCGCGCGGAGCAGCACCACGGCGACGCCGAGGTTCACGAGCCCGGCGGCCGCCGTGATGAGCAGGCCGATGCCGAGGGACTCGAGCTGGCCCGGGTGCAGCAACCGGTCGATCGCCGCGAACGCGATCGAACCGGCGGCGAGGAGGATCATCATCCCCTCGGCGCCGGCCGCGAAGTACTCCGCCTTCGCGTGGCCGTAGGCGTGCTCCACGTCGGCCGGCCGGATCGACACGCGGAGCGCGACGAGGGCCCCGACCGCGGCCACGAGGTTGACCGTCGACTCGAGCGCGTCGGACAGCAGGCCGACGGACCCGGTCAGCAGGTACGCGACGGTCTTCATCGCCATCGTCGTGAGCGCCGCCCCGATCGACAGCCACGCGAACCGCGACAGGTCCGTGTCGGGCGACGTGGCGGCCGGCGCGCTCACGTCCGGAAGCAGCCGAGGACGTCGCGCCAGAAGCGCTCGAGGTGCGGTCGCAGGGTCGCCGGCGTCTTGCCGAGGCGCACGACGACGAGGTCGAGCGCGGGCACGCAGGCGATCATCTGGCCCTCGTAGCCGTTGGCCCAGAAGGTGCCGACGTCGTCGCCCCGGACCCACCAGTGGTGGCCGTACCACCAGTCGTCCTCGGGGTCGTGCGAGCGGATCGTCCGCGCCGAGTCCACCCAGCCCTCCGGCAGCAGCCGCCTGCCGTCCCACGTGCCGTCGCGCAGGTGCAGCAGCCCGAACCGGGCGTAGTCGCGTGCCGTCGCGAACACGTACGACGAACCCACCCAGGTGCCCGCCGCGTCGAACTTCGGCGTGGCGGTGCGCATCCCGATCGGACCGAAGAGGCGATCCTGCAGGAAGGAGCGCATGCCGCCCTCGCCGCCCCCGACCACGTCGCCGAGCAGGCGGGTGACGATGTTCGTCGTGCCGCTCGAGTAGTTGAAGGTCGTGCCGATCGGGTGCTCGAGCGGTTGCGACGCGGCGTACCCCGCGACGTCGTCGGCGCCGCTGCCCCACAGCATCTCGAGGCAGTCGGACACGCTGTCGTCGACGTAGTCCTCGACGAAGTGCAGCCCCGACCGCATGGCGAGGAGGTCGTCCGTGGTGATCGCGGCGCGCGGGTCGCCGGAGCCGGACCACTCGGGGACCGCCGCCGGCGCCGAGGGGTCGAAGCGCCCGTCGCCGACGAGGAGCCCCACCGCGGCGTGGGTCATGCTCTTCGCCGTCGACCACGAGATGAACGTGTCGTCCGGGCCGAGGCCGGGGCCGTAGCGCTCCGCCACGATGCGGCCGCCCTGCACGGCGACGAGGGCGAGGGACTGCGCGAGCTCGGGGGTCTCGGGCACGGCGAACACCGGGTCGAGCAGCTCGGCGAGGGCCGTGGCGTCGCCGGTGAGCTGCGGACCCTCCTCCCACTCCCCGGTCGGCCAGGCCACGCCCGGCGGCTGGGGCGGCAGCGGGACGTCCGTGCTCGGGAGGGGTTGGGCGGTCATGCCAGCGGCCGTCCGAACGGCAGCTGCTCCTGCCAGGTCGACAGGAAGGCCTCCGCCTGCAGCGCGGCACCGAGGTAGGCGCCCTCGGGGTGGTCGAGCACGCCGGCCGCCAGCCCGGCGACGCGCTCGTCGGCGGCGGCGAGGAGCGACTCGGCGGTCGCGCCGTCGGCCGGGTGGAACGCGAGCAGCGGGCCCGCCGTGGTGAGGAAGTCGGGCAGGACGACGACGTCCTGGCGCCCGGCGACGGCGAGCCCGCGGGCCGTGACGGGTGCGGGGCCGCACGGGGCGAGGACCCGCTGGCCGAGGGTGGCGGCGACCTCGTGGTCGACGAGGCCGAGCTTCGATCCGCACACGAGCACGTCGGCCTCCTGCTCCAGGACGGCCGGGGCCGGCAGGTCCGAGCCGCGAACCGCCGGGAGGTCCTCGCCGTGCTCGGTCCACGCGGCCGCGAGCCCGTCGCCGTCGGCGGCCCCGAGCACGACCGTCCCGGTGCTCGTGCCGAGCGCCGCCACGACGGCGCCGCGGGCCCGGAACGCCTCGACGATCGCCGGACCGGCGGTGCCGGCACCCTCGATCGCGACCGTGCGGCCGTCGAGCCCGCCGAGGACGGC
>JAEVZA010000403.1 GCA_023392475.1 Actinomycetes bacterium | reverse complement strand
GTCGTGTCGTGAGCACGACCGCGCCGGACGAGGGAACGGGGGCGGCCGGGGAGGGAGAGAGGACGGCCGCCCCCTCCAGGGCGACCGGTGTCCGCGTGCGTGCGCACCCGGGCCTCTGCGAGGGGTGGGGCAACTGCCACCGATGGGCACCCGACGTGTACCCGCTGGACGAGGACGGCCAGATCGCCATCCACCTCCTCGACGTGCCCGCCGAGCTCGCACCGCCGGCGTGGCTGGGGGCCGACGCCTGCCCGGCGCAGGCGATCACCGTGATCGGCGTCCGACCGGCGTCGGACCGCATGTCGACGTCGCGAGGCCCGGTGGCGACGTGAGCGCCGCCCGCCGGACCCGGGGCTCCGGTCACCCGGTCGTCGCCGGGACCGTGCTCATGGTCGGCGTGGTCGCGCTCATCGTCCTGCTGTCCGTCCTGTCGACGTGGTGACGTCGCACCCGTCTGCCCGACGTCGTGCCGGGAAGTAGCTGCGACGGTGACCCGCGGTCGACTGGTCCAGGTGCGCAGGATCTACGAGGAGCGCGGACCCGACGACGGCGTGCGGGTCCTCGTCGACCGGATCTGGCCCCGCGGGATGACGAAGGAGCGCGCCGACATCGACGGGTGGTGCAAGGCGGTGGCGCCGTCGACCGAGCTCCGCCGGTGGTACTCGCACGAACCGTCCCGGTTCGCCGAGTTCGCGGAGCGCTACCGCGCGGAGCTGGCGGAGGGCGAGCGGGCCGCGGCGCTCGGGAAGCTCCGCGGGCTCACCCGCGACCGGACGGTGACGCTCCTGACCGCGACGAAGGAGCCGTCGATCAGCGAGGCCCAGGTCCTCGCGCGGCTCCTCCGCTGAGCGGTTCGAGCGCCCGAGGCCGCCGCTCCCAGCGCTTGTCCGCGCCTTCCGTCGTCAGGCGACCGAAGGCGCTGCGAAAGCGAGGGGGTCGTACCGCGCCGGACCGACGACGGACCAGCGCGGCGCCGGTGGCCGGTAGCGTCGTCCGCTGACGAGGAGGGCGTCCCATGGCTCGGCGAGCACCCGACGCGGTGATCAGGCAGCTGCCGGAGGTCGGGATCACCGTGATCTCGAAGTGGCTGTACAACTGCTACGTGATCCACGACGGCGGCGACGGCCGACCGTTCGTGGTCGACCTCGGCGTCCCGTCGCAGCTGCCGCTCGTCGCTGCCGAGCTGCGGCGGCTCGACGCGGACCTCGCCGACCTGAGCTGCGCGGTCGCCACCCACGGCCACGCCGATCACGTGGGCGGGCTCCCCGACCTGCGGGCGCAGGCGGGCACGCACGTGCACCTGCCGAAGGCCATCGACGAGATGCGCGCCGGCTCCCGCCCCATCCGGCCACCGGGCCCGCGGGCGATGGCGCAGATCCTCCCGGTGATGGCCAGCCAGCCCACGGATCTCGCCGCCACCCTCGAGATCGGGCGCACGATGAAGGCGATCGGGTGGGACCGCAAGGGCGTCCGCCTCCCGTTCGAACCCGAGTCGTGGCTGGTCGATGGCGACCACCTGCCCGGCTTGCCCGACTGGCAGGTCCTCAACACGCCGGGTCACAGCGACGACTCGACCTGCCTCCACCACGCGCCGACGCGGACCTTGATCTCGGGAGACGCCGTCCTGTCGGTGGAGGGCAGGGCGTGGTTCAACCCGGAGTACGTCGACGGCCGGATGTCGGTGGCGACGGAGAGTCGCTTGCGACCGCTGGACGTCGAGCACCTCCTGCCGGGACACGGGCTCGTGGTCGAGTCCCCGTCGGTGATGGACGAGGCGCTGTCCTTCTCGGAGAGTCCGGCGGACCCGTCGAAGCTGCGGGCGCTCGTCCGCGTGCTGCGCAACCACGCCGGCAGGCACCCGGCGCCGGGCACCACGGTCGACCCGGCACGGGCGGCGTAGCTCACCCGGAGTCGCGCCGTCGCCGGCCCGACTCGGTGCACGGAGCCCGGAGCCGCACCCGGTGCGGGGACCCGGGTGCGGTTCCGGCGGTGCTGCCACGACCCCCAGCTGGTCGCGCTTCCCAGCAGCAGGCTCCGTGCGCGGCGGCCTGGCGTTCGGCTGCTCGGCGGTCGCCGCGCCGCTGACGACGACACCGGGATGAGGGTCTCCCACCCCGGTCGTCGGACCGCCGCCCCTTCCCCGGACGCGGCCTCCCCTCGATGATGACCGAAGGTCAGCCGGCCGCCTACCCGGGAAACTCCATGAAACGGGGCGCCGGCCCGGAGCGATGCGGTCAGAGGTCGTAGGCGTTCGACGACTCGTCGATGCGGACGGGCCGGTCGCACGTCGGGCACCACGGCCGCAGCTCGATGCCGGTACCGCACGCGTCGTGGAAGCGCTCGGTCGCCGCACCCTCGCCACCGGCCCCCCACGCGGTGAGGGCGACGAGCGCCGCCGCCAGCTCCTTGCCGGCGGCGGTCAGGTCGTAGCTGAACCGGACGGGCCGCTCCGAGTACGGCGTCGCCACCACCAAGCCCTCGCCCTGGAGGCGGCGGAGTCGGTTGGTGAGGATGTTGGGCGCGGCGCCGACGCGGTCACCGAGCTCGCCGAAGCGCCGCGGCCCGTCGGAGAGGGCCTCGACCACGAGCAGGAGCCACCGGTCGCCGACGCGATCGAGCGCGGCACGCAGGGGCGAACCGGCGACGGGCTTCGGGCGGCGGGGCACGATCGCAAGTCTGCCAACTGCGATCCGCCATCAGGGCGTATGGTGACTTGCAAGTTGCAACTCACTAGGAGAACGCCGTGGACACCTCAACCGCTCTCGCCGACCTCTCGGCCGCCGCTCGCACCGCCTCCGCCGCCTCGTCTGCCTCCACCGTCGCCATCGGGCGGCGCGGACGGGGCACGGGCATCGTCGTCGCGGAGGACCGGGTCCTGACCAACGCCCACAACCTGCGTGACCGCACCACCCAGGTGACCTTCGCCGACGGACGGGCCGTCCAGGGCCGCGTCGTCGGCGCGGACCCCGACCACGACCTCGTCGTGCTCGCCGTCGAGACCGACGGCGCCCCGGCACTCGCGTGGTCCGAGACCGACCTCGAGGTGGGCGACGCGGTGTTCGCGAGCGCGCGCGGCACCCGTGGTCACCGGGTGACGTTCGGTCTGGTGTCCTCGTCCGACCGTTCGTTCCGCGGGCCCCGAGGTCGCCGCGTGCGAGGCGCGGTGGAGCACACCGCCCCGCTCGCCCGCGGGTCGTCGGGCGGTCCGCTGCTCGACGCCGACGGCCGGCTCGTCGGCATCAACACCGCCCGTCTCGGCGAGGGCTTCTACCTGGCGCAGCCCGCCGATGCCGAGCTCCGCGACCGCGTCGACCAGCTCACCGCAGGGAAGCACCTCGGCGGCCGTCGCCTCGGCGTCGCCATCGTCGGGCCCGACGAGACCACGCGGCTGCGTCGTCGGGTCGGGCTGCCCGACCAGGACGGCCTGCTGATCCGCGGCGTCGTGCCGGACTCGCCGGCCGACGAGGCCGGGCTCGGCGAGGGTGACCTCGTCACCGCCGTCGATGGCACACCGGTCCGCGACGTCGACGACGTGTGGGACGCGCTCGACGCCGCCGGCGACACCGTCGAGCTCACGGTGCAGCGCGGGAGCGAGGCCCGCACCGTGACCGTCTCGTTCGCCGAGCCCGAGGCCGGATCCACGGAGTCCGACGACTCCTGACGGATCGCCGGCAGATCCGGCGACACGGGACGCCGATCGAACGGTCCCTGAGCGGAGACGTCCCCGCCGGTCGGCGGGGACGCTCCGTCGTCGGCCCTCGGGTGTGAGCGCTCAGCTGAGCTCCCGGACCCTGGCGGTGTCCGTGTGCTGCTGGAACGTGGTGGCCTTCCCGTCGCGGATCGTCCAGACGTGGGCCATCTTCACCGACGCCGGCGCTCCCGTGTCCTTGTGCTTCCACGTGATGTTGCCGAGCGCGACGACCGTGTCGCCGTCGGCGACGAACTGCTCGGGCACCACGGCGAAGTGGTCACCGATCTCCCCGAGGCGCATGAAGACGCCCTCGAGCACGGCCTGCGGGCCGACGTAGGTGCCGGCGAGCGGGAACCCGTCGGCCTCGACCCACCGGATGTCGTCCGCGAAGGCGCCGAGCGCCGCGGGGACGTCGCCGGCCGCGAAGCTCGCGTAGGCCTGCTCGATCATGTCCTTGTTCGTGGTGGTCATGTGGAACTCCTTCGCTTCGTGGGTGGCGGCTGCCACCTACTCGGAAGGCGTTCGTTCGAGACCCTCGCGTGGTTCGTTAGGAACGAACGACGTCATCGCGTCACGTGGACCAGACGATGTCGACCTTCGGTTCGTAGCAGCACGAGACCCCGGTGGCGATCGACTCGTCGAGGTGCGCCGCGACATCGGGGGCGCTCGACGCCAGCTCCGCGATGGCGTGGCGGATCGTCCTGGTCACGTTGACGCGGGCCTTCTCGACGGGTGAACCGGACCGCCGGGGCCTGCCGCCGAGCCCCGTGGCTCGCTTGAGCTCGGAGATCAACGCCTCGCGCTCGGCGGTCCGCTCGGCCTGACGCCGGGGATCGCCGCGTCGCGCTGCCGCGTCGAGCTGGTCGTCCAACTCGGCGAGTCGTCGGCGATACCGGCGGAGCGCTTCTCGGTCGAGCACGGGGCCGGTGTCCGTGCTGGGGAGCGGCTCGTCACCGGACGCCCCGATGAGCGAGAGCGCGGCCACGGCCTGGTGCGGCCGGGCGACCAGCTCGCGGAGGTGCCACAGGCCCTTCAGGTCGGGCACGTGGACGTCGGTGTCGTCGAACCGGACGTGCCAGGTCCCGCCCTCGGGCCGGAGCGTCGCGCGCTTCGTCGACCGGGCCTGCGCGATCGTCCCGAGGAGGTCCGTGATCTCGCGTGCGGTGTCCGCCTCGCGCATCTCCTCCGCCAGCGGCAGTCCGTCACGGAGCAGCTGCGATGCCGTCCCGACGTCGCCCTGCTGCTCGGCGACCCTGGCCACCGCGAGCAACGCCGACGGCATCGATCCGTGCACGGAGCCCATGCGCACCGCGCCCAGCTGCCGGCGGATCTGCAGCGCCCGGTCCAGGTACCGCCTCGCCGTGTCGAGGTCCCCGCGCTGCTCCCACAGCTCGCCCAGGTCGTTGCAGCAGATCATCTCGCCGATGCCGAACCCGTGCGTGCCGCAGAGGTCGAAGCACTCCGTCAACGACTCGATGGCACCGACCGGGTCCCCGGCCGCACGGCCGGCGTTGCCCAGCTGCCACATGCAGTAGCCGTGACCCCAGGTATCCGGGTACCGCGAGGCGATCTCGCAGCCGATCGTGGCGCGCTCGAGCGCGGACGCTGCGTCTCCGTCGATGGCGTCGCACTCGCCGCGGATGCCGTGCAGCATGGCGAGGATGAGCGGTGGTTCGTCATCGTCGATGGCGGCGACGACGTCGATCCCCGCGTCGATCAGCTCGGCGGCTGCGTGCCAGTCGTCGGTGTTCTGAGCGGTGAGGAAGGCCTTGCAGAAGAGGCTCGTCGCCCGCAGCTCGGGCGGTGGGTCAGGCGCTGCCGCCCGTGCCCGCTCGAGCCAGGCGAGGCCTTCGCGCATCCTGCCCTGGGTCCACCAGAAGAGGTTGAGGTTGGCCGTGAGCGTCAGCACCACCTCCGGCTCGATCGTGAGCAGGCGTTCCAGCGCGACGCGGACGTTGCCCTCGATGCGACGGAGCTCGTCGAGGTGCTCGAGCTCGGGGCCGGACTGCGTGGCGCCGGCTTCGCGCAGCGCGACCTCCAGGTAGTAGCGGGCGTGGCGATCCCGGATCTGGTCGAGCTCGCCGGCGAGGGCGAGCTGCTCCGCCGCGTACTGACGGATCGTCTCGAGCAGTTGGTAGCGGCCCGTGTCGGGCTTCAGCAGCAGCGACTTCTCGACGAGGCGGGCGGTCAGGTCCGCCACCTTCGCTGCCGTCTGTCCATCGGTCGCGCAGACCGCGTCGATCGCGGTGAGGTCGAAGCCGCCGGCGAACACCGCCATCCGCCGAAGGAGGTGACGCTCGTCCTCCGTGAGCAGGGCGTCGCTCCACTCGACCGTGGCTCGCAGGGACCGCTGCGCACCGTCCGTTCGACGGATGGCCTGCGGGAGGAGGTCGTACAGATCATCGAGGTGCCGCGAGATGTCCTGCAGGTCGAGTCCCACCACGCGGGCCGCGGCGAGCTCGATCGCGAGCGGAAGACCGTCGACGCGGCGGCAGATCTCCCCGACGAGCTCGACCTCCCGATCGCTGTCGAGCGACGCGCGGGCGACGGTGCCGGCCCGCTCCTGGAACAGGCGGACGGCGTCGGCCTCCGGGAGCGGAGCGAGCCGGTAGTTCACCTCGTCGACGACCCACAGCGGCTCGCGGCTCGTCGCGAGGACGTGCAGGCGAGGCAGTCGGACGGTGAGGTCCTCGACGAGCTCGGCCACCGCCGACACGAGGTGCTCGCAGTTGTCGAGCACCAGGAGGACATCGCGATCGGCCAGCCAGCGGACGAGCGCCTCGGTGTTCGACCGGCCGCCCGAGCGCTGCATGCCGACCTGGGCGGCGACCTCGCCCGCGACGAGGTCCGCCGACCGCAGCGGAGCGAGCCAGACGACGAACACGCCGTCGGGGAAGTCGGAGCAGGACTCGGCGGCGGCGAGCGCCAAGGCGGTCTTCCCCACCCCACCCGGGCCGGTCACCGTCGTCACCGGAGACGCGGCGATCGCCTCGACGACGTCGGCGGTCTCGCGGTCCCTGCCGACCAGCGCACGCGGGCGGCCGGCTCCCGGCGAGGAACTCGCCGTCAGGCCGGCAGCCTGCACATCCTCCCCCGAGGTGGCGGTCACGCTCCGAGTCTCCCACGCAACCCCCGATCCCGGCCCGGGCGTGCGAACGGATCGCCGGAGGCGCCGCTGCGCCTGCGCCATGGCGTCAAGGCCGGGTCGACCCCGCTGCCCAGGTCGACGGAGCGATCGCGGAGGACGCCGCCGGCCGCAGCGTGATGCCTCCCGAGATTGATCATCGACCCGTCGGGCTGCACCACGGCGGCCGCTCAGGTGGCCTTGCGGTGGCGTGCCCGTACGGTGAGCAGGTGACGAGGTGGACGCACGCTCGGGAGGTCACGGCTGGATCGACGAGCCGACCACGACGGCTGGTCGCCGTGTCGATCTCGGTGATCTTGCTGGCGGGCTGCAGTGGCGGCGGAGCGGGAGGACGCGCCGGCGACCGGGAGGTTCCGGCGGTGCAGGTCGTGTCGGCACCGCACGGCAACGACAACGATCCACTCGCCGGCCTGCCCGTCGCCGACGCGACCTCGTCGGTGCTCATCCCGAGCTTCGATCACGACGCGACGGCCGAGGAGCAGCAGGCGCCGCAGTTGCAGCTCGTCGACCTCGCGTCGCGTCACGTCGCCGGCATCGACGACTACGCCTACGTCGGCGATGTGGCCTTCACGGCCGGTGGCGACGCCGTCTGGGTCGCCGGTGATCGGGCCGTCGGGGTCCGGGACAGGGCTGACGGTCACCGGCGGATCATCGGCCTGCCCGACGAGGCCGCTGGCGCGATCACCTCGATGCAGACGATCAACGACCTCATCGTGGTGACCGTCGGGCGGCGATCCGACGCGAACCGCCGAACGCTCCTCTTCGGCGTCGACGGGACGCTGCGCTGCGCGGTGCCGGAGGGCAACACGTACACCATGCCTCGGTACGGGCTCTTGTGGTCCGAAGACGAACAGGCGCGCCTCGACCCGGCGACCTGCGCCGTCACCACCGGGCTGCGCGTCCCGTCTGGAACGGAGCTGTACGACTTCGTCGTCGACGACTCGAACGCGTACGTCACGGCGTTCGAGCAGCCCACGTCACAGCGGGCACCGCATCCGCTCGACCGCCACCGGGTGTATCGGTTCGACGTCGCGAGCGGCGAGCAACGAGCCGCCAGCCGGCGGCTCCCCGCGGACCCCACGGCCTTGGCGATCCACGGTCACCAGCTCTGGGTGATCGCCGGCACCGAGGTGAGGCGACTCGACGCCGACCACCTCGACGAGCTCGGCAGCGTCGGACTGCCCCACGACGTCGCCGTCTGCGACGGTGACCCGCGGTTCGTGCGCCACGAGCAGCAGATGTACCTGCTCGACGACTGCTCCGGAGCCCTGTACCTCCTCGATGGAGCGACAGCGAGCGCCGTGAGGGGCTGGACCGTCCCGAACGACGGGAACAGCGACATCCAGATCAACACGACGTCGAACGCTGACGGGATCTGGATGGTCGACGAGGAGCAGACGTCGGTCCCGTACCTGTTCGACGTCGCTCAACGACGTTTCGAGCGGCTCCCCGACAGCGTCACGGGACCGCGGACGCTCGTCGCCATACCGTGGGCCGTGTACCCCGACCCGAGCAACGGCCAGTGAGCCGGTGGGGACCGGCCGGTTCGGCGCAGATGGCCTGGGAGCCGGTGTGGAACCACCGGCGACCATCCGGGGCCGGGGCCGCGTTCGTGGCCTGGTGCACGGTCGGCCCATCATCGCCGGCTTCCATCACGGCAGTCGCCAGCACGGTTCCGGCGGTCAGGTGTCCCAGCAGGCGGTGTGGGCGAGTCGGAGGAGCTCCTTGGTGGCCGTCACCCGGTCGCTGCCTGCGATGACGAGGTCGGCGGTGGTGCGCAGGAGTCCCGTGACGTAGGCAGCGGCGGCCTCGGGGTCGCGTCGCTTCCCGACGAGGTCGGCGACGATCCGGTCGAGGGTGGCGTACAGCTGGGCGTGACCGAGGCCGATGACCTCGCGGGTGTCGTCGGAGAGGAGGCTGCTGTCGCCGGCGGCGGCCATCATGGCCTGGTGCTCCGGTGCGACCAGGTACTCGAGGTGCAGCTCGAGCCACCGGTCGAGGCGGACGCCGGCCGGTGCGTGGTCGTCGGCGATCTCGTCGCTCGCCGCCTGCAACGGCTCGAGCTCGGTTCGGAACCAGGCGGCGAAGATGTGGGCCTTGTCGGGGAAGTACCGGTAGAGGGAGTTGCGGGCCAGGCCGACATCGGCGGCGATGTCGGCGAGGCTGACGTCGCTGACGCCTCGTTCGGCGAAGAGCCGGGCGGCGGAGCGGACCACGGCGGCTTCCTGCAGGCGGACGTGTTCGGCGACCGTGTCTGCAGTGATCCTGGGCATCGTTCAGACGGTAGCGGTCCGTTCGCTCGCCGCTGCGTCCTCGGTGAGGTGCCCGCCGGCGAGGTGGAGGGTCCGTGATGCCGCCGGCAGCTGCGCGGGGTGGTGCGTGACGATGATGGTGCCTGCGCCGCACCGGCGGGCTTCCGTGACGATGAGCTCGATGACCGCGCGGCCTCGCTCGTCGTCGAGTGCGGAGGTCGGCTCATCGGCGAGCAGGAGTTCGGGGTCGCCCATGAGGGCTCGGGCGATCCCGACCCGTTGACGCTCTCCGCCGGACAGCTCGGCCGGTCGGTTCCTCATCCGGTCACCGAGGCCGACGTCGCCGAGCAGGTCACGGGCGCGCTCCCGGGCCCGTCCGTCGAGCCGGCCGGCCACGTGCGCCACGAGCTCGACCTGCTCGAGGGCGGTGAGGGACGGGAACAGGTTGGGCGTCTGGAAGATGAGGCCGATCGACCGGGCCCGCAGCTTCGTGATGCTGCGGGGCGACAGACCGTCGACGTCCGATCCGGCGATGCGGATCCTCCCCGCGGTCGGGGTGCGGAGCAGGCCGGCCACGGCGAGCAGCGTCGACTTGCCGGAACCCGAGGCGCCGACGAGCGACACGATCTCACCCTGTGCCACGGTGAGCGACACGTCGTCGAGGATCGTCAGGGTGTCCGGACCGTCGGGCACGGCCACGGTGACGCCGGCGAGCTCGAGCGCCGCGCCGCCGTCCGGGAGAGCGTTTCGGGGCTGGTTCATGGTTCGGCTCCGAGGGCGATGATCGGGTCAATTCGGGTGACCTTGCGGACCGCGACCAGGCTGCCGGCCATGCCGATGATGACGAGCGTGACGGCTGAAGCGATGATCGAACCGGCGTGGAGGCTGAACGGCACGCCGTCGCCGGTGAGCAGACCGAGCGCGGACGCGGCCGCCGCGCCGATCGCGGTGGCGACGACCAGGACGACGGTGAGCTGGCCGAGCGCATCGCGCAGCACGTAGGCGCTCGACGCGCCGAGCGCCTTCATCAAGCCGATCTGGCGGGTGCGCTGCACGGTCCAGACGGTGAAGAACGCACCGACGATGAGCGCCGAGATGACGAGCAGGAACCCGCGGATCAACGACATGGTGGCGGACTCGGCGGTGAAGCCGGGTGAGCCTGCGTACGCGGCGATCTTCGTCAGCGTCTCGGTGCCGGCTGCCTCGTCGACCGCTGCGAACGACCGATCGTCGGGGGCCTTGACCGCGATTGCGGAGAACCGGCCTTGCGCGTCGTTGCCGTAGAGGAGGTGCTGCCACTCGGCGAGCGACGTGAAGGCGATGTCGACGTGTCCATAGGAGCCGCCGTAGGTGAAGCCGAGGACGGGCAGCGTCACGTCTGGACCGACGATCGTCAGCTCGTCACCGATCTTGATTCCGTCGGCCCGGAAGCCATCCGACAGGACGAGGCCCGGCCGGCCCTTCAGCGCGTGCTGCGCGTCGCTGCGGGGAGCCAGGAAGCTCCCGGCGGGTGTGCCGAACACGGCGAGGTCGAGGGTCTTGCCGGCCGTCGTGCGGGCGTTGAAGAACGACACGCCGAGCGGTGCGACCTCGACCCCGGGCACCCTGGTCCACGGCTCGAGGTTCGTCTCCGTCAACGTCGAGCGGCTGAAGCTGGCATCACCGCCCGGCTGCATCGCCAGGTGCGTGAGCGGCAGCGACCTCAGCCCGGAGATGCCGTCGTCGACGAGCCCGGCCGCCAGCCCCGACAGCAGCGTCGTGAGCAGCGCAACCAGTGCGATGACGACCCCGACGAGGGCGAACCGTGCCCGCCCGAACCTCAGATCTCTCCACGCCAGGAACACGGGCTCTCCACTGATTCGGCGTCGCCAGTTGCCGACGCGGCGTCTGCATCATATCGACGTGCCGTCGACAACTGCAATGCGCCCTGCGGGCCTGTGCCGACGACCTGCATCCGGACCACGGCGGCGGCACCCAGCGAACAGCCATCTCCGCAGTCGTGCCCGCCGTGGGGCCGGTCACTGCGAGGACGGCTCAGTCGAATCCGACGGTCGTGGCGAGCGTCCGGTAGTCCTCGGGCGACAGGACGCTCTGGGTGGCGGAGCGGAACTGCTCGAAGATCTCCGCGGGGGCGCCGGCGTGCATGCCGCCGAGCATGTCGGTCCGCTCGGCTGGTGTCATGGCCGGAACCATGATCGAGATGAAGTCGCACATGACGGGCGGCGCGACCGCGCCTCGGAGCTCCATCTCGAGCGCCACGAGCTCGTCGACGGGCCGCGCGGCACGCAGCGCCGTCATGACGTCGTCTTCCTCGGTGTCCATGTGGGCGAGGTAGGTGGACGTGAACGTCGCGAGCGCCCGGTAGAGGCTGTGTGCGACCACGGGCGCGGCGTCGGCGTGGCACGCGACGAGCTGGCCTGCTCGCTGTTCGAGGTCAGTGATGCGACCGTCGATCTCGTGGTGCCCGTCGTCGATGGTCCGGGCGAGGGTCGGTGCCACCTGCTCGAGGAGCGGCTGGATGAACACGTCCTCATGGCCGTGGTGGTGGTGCAGGAGACCGGCGGCGACTCGCACCCGGTTCGCGAGGTGCACGCGCCGGCCCGCTTCGGTGGCGTCGGTTCGACCCACCTCGGCCGTCAGGTGGAACAGCATGGAGCGCAGGCCCTTGTGCACCTCGCGGTAGAGGTCGAACGGAAGCTGCGTCTCGACGCTCGGCGCTGCCGGGATCATCTGGTCGGTGGCGGTGGCGGTGGTCATGTCGGTCCTCCTCGGGCCGTGTGCATCGGTCGAGGACGAACCTACGAAGCGGTTCGCGGCGTGGATCTTGAGCGGTTCCTGCCAGGATCTTGAGAGGTTCTTATCCGGGTAGCGTCTCGCCTCGATGAACCTCGGGAGGTTGGCGGCGCTGGTCGATGACGGCCCGGCGATGCTCGGAGCCGTTGCTGGCGCGTCGCTGCTCCCGGTGCCGTTCCGCCTGTGGGGCGCATCGGTCGATGAGGACAACGAGCTGTTGCTCGGGATCGCCACGCTCGACGGACAGGATCTCCCGTTGGCGCCCGGTCGACGGGTCTGTGTGACGGTGACGGACCTTCGGACGTTCGAGTCGATCCAGGTCAAGGGCGCCGCGCTCGGTGCGGTCCGCCCGATGGCACCCGTCGATCTCGGGTTGTTCCGCCGGTACGGGACAGCCTTCAACACCCGTTTGGCGGAGATCGGTCACGCACCCGCACTCGGACAGGCGCTCCATCCCAAGGATGTCGGCGTGTTCGAGATCGCGATCGAGACGCAGTTCGACCAGACTCCCGGACCTGGCGCCGGGGCGCGTCTCGGAACCGCACCGTGACCGAGCTCCTCGACCTCGACGGCTGCTTCGACGGGGTGATCCCGCCGATGCTCGCCACCTGCTCAGCAGACGGCGAGCCCAACATCACGCACCTGTCGCAGCTGTTCCCGGTCGACGACACCCACATCGCGGCGTCGAACCAGTTCTTCGGGAAGACCATCGAGAACCTCGCCACGAACCCCCTCGCTGCGGTGCTCGTGACCGACTCACAGACGCTGATCACCTACCGCTTCTCGCTGCGCTACGAACGCACCGAGACCGAGGGCGACCTGTTCGACCGGATGCGCCACTCCCTCGACGCCGTCGCCGCCCTCATGAACAGAACCGACCTGTTCCGACTCCGCGGCGCCGACGTCTACGAAGTGACCGGGATGGACATCATCAGCAGGCCCTCCGACTGATGGACGCTCACCCGATGCTGTCGGCGCAGCAGTCGCTCGCCGCGCTGTCCGAGATCACCGCACGACTCGGCAGGGCCCGGCACCTCGACCAGGTCCTCACCGTGGCCCTCGACTCGCTCGCGGAGCTCTTCGGGTTCGAGCACTCGATCGTCATGCTGCTCGACGAGACCGGCGCCTCGATGTTCACCATCGCCAGCCGCGGCTACGAACCAGCGGGCATCGGCTCCGAGGTCCGCGTCGGTGACGGCGTGCTCGGACGGGCGATCGCCGAGGTCCGTCCGGTGCGCATCGGCAACCTGCAACGCCTCCTCGCGTACGCGCGCACCGCATCTGAGCACTCCGACACCGACATGGAGATCCCGCTCCCCGGTCTCCCCGACGCGAACAGCCAACTCGCCGCACCAGCAGTCGTGCGCGGACACGCGCTGGGCGTCGTCGCCATCGAATGCGCCGACTTCGGCGCATTCACCGCGGAGGACGAATCGCTGCTCGCCGTCATCGCCCACCTCGTCGCCGCAGCAGTCGAACTCGACCGCGAGACCACCACCTCCGAGACTCCCGACGAACGACTCGAGAACAGAGCGCCGACTGATCAGCGAACGAGTGGATCGCGGCCCGTCGCCGACGGAATCGAGCTCCGCTTCTACTCCATCGACGGCAGCACCTTCCTCGACGGCGACTACCTCATCAAAGGCGTCCCCGGCCGCATCCTCTGGCGTCTCGCGAACGAACACACCACATCCGGCCGCACCGAGTTCACCAACCGCGAGCTGCGCCTCGACCCCACACTCGACCTCCCCACCCTCCGCGACAACCTCGAGAGCCGCCTCATCCTCCTCAAACGGCGACTCGACGAACGCAACGCACCCCTCCGCATCGAACGCACCGGACGCGGCACCTTCCGACTCCACGTCACCACCACCCTCCGGCTCGAGTCCATCAACCGCGCCGAGTAGAGCCGCACGCATCGCGGCTCTGTCGGGCAGGTGGGCGACGAAGCCGCCCCCCGAGGGCACCGAACGACCTGGAGGCCGACACGTAGTGGCCTATGCGCATGTGCCGTGCGATCCATTCGACGTCTGCGACCGAGAAGAGCTCCGCAGGGAGCGGGTCCACCGTCCGGGGCCGAGGGTGCAGTGCCTTCCACCACCACCGAGTTGCGGTGGATCGATACCCGGTCTGGCGGGTGGTGAGTCGGATGGGGCGATCGGTGTCCTCGAGTCGGACGCCGTCGCGCTGGCTCGGGCGGTGGAGACGCACCGCGAGGCCTGGGCCCGTGCCTCTGCCCAGGAAGACCTCGCCGTCCTCCAGCGCGACGACGGCGAGGTGCCGATGGCGCGCAGGAGCCTCGAGGTCGCCGAGCGCTGGTACGAAGCCACCGGCGCCCTTCACGATGCGGCGCGCGTCGGTCTGCGATCGCGCGAACTCGATCGCGAGCACGCCCGCGGCACACTGCCGCACGCGGCTGGAAGAGCCTCACCGTGGCCGAGCACCGAGTCGCCCGAGCGGTCGCCGACGGTTGCACCAACGTCGAAGCCGCCGAAGAGCTCCACATCTCGCGGCACACGGTCGACTTCCACCTGCGTCAGATCTTCCGGAAACTCGACATCCGATCCAGGGTGAAGCTCGCTCGCCTCGTGCTCGAGCAGGATGCGAACCGCCGATGACAGCCGGCGCTCCGACACACCTCGTAGCCCATCTCGATGCCGTCGAAGTCGACCGGCTTCCCGTTCTCCTTCGGCGCCTTCTCCGTGCCGACTCAGGCGCCGGTGCCCCGCACGATCTGGTCGAGGTGCACGTCGTGGTCACGAACCGCGGTAGCTGATCGATCGCGTCCGCCCGCCACGTTGAGCCACGTTGAGCCACGTTGAGCCACGTTGTGGCCCTACCAACACAGGATTGCTTCAAACTTCGCCGACGCTGGCGGACCGAGCCTCCACTCCTCCGAGCCGCCACGAATGGCTCATGTCCGCTGCCGACACGGGTAGCTCCACGGTTCGTGGACGACGCTCGGGAAGCACAACGGATCGAACAGTGGGCCCGCAACGCCGACGCGCTGGCGGCAGCTGAGTTGGTCCAGGCCGACAAAGCGGACAGGCAGGCATCACAGGAGCGCAGCCCCGACCGGGCGCGCCAGCATCGCAGCAGGGCCGAGCGCCACCGACGCACAGCCGAGATGCACGCCAGCGCCGCTCGAGGTCTCCGCGACACCGCCGACCGTCTCCGGGAGCGGGCCGGCACGACGATCTGATCCGACTCCGGCTGTTCATGATGGACATGCCATGTCGCCCCCGACCGCGCCGGGGCAGGGGCAACGAAGATCCGGGCTCCGTTGCTGGTGGTCCCTTCGAGCTCCCACGACGTCGCGCCAATGGCGCCCGCCTCGACCGGGCCCAACGTGGTGTCCAGCTCCTCAGGCGTCGCGTGGGTCTCCCAACGAAACTCGGTCGAGTCGATCTTCAACCCCCGCAGGATTCGGCTCCCACCACTTCGCGCAGACCCCATCGACGAACCGAGGCGGGATCGTGTCGATCAAGTAGCGGACCCCGACCGCAGAAGCGCGAGCCCCGGTCTCAGACCGGGGCTCGCTCGCGTTCGCTCAGCGTCACCGGTCGTTCCAGTCGCGGTCGACTCGGTCGTACGACGCGACCTTGGCGAGCCCGCGGCTCACCAGGTAAGCGACGACGACGAGCGTGACGTAGAGCCATCCGTCGTCGCGGGAGAACGAGTCGCTGTCGGCGTAGCTGGCGATGAGGATGCCGGCGACGGCGACGAGCATGACCCAGAACTCGGTGGTCTTCATCGATGGCTTCGTCTCGCGGACGTCGCGGACGACGTGCTGACGGTCGCGGTCCTGTTGCCGGAGGTCGACGTCGGGTCGGACCTGGCTGGTCTGTTGGGGGTACTGCTGGGTGGTCATGTGAAGCTCCTTTGCCTCGGTCTGCGCGACGACTACCCGGGCGGGGTGCCGCCATGCGTTTCCCGGAGGTGAGACCTAGGACGGGCCGATGGTGAAACGGGTCGGCCGCTGGGGCGTGCCCCGCTTGACTTCGGGCGTCATCGCGCTGCAACAGTCAGCGGTTTCCGTCGAGGCGCTGCGGGGTACGGTCGTGCTGCGACGGCAGCCCCGCCGCCGACACGGAGGGCCGGCAGCCCGGCCCGCCGGGAGCGCCCGGACCACTTCCGGATCGACGCACCCGATCGAGGTGAGACGGAAGGTCCAGACCATGAACGAGAGGCAGCGCCAAGACGCGCGCACTCGAGCCGGCTCGGCCACCACCCGCGGTGACCGTTGCCAGGCTCTCGCGAAGGAGCATCGGCGGGATGCCGAAACTGCAGCAACCGAGCGGGATCGGGAGTACCACCGGAGGTCGGCTGACCGGCTCGAGGCGCTCGCCGCGTTGTGTCACCGAGGGGCGCTTGCCCACCTCGACTCGGCGGACAGGTACTGACCGGACGAGGTTGCATTCGTCGGCCCTGGTGCGATCCAGCGAACGGGGCAACCCGCCGCCCGGGGCTATCGCTTCTCTCAGGTCCAGAGGTTGTACGCCGCCGCCGAGGTCCCGTCGGGGACCCGCTCGCCGGGGTAGACGGCGCCGGTTGGGCAGACGTCGGGCTGGTAGCAAGCAGCGCACGATGTGCACTCGGGGCGAACGTAGAGCATCGAGTCGCCGAACACCGCAATCGAGCGCGATGGAACCCTCCATCCAGACGGAACCACTCCACGGCGTCGATGGAAGCGATGCATTGGTCGAGAACGGGACGCCAGCAACAACGAGGACCCGCCGGCAGGCCGATGACTGGCGACGGGTCCTCAGGTTGTGAGCGGCAGCCACGCGTGCGGGCCTGGCTGCAGCGTCCGTGGCTACCCGGACTTCATCCAGCCAGACCGGAGCCGCCCTCACCTCCGGACGTGATGCTACGACAAGCGCTGCCTGACCGCTGCGCCGATGGCGACGAGGCAGAAGGCGCCGGTCGCCCAGCCCGCGACGACGATGGAAGCGCAGTCGGTGCCGAGGTACACGCGGCTGGCACCGATCGCCGCCGCAGCGAGCCCAACGGCGAAGACACGGGCACGCCGATCGGAGGTGAGCGCCAGAGGACGGCAGCGTGGGCGCCGTAGGAAGGGGCGGCGTGGGCGGAGTGCCCGGACGGAAACACCCAACCGATCGCGGAGGGGCGGGTAGGCCCTAGCTCAACGCAGTGGATCGCGCGCGGTCGCGGACTCTCTGAACGGTCATCTGGCTCGTGTGCAGGCACACCGATTGCGTCAGCCGAGGGGCGAACACGGCCGAGCCGATGTCACCCGCGGGTGTTCGCCGATCGTGCTCGGGCCGTCGTGCGCTGGTGTGCGGCAAGTGCACGGTACTGCGCCGCCATCTCGCGGTAGCGGGCGATCAGGTCGTCGTGCCAGTCCCGCTGATCCGCCTGTGCGCTCGCTCGCTGGTGGTCCCGTGCTCGCTGTTCGCACAGGGCGGCGCGGTCCTCCAACTGTTCGGCGCGAGCCAAGGCGTCGGCTTCGCGGTCGGCCGTGTACGGGGTCGCTTCCATGGGTCCACCGCCTGCTGAGCTCAGTGGGTCCGGTCCGCTGGTGAGGCCCGTCTACCGACGTTGGGACAACTCGCTCTCGAGGTTGAGGATCCGCACGATCGACAGCGGCGGATGTCC
>JAEVZA010000378.1 GCA_023392475.1 Actinomycetes bacterium | reverse complement strand
CGGTGGCACGGCCACCGCGGTCGCGCCCGTCGCGGCGGGCGGTGGCGTGGCGACGGCCGGCGGGCCGCCCCTCGCGGCGGGTCCGGGCGGTCACACGCAGCGGCTGCTGACGGTCGTCAAGTCCGGGTCGATCCAGGACGTGAAGGCGAAGCCGCAGGACAAGGTCCACGTCTGGCCGCACCTGCTCGTCGTCGAGTTCGTGGCGGCGCTCGCGTGCACCACCTTCGTCCTGCTCTTCTCGTGGATGGTGAACGCGCCGCTGCAGGCCCTCGCCAACTTCAACCAGACGCCGAACCCGTCGAAGGCGCCGTGGTACTTCCTGGGTCTCCAGGAGCTCCTGACGATGTTCCACCCGATGGTCGCCGGCGTGACCATCCCGGGCATGGGCATCTTCATCCTGATCCTCGCCCCGTACATCGACAAGAACCCGTCGAACAAACCTGAGGATCGCAAGTTCGCGATCTCCATGATGACGGTGTTCCTGATGTTCTGGGCGGTGCTGGTGATCATCGGGTCGTTCTTCCGGGGCCCGGGCTTCAACTTCACCCTGCCCTGGATCGACGGCCTCTTCTTCGAGCTGTGAGGTGAGTGGAGGATGAGCGGGATCTTCATCGTCATCGCCGTCGTCGTCATCGTGGTCCTGGCCGCGGTGGCGCTCCTGGGCGCGGTGCGGCGGCGTGACACGGGGTCCGCGGTCGGCTCCCTGTCGCGGGAGACGGTCAAGCGGGACAAGACGGCGCGCAAGGACGACCCGGTCGATCCGACGGTGGCGCCGCCCACGGGTCGCGAGATCGAGCGGTCCGCGGCGCTCGAGCGGACCGGGTCCGACATCGAGCCGGTGGGCGACACCACGCCCGCCGTGTTCGTGCCGCCGGACCCCGAGACCTACGACGTCACCCGCCGGCAGTTCCTCAACCGCGGGATCATCAGCGTCATGGGCCTCGCCCTGGCCGCCTTCGGCGCCTCGGTGATCGGCTTCCTGTGGCCGTCGAGCTCCGGTGGCTTCGGCTCGAAGATCAACCTCGGCAAGGTCTCCGACCTCGAGGCGGACGTGACCCGCGGCAACGGCTTCCTCTACAAGCCCGAGGGCCGGCTCTGGATCACGCTCTACCCGTCGACGGCGCTGCCGAAGGCGGAGCAGGTGTACACGCCGCCGGTGCTCAACTCGATGAAGGCCGGCCTCGCGGTCATGTACCAGAAGTGCCCGCACCTCGGCTGCCGCGTCCCGAGCTGCAACAGCTCGCAGTGGTTCGAGTGCCCGTGCCACGGCTCGCAGTACAACCAGGTCGGCGAGAAGAAGGGCGGCCCGGCCCCCCGCGGCATGGACCGGTTCTCCACCGAGGTCACGGCCGGCAGCCTCATCGTCAACACCGGCCAGGTCATCCAGGGCCCGCCGATCGGCACGAACACCACCGGTCAGGAGGCCGAGGGGCCCCACTGCATCGGTGCCGCCACGCACCACTGACGCACACCGCACAGCACTGAGCAGCCGAGCGGCGCCGCGGCGCCCGGGCACGCAGGGACACGGGCGGCCTGGCCGCCCCACAGGGAGACGTACGAGCAGCAGATGATCGTCGCAACTACGACACAACGGGCCTTCGGCTTCGTGATCCTCGCCGTGGTGGCGATCGGGTTCATCGTCTGGTTCTTCTTCAACATGCGCGCCGCGCAGAAGGAGGTCGGCTCCGAGATCGAGCTGGCCGCCAACCGCAAGGAGTACCTGACCGACGACGAGCTCGAGGGCCCGAAGCTCAACGTCGCCCTGTTCTCGGCGCTCGGCCTGCTGGCCGTCATCGCCGTCGTCCTCCCGCTGTACTGGCTCGCCGAGCCCGGCCGCCAGAAGGGCGCCGTCGAGTCCTCGCAGGAGGACTTCGTCGCCCGTGGGCTGGACACCTACGAGAACGGCGCCCAGTGCGTGAACTGCCACGGCGGCGCCGGCGTCGGCGGCGTGGCCAACTTCGTCATCAACGACCAGAACGGCCAGTTCGTCGCCCAGGTCAACTGGGAGGCGCCGGCCCTCAACAACGTCCTCTACCGCTACAACGAGGACCAGGTCCGCTACATCCTCGACTACGGCCGCCCGGGCACGCCGATGGCGGCGTGGGGCGCCGACGGCGGCGGTCCGCTCACCACCCAGCAGATCGACAACGTCATCGACTACCTGTGGAGCATCCAGCTCTCGCAGAAGCAGATGCGCACCCAGGTCGACGACGTCGTGAAGGGCATCGATCCCGAGCTGTACGCCCGGATGCTCGAGGTCCGGAAGTCGAACCAGGACGTCGTCCCGAACGGCACGGTCGAGGCGGTCAACGCCAACCGGCTGTCCCGGGCGGACGAGATCAAGCTCGGCGAGATCCTGTTCAACAACCAGTCCCTCGCCCAGGGCTCCTACTCGTGCGCCCGCTGCCACGTGGCCGGCGCGAACTACGGGAAGGCCTGGGAGCCGTTCGAGCGCCTCGAGTACGGCTCGTTCGGCCCGAACCTGGTCGGCGTCGAGAACGCCGCCACCGAGCAGCAGCACTTCAACCTCGTGTGGAACGGCATGGACGAGGGGAAGCTCTACTTCTCCCGCAAGCAGGGCAACCCGCAGATGCCCGGCTTCGGCGTGAACCGCAACACCGGCCAGGCCGACAAGGGCGTGCCCGACAAGGGCGCCGAGGGCATGCTCACGCCCGAAGAGGTGTGGGCGATCGTCACCTACGAGCGCAACCTGGACAACGACTCGACGGTGAAGAGCCCGCTCGCCGGGACCTCGCAGTCGCCCACGTTCGCGGACGTCAAGCTGCCGGCCACCGAGAGCAAGTGATCCGATGCTGAACCTCCTCGCCGCCATCCAGTACGACCCGAACATCCGGGGCGTCCTGGTCGTCCTCGTGGGCGTGCTCGTCCTCGTCGGCACGCCGTACCTGCTCCTCGCCACCAACATCGGCGTCCGCAACGGCTTCCTCATCGCCATGGCCGCGCTGTTCGGCTGGATGTTCGCGATGGGCGCCGTGTGGTGGATCTACGGCATCGGGCTCAAGGGCAAGGACCCGTCCTGGGTCGCCAAGGAGATCAACTACAGCCGCAGCTCCTCGGCCAACAACCAGGTCCTGAACAAGCTGCCGAAGAGCGAGAGCCTCCCCGACCCGGAGCAGTTCCTCGCCGACTACCTGGACAAGCACCCCGACGTCGCCAAGGAGATCGCGAAGACCGAGGGCGAGGGCTTCACGGCCGCCACCCTCACCAAGGCGGTCACCGCGGCGCCCGCGCTCAAGGCGCAGCTGGACGAGAAGCTCGACGGCTGGCGCATCCTGCCGGAGTCGGACTCGCGGCGCGGCGACGCCTCGGCCGCGGCGGACGCCACGCTGCTGGCGGAGCAGGTGTTCGGCTCCACCACGAGCTCGGCCGACTACACGATCAAGGACGTCTTCCTCTTCGGCGGCAAGTCCGCGGCCGAGCCGGAGACCGTGAAGGGCGAGCGGGGCCTGCTGGACAAGGCGTGGCGCCGGATCGAGACCACCTTCGAGCTCAAGAACCCGCCGCTCTACGCCGCGGTGACGCTGCAGAAGAACGTCGCGCAGGTGACGGCGCCCGGCGAGGCGCCCCCGCCCGCCGAGATCGACAAGAACGCGTCGACGATCACGGTGCTGCTCGAGCGCAACCTGGGGAACAAGCGACAGGTGCCCGCGCTCTTCTGCATCTTCAACGGGATCATCTTCGCCGTCCTCATCTGGATGCTGAACCGCCGTGACCGGCGCTCGATGCGGGTCCACGCCGAGTGGGACCCGTCGAAGGCGCCTCCGGCGGTGCCCGAGAAGGTCGGCTGACCGTGGGCCAGTACCTCCCCCTGGTCGCCCTGCTGGTGCTGGCGGCGCTGTTCGCGGCGATCAGCTTCGTGATGCAGCGGATCCTCACGCCGCCCCGGCCCACCGCGGCCAAGGTGGCGCCCTACGAGTGCGGGATCGTCGACGCCGCCGATCCGCCCGAGCGGTTCCCGGTGCGCTTCTACCTGATCGCGATGATCTTCATCGTCTTCGACATCGAGATCATCTTCTTCTACCCGTTCACCCAGGTGTACTCGGACCTCGGCGGCTTCGGCCTCGCCGCGATCGGCATCTTCAGCGCCGCGGTGTTCGAGTCGTTCCTGTACCTGATCAGCAAGGGCGCCCTCGACTGGGGCCCGCCGCTGCACCGCCGCCGGTCGCGCCTCGCGACCACCCCGCAGCGCACGACGGCCTCGACCGTGCGGCGCGTCGGGCTGGACGGCCGTGCCCGCCCGAGCGGTGCCGCCGATCGGGAGCTCGTGTCCACGGGGGACCACGGATGACGGGGACCGGCTCCTGATGGGCCTGGTCGAGAACGTCCGCAACGACGGGCTGGCCGGCCTCGAGCACAACTTCCTCACCGGCCAGATCGAGGACCTCGTGCGCTGGGCGCGGCGCCGCAGCACGTGGCCGGCCACGTTCGGCCTCGCCTGCTGCGCGATCGAGATGATGGCGGCCGGCGGCTCCCACTACGACCTCGCCCGCTACGGCATGGAGGTCTTCCGGGCCTCGCCGCGCCAGGCGGACCTCATGATCGTGGCCGGTCGCGTGTCGCAGAAGATGGCCCCCGTGCTCCGCACCATCTACGACCAGATGATGGAGCCCAAGTGGGTCATCTCGATGGGCGTCTGCGCGTCGAGCGGGGGCATGTTCAACAACTACGCCATCGTCCAGGGCGTCGACCAGGTCGTGCCGGTCGACGTGTACGCCCCCGGCTGCCCGCCCGGGCCGGAGACGCTCATGCACGCGATCGTCACGCTGCACGGCCTGATCGAGACCGGCGAGATCCTGCGCCGCCGAGACGAGACCGGCCGCGGCGCCGAGATCCTCGTCGACCAGCGGGACGGCCAGACCACCGAGGTCACCGTCCCCGGGAACTTCACGCTCGGAGGCCGCTGATGTCGGCCGGCGCCGACGAGGCGGCCGGGACCGACGGTCCCGACGCCGGCGACGAGGCCGCGGGCCCCGCGGTCGAGACGATGTTCGACGTGCCGGTCACGCGCTCGCGCGGCCAGGTCGTCCTCCACCCCGACCGCGAGGCCTACCTCGGGCTCGTCGGCACGCTCCGCACCGCGGGCTACTGGGTGTGCGTCGACCTCTGCGCCGTCGACCACCTGGGCCACCACGGTGACCGCGGCCTGCCCGACGGCGTGACCGGCGAGCGGTTCGAGGTCGTGGTCAACCTGCTGAACCACCTCGAGCGCAGCCGCATCCGCCTCCGCGTCCAGGTCCCGGAGGACGACGCGACCATGCCGTCGCTGTTCCACCTGCACCCCGGCGTGCAGAACGCGGAGCGCGAGACCTTCGACCTGTTCGGGATCCGCTTCGAGGGCCACCCCGACATGACCCGCATCCTCCTGCCCGACGACTGGGAGGGGTACCCGCTGCGCAAGGACGACCCGTCGGGTCGGATCCCGGTGCAGTTCAAGGCCGCCCCGTCCGCGCGTTGACGCCGGCCGGACCAGGGCCCAGGAGCACCTCATGAGCGCCACCGACACCGACATCCAGGACGCACCGAACGCCGCGGTCGACCTCCGCGTGCTCGACGACGCGCTCGAGCGCCTGCGCAACGACGACGCCGTGCTGCGCATGTCCGAGACCGAGGCGGAGCAGCGCTCCGGCTACCAGCCGCCGACCGACGAGGGCGTCGGCGAGCGCATGATCATGAACATGGGGCCGCAGCACCCGTCGACGCACGGCGTGCTGCGGCTGGTGCTCGAGCTCGACGGCGAGCTCATCACCCGCTCGAAGCCGGTCATCGGGTACCTGCACACCGGCATGGAGAAGACGGGCGAGCAGCTCACGTACCTCCAGGGCCCCACGAACGTGACCCGCATGGACTACGCGGCGCCGCTCTTCAACGAGCTGGTGTTCTCGATGGCGACCGAGCAGCTGCTCGGCATCGAGGTGCCCGAGCGGGCCCAGTGGATCCGCATGCTCATGTGCGAGGTCAACCGGCTCTCGTCGCACATGCTGTTCATGGCCACGAACGGCATGGACCTCGGCGCCGTGTCGATGATGCTCTACGGCTGGCGCGAGCGCGAGGAGCTCCTCCGCTTCCTCGAGGCCGTCACCGGGCTCCGGATGAACCACAACTACATCCGGCCGGGCGGCGTCGCCGCGGACCTGCCCGACGGCTGGCGCGAGTTCCTCGAGCCCCTGCTGGACACGCTGCCCGCGCGCCTCGACGAGTTCGACGTGCTGATGACGGGCCAGCCGATCTGGCGGGAGCGGCTCCAGGGCGTCGGCGTGATCACGGCCGAGGAGGCGCTGGCGCTCGGTGCGACCGGCCCGATCCTGCGCTCGACCGGCTACGCGTGGGACCTCCGTCGGGACATGCCGTACCTGGCGTACGACCAGGTCGACTTCGACGTGATCGTCGGCTCCTACGGGGACTGCTTCGACCGGTACGCCATCCGCCTCAACGAGATCCGCGAGTCGATTCGCATCATCCGGCAGTGCATGGACAAGATGCCGTCCGGCGACTACCGGATCCAGGACAAGAAGGTCACCCCGCCGCCTCGGGCCCGCATCGACGAGTCCATGGAGGCGCTCATCCACCACTTCAAGATCTTCACCGAGGGCTTCAAGGTGCCCGAGGGCGAGGTCTACGTGGCGGTCGAGAACCCGAGGGGCGAGCTGGGCTGCTACCTGGTGTCGGACGGTTCGTCGAACCCGGTCCGCATGCACATCAGAGGCCCCAGCTTCGTGAACCTCCAGTCGCTCCCGCACCTCATGAAGGACTCCCTGATCGCGGACACCGTCGCCATCGTCAGCTCGGTGGACCCGATCATGGGGGACGTCGACCGCTGATGGCCCGGTTCACCGCCGAGAACGAGGCGCTCGCGCGCGACATCGTGGCCCGCTACCCGCGCCCGAAGTCGGCCACGATCCCGCTCTGCCACCTCGCGCAGGAGCAGGACGGCTGGCTCTCCGAGGACGCCATGGCGCACGTCGCCGAGCTCGTCGACTGCACGCCGGCGGAGGTGCTCGGCACCGCGAGCTTCTACGAGATGTTCAAGATGCACCCGGTGGGCCGCTACTGCGTCAACGTGTGCACGAACATCTCGTGCCAGCTGCTCGGCGGCGAGGAGCTCCTCCACCACGCGGAGCAGGTGCTCGGCGTGCGAGCCGGCGGCACGACGTCGGACGGCGCGATCACGCTCGAGGACGTCGAGTGCATCGCGGCGTGCACCGAGGCGCCCGCCGTGCAGGTGAACTACCGCTACTTCCACCAGGTCTCCACGCAGGACCTGGACGAGATCTTCCAGGGCGCCCGCAGCGGCGCGCTGGCCGAGGCCGTCCCCGACCACGGCACGCTCGGACGCGTCCGCCAGGACCTGCCGCCGTCGGAGCTGGCCAACGTGACGCCGCCCGAGGACCAGGTGATCCCGCCGTGGATCGCTCGCGCCGAGGCCGAGGCGGCCGCCAGCGAGGAGCAGCGGTGACGCTCTCGATCGGATCCGGGAGCACCGTGACGGGCGCCGCGCCCGGCGTGCCGCGCGTCGTGTCGTCGCGCTTCGACGTCGAGGGCGCGCACACGATCGACGGCTACCGCTCGAGCGGCTCGTACGAGGGCTACGCCGGGCTGCGCGCCGCGCTGGCCATGTCGCCGGCCGAGGTCCAGGGCCTGGTCAAGGACGCGACGCTCCTCGGTCGCGGGGGCGCCGGCTTCCCGGCCGGCGTGAAGTGGGGGTTCTGCCCGCCGGGCGTGTGGCCGCGCTACCTGGTGGTCAACGGCGACGAGTCAGAGCCCGGGACGTACAAGGACCGCGTGCTCATGGAGCGCGACCCCCACCAGCTCATCGAGGGGTGCCTGATCGCGGCGTACGCCATCGGCGTGGCGCAGGTCTTCCTGTACGTCCGCGGCGAGATGCCGCACGCGCAGGAGCGCATCGCCGCCGCGCTGAACGAGGCGTACGCGGCGAACCTGGTCGGGCGCAACGTCCTCGGCACCGACTTCAGCGTCGACATCGTCCTGCACTGGGGCGCCGGCGCGTACATCGTCGGTGAGGAGACGGCCCTCATCGAGTCGCTCGAGGGCAACCGCGGCATGCCGCGGCTCAAGCCGCCGTTCTTCCCGGCCGCCAAGGGCCTGTACCTCCAGCCGACGATCGTCAACAACGTCGAGACGCTGTCGAACCTGCCGTGGCTGCTGAACCACGGCGTCGACGAGTTCTGCGGCACCGGGACCGAGACGTCGCCGGGCACGCGGCTCGTCGCGCTGTCCGGTCACGTGAACCGCCCCGGCGTGTACGAGATCCCGCAGGGCACGACCACGTTCCGCGAGCTGTTCGAGTCGGAGGACTACGGCCGGGGCATCCGCACCGGCCACGAGCTCAAGATGTTCATCCCGGGCGGGGCGTCCGCACCGTGGTTCTTCCCCGAGCAGGTGGACATGGCGATGGAGGGCCGCCCGATCGGGGCCGCCGGCTCCATGCTCGGCTCGGGCGCCATCGTCGTGATGGACGAGACCACCGACGCCGTGCGGGCCTGCCTGCGCGTGGTGCGGTTCTTCGCCCGCGAGTCCTGCGGCAAGTGCACCCCGTGCCGCGAGGGCACGACGTGGGAGGAGAAGATCCTCCAGCGCATCCTCGACGGCCACGGCCGGCCGAGCGACATCGACCTGCTGCTCGACGTGGCGGACAACATCAGCCCGGGGCCGTACCCGGTGGCGGCCGACCCGGCCAACGGCCTCGACGCCGTGCCGTTCCCGCCCCGCCAGACCACCATCTGCCCGTTGGGGCCGTCGTCGGTCGCGCCGATCACCTCCGCGATCCGGCGGTTCCGCCACGAGTTCGAGGCCAAGATCACGCGGCGCGACGCCATCCCGGTGTCGGTCGAGGCGGTCGACCCGGTCGACGCCGAGGCGCCGGTCGAGGACGGTCCCACCGCCGACGAACCCGTCGGGACGATCGCCGCGGGAGGGCGCTTCGATGTCTGAGCGGCCACGCCCGATCGAGATCACGGATCCCGTCGAGATCACCGTCGACGGCCGGACGATCACCGCGCAGCGCGGCGAGCTCGTCATCGACGCCTGCGAGCGGAACGACGCCTACATCCCGCGGTTCTGCTACCACCCGCGGATGAACCCCGTGGGCATGTGCCGCATGTGCCTCGTCGAGATCGACTCGGGCCGGGGTCCGGCGCTGCAGCCGAGCTGCATGATCAACGTCGCACCCGACATGTCGGTCACGACCGACTCGCCGGCGGTCGCCAAGGCGCAGGACGGGGTGCTCGAGTTCCTGCTCGCCAACCACCCGCTCGACTGCCCGGTGTGCGACAAGGGCGGCGAGTGCCCGCTGCAGGACCAGACGATGGCGTACGGCCCGGGCGAGTCGCGCTGGGTGGAGGAGAAGCGGCACTTCGAGAAGCCGATCCCCATCTCCGAGACCGTGTACCTCGACCGCGAGCGCTGCATCCTCTGCGACCGCTGCACGCGGTTCGCGTCGGAGGTCGCGGACGACCCCCTGATCCACTTCATCAACCGGGGCTCGAACACCGAGGTCAACACGTTCCCGGGCGAGCCGTTCAGCTCGTACTTCTCCGGCAACACCGTCCAGATCTGCCCGGTCGGCGCGCTCACCGCGAAGCCGTACCGGTTCCGGGCCCGACCCTGGGACCTCCAAGAGGTCGAGTCGACCTGCACCGACTGCTCGGTCGGCTGCCGCATCACGATCGACACGAGCCGCAACCAGGTCCTCCGCTACCGCGGCGTCGACTCGGACCCGGTGAACTGGTCGTGGCTGTGCGACAAGGGCCGGTTCGGCTTCGAGGCCGTGAACTCGGAGGACCGGCTCACCGAGCCGCTCGTCCGCGGCGAGTCGAAGGAGCTCGCGCCGGCCCGCTGGTCGGCCGCGCTCGACGCCGCCGCCCGCGCGCTGCGGTCCGCGCTCGACCGGTCGGGCCCCGGCGGGGTCGCGGTGCTCGGCGGCGCCCGGCTCACGAACGAGTCGGCGTACGCGTGGGCGAAGCTGGCCAAGGGCGTGATCGGGACCGATCACGTCGACGCCCAGCTCGGCGACGGGCTCCCGCCGTCCGTGCTGGACCTGCCGGGCGCCACGATCGACGAGGCCTGCCGCGCCGGCGGCACCGTGCTCTACCTCGGGCCCGACCCGAAGGAGGAGCTGCCGGTCCTGTTCCTCCGCCTCAAGCACGCCGTGGTCGAGGACGGTGCCCGCATCATCGAGGTCACGCCGGCCGCCACCGGCCTCACCCCGTACGCCGCCGCGTCGCTGCGACCCCGTCCCGGCGAGCTCGCCGCGGTCGTGGCCGCGCTCCTGGGCGACCTGCCCGCGGACGGTGCGGGCGGCGTGTCCGCCGAGGACCTCGCCGCTGCACACGGGCTGCTCCAGGACGTCGACGCACCCGTCGTCGTCGTGGGCCGGGCGAACCTCGCCGAGTCGCCCGCGACCGTGGTGGACGCGGCCGGGGTCGTGCACGCCGCCCGACCCGCCGCCACCTTCCTGCCGGTGCTGCGCCGGGCCAACGTCCGCGGCGCGCTCGCCGCCGGGCTCACCCCGGGACGGCTGCCGGGCGGGGTCGAGCTGGAGGCCGGTCGGGCCGCCTGGTCCGAGGTGTGGCCCGCGCTGCCCGAGGCCCCGGGCCTCGACGCCGACGGCATCCTCGACGCCGCCGCCAACGGGCGCATCGACACGCTCGTGCTGCTCGGCGCCGACCCGCTGCGCGACCACGCCGACACGGCGCTCGCCCGCCGCGCGCTCGCCGGTGCCCGCACGATCATCGCCCTCGACCAGTTCCGCTCGCCGTCGGTCGACCAGGCCGACGTCGTCCTGCCGGTGGCCGGCTTCGCCGAGGTCGACGGCACGACGACCAACCTCGAGGGCCGCGTGAGCGTCCTCCACGCCGCGGTCACGCCCCCGGGCACGGCCCGCGCCGACTGGCTGGTCGCGGCCGAGCTGTCGCACCGCCTCGGCGTCGACCTCGGCGTCGAGTCGTCCGCGACGGAGCTGTGGGACGAGCTCACGGCGAACGCGCCGGTCCTGGCCGCGGCCTCCAGCGCCGTGCTCTCCTCCGACGACCACGCCGACGGCGTCCTCACCGACCTCGCGGCCGGCTCGTTCTCGGCGCCGGATCCCGTGCAGGCCCCGGCCAACAACGCCTACTCGTCGCGGCTGGTCGTGAACCGGACCCTGTACGACGGCGGCGAGCTCCTCGCCCACCGCCCGTCGTCGTCCGGCCTCGTCGGCGGCGGGGCGCTCCGGCTCAGCCCGGCCGACGCCGCGCCGCTGGGCGTCTCGGACGGGGACCGGGTCACCGTCACGTCGCAGCACGGCTCGGTCACCGCGCCGGTCACGGTCGACGCGGGCGTGCCGAAGGGGACCGTCGTGGCCCGCCACGCGCTCGACCCCGACGTCTCGTCGCTGCTGGCGGCCGGCGAGGTCGTCTGCGACGTCCGGGTGGAGGTGGCCTGATGGACCCGTTGCTCTCCGGCCACATCGGGCTCGCCGAGGTCCTCGTCGTCCTCGTCAAGGTCGTGGTGGCCTTCGCCGGCCTCCTCATCGGCGTCATGGCCATGGTCTGGTTCGAGCGGAAGCTCGTGGCCGACATGCAGAACCGCATCGGCCCGAACCGCGCCGGGCCGTTCGGCATCCTCCAGACGATGGCCGACGGCCTGAAGCTCCTCCTCAAGGAGGACCTCCAGCCGGAGCGGTCCGACCCGTTCGTCTTCAAGCTCGCGCCGTACCTCTCGCTGATCCCGGCGTTCCTGACGTTCGCCGTCGTGCCCATCGCGGGCGACTTCTCCGACGGCCAGCACGGCGTGGTCACGCTGTTCGGGCAGAAGACGCTCATGCAGGTCGCCGACCCGCAGATGGGCATCCTCTTCGTGCTCGCCATGTCGTCGGTCGCCGTCTACGGCGTCATGCTCGCCGGCTGGTCCTCGGGCTCGAAGTACCCGCTCCTCGGCTCCGTGCGGGCGAGCGCGCAGATGGTCTCCTACGAGGCCGCGCTCGGCCTCTCCATCGCGGCGGTCCTGCTGGTGGCGGGCACGCTGCGCACCAACGGGATCGTCTCCGAGCAGTCCGAGTGGCACTGGAACGTGTGGATGACGTTCCTCGTGCCCTTCGTGATCTTCACCATCGCCGCGACCGCCGAGCTCAACCGGCCGCCGTTCGACCTCGTGGAGGCCGAGCAGGAGCTGGTCGGCGGGTTCCACACCGAGTACTCGTCGTTCCGCTTCGCCCTCTTCTACCTGGCGGAGTTCCTGAACACGGTCACGATGTCGGCCGTCATCGTGACGCTGTTCTTCGGCGGGCCCGGCGGTCCGATCCCGTCGGGCGCCCCGGGCTGGGTGGCCGACTACCTGCTGCCCTTCGTGTACTTCATGGCCAAGCTCCTGGCCTTCCTGTTCATGTTCGTGTGGTTCCGGGCCACGCTGCCGAGGTTCCGCTACGACCAGCTCATGGACCTCGGGTGGAAGTTCCTGATCCCGCTGGCCCTCGGCTGGTTCCTGCTGCTCACGTCCGTCCGGGTCGCCAACGACCTCGGCTGGAACGTCGTGGTCACGGCGGTCGTCACGATCGCCGTCCTCGCCGTCGGCGCGGTGATGCTGCGGCTGTCGATCCGGTCGGCCGAGGCGCAGGCGGAGGCGGAGCTGGCCGAGGCCGAGGGGGAGCTCGCCTGATGGGCTACCTCGACGGCTTCAAGGTCACGTTCAAGAAGTGGGCCGGCACGCGCACCGACACGGGCAAGCGCCTCACGCTGCAGTACCCGGAGGAGGTGCGGCCGAAGCCCGAGCGCTTCCACGGCCGCCACGTCCTCAACCGGTACGAGGACGGCATGGAGAAGTGCATCGGCTGCGAGCTGTGCGCCGGCGTCTGTCCCGCCCGCTGCATCTACGTGCGCGGCCTGGACAACGACCCCGAGGACCCGGTCTCGCCGGGTGAGCGCTACGGGTTCGTCTACGAGATCAACTACCTGCGCTGCATCCACTGCGACCTGTGCGTGGAGGCCTGCCCGACCGAGGCGATCACCGAGACGAAGCTGTTCGAGTTCGCCTTCACCGACCGCGAGGACGCGATCTACACGAAGGCGGAGCTGCTGGTCGACGACGACGGCCGGCCCCGCCAGCTGCCGTGGGAGAACTGGGACGGCGGCTTCGACCCGGCGGCGGACACGTCGGGGTGGATGCGGGCGACCGCACCGGGCGGCGACGCCGACTTCGAGGGCATCGTCGCGTGGGCGGGCGAGCTGGGCTACGGCGTCCGGCCGGCCGAGGGCGGGCAGCCGCTCGAGGCCCGGCTGCGGGCCGAGGCCGAGGCGGCGGCCGCCGCGGCCGAGCACGGCGGGCACGGGGGTCACCACTGATGCGCGTCGAGATGTTCACCTTCCTGCTCGCGGGCGCGATCTGCCTCGCGGGCGCGCTCGGCGTCGTGCTGTCCCGCAACCCGGTGCACAGCGCGCTCAGCCTGGTGGCGACGCTCTTCGGCGTCGCCGTGCTGTTCATCGCCCAGGAGGCGTACTTCCTCGCCGCCATCCAGGTCATCGTCTACGCCGGCGCCATCGTCGTGCTCTTCCTGTTCGTGATCATGCTCCTCGGCGTCGACCGGTCCGAGGGGTCCAGGCGCGACCCGATACCGGGCCAGCGCGTCGTGGCGATCATCGCCGGGCTCGCGGTGCTGGGGCTCAGCCTCACGGTGCTCCTCGCCGGGGGGAAGGCCCACGTCACCGGCCAGCGCTCCGCCATGGGCAAGCTCGGCGCCGGCATGGCCGACATCAACCGGCTCGGGCGGGTCCTGTTCACCGACTACGTCTTCGCGTTCGAGATCACCGCGGTGCTGCTCACCGTGGCGGTGATCGGCGCCGTGGTGCTGTCGCGGCGGCCGAGCGGCCCGCCGATCGACACCGACGAGTTCCCCGACGGGCCCGCCGTGGAGCCCGTCCCGCTGTTCGACGACGAGCCCGAGGGCCGTCGCATCGGCTCCGACGACGGGCCGGAGGCCATCTTCGACGAGCTGCCGTCCCCCGTGGTCGAGGGGGGCACCGGCTCCGGCGGCCCGGCCGACGACGCCGACGCGGAGGTCGCGCCGTGATCCTCGCCCTCCAGCTCACCCAGTCCTGGTACCTGGTGCTCGCCGCCATGATCTTCGCGATCGGCGCCACGGGGCTGCTCGTCCGGCGCAACCCGCTGGTGATGTTCATGTGCGTCGAGCTGATGCTCAACGCCGTGAACCTCACGTTCGTCTCGTTCTCCCGGACGCTCGACGACGTCGGCGGTCAGGCGGTCGTGTTCTTCGTGCTCGTGGTGGCGGCCGCCGAGGTCGTGGTGGGCCTCGGCATCATCGTGGCCATCATGCGGCGGCGGTCGGGGGCCACCGCCGATGACGTGTCGTTGATGAGGGGCTGAGGATGGATCTGGTCTGGCTCATCCCGGCCCTGCCGGTGGCGGGGTTCCTCCTGCTCGTGCTGGCCGGTCGCCGCCTCGGCGAACCGAAGGCCGGCATCCTCGCCTCGCTCGCGGTCGCGGCGTCGTTCGTGGTCGCCTGCGTCGTCACCTACGACCTCTGGCAGCAGCCGGTCGACGAGCGCTCGTTCACGCAGACGCTGTGGGTGTGGTTGCCGTCGGGCAGCTTCCACGTGGACTTCGGGTTCCTGCTGGACCCGCTCAGCGCCACGATGTGCCTGTTCATCACGGGCGTCGGCGCGCTGATCCACCTGTACTCGATCGGGTACATGAAGGGCGATCCCCACTACTCGAAGTTCTTCACCTACCTGAACCTGTTCGTCGCCTCGATGCTCCTGCTGGTGCTCGGCGACAACCTGGTGATGACCTTCCTCGGCTGGGAGGGCGTCGGCGCCTGCTCCTACCTGCTGATCTCGTTCTGGTTCACCGACGAGGCCAACGCCTCGGCGGGCAAGAAGGCGTTCGTCACCAACCGCATCGGCGACCTCGGCTTTATGCTCGGGACGTTCCTCGTGTGGCTCACGGTCGGGTCGGTCAACTACCAGGTGATCGGCCGCTCGGCCGGGGCCGTCGTCGGCGTGACCGCCACCGCGATCGCGCTCCTCTTCTTCCTCGCCGCCACCGGCAAGTCCGCGCAGCTGCCGCTGTTCGTCTGGCTGCCCGACGCCATGGCCGGCCCCACGCCGGTGTCCGCGCTGATCCACGCCGCGACGATGGTCACCTCCGGCGTGTTCCTGCTCAGCCGCCTCAGCCCGATCATGGAGCACGCGGGGTGGGCCAACAGCCTGATCGCGTGGGTGGGGGCGGCCACGGCGCTGCTGGCCGCCGGCGCGGCCGTCGCGCAGAACGACATCAAGAAGGTGCTCGCGTACTCCACCGTCTCGCAGCTCGGCTTCATGTTCATCGCCATCGGCTGCCAGAACTACAACGGCGCCCTGTTCCACATGATCACGCACGCCTTCTTCAAGGCCCTGCTGTTCCTGGGCGCCGGCTCCGTGATCGTCGCCATGGCGCACGAGCAGGACATGCGCCGGTACGGCAACCTGCGGAAGTACCTCCCGATCACGTTCGTGACCTTCATGGTCGGGTGGCTGGCCATCAGCGGCATCCCGCCGTTCGCCGGCTTCTGGTCGAAGGACGAGATCCTCGCCGGTGCCTGGAACCTGGACCCGGCGGGCCCCGCCCTGTGGGTGGTCGGGATCATCGCCGCGGTGCTGACCGCCTTCTACATGACGCGCCTCGTGATCATGACCTTCTTCGGCGGCGAGGAGCGCTGGCGCACCGCCGACGACGCGGCGCACGCCGAGCCGGAGGGCGGTGAGGACCAGGACGTGCCGGCCGCGGCGCACGCCGACCACGGCGACGACCACGACCACCACGGCCTCACCCCCGACCACACGCCGCACGAGTCGCCGCCGACGATGACGATCCCGCTCGTCGTGCTGGCGTCGCTCGCCCTGATCGGCGGCCTCCTCAACCTGCCGTTCGGCCACCGCTTCGAGGTGCTCGCCGTCTGGCTCGAGCCGGTCATCCGCGGCCAGGAGGAGCTGCCCGACGGCGCCATGCTCGTGGTGCTCGCCGTGCTCGCCACCCTCGGTGCGGTGCTCGGCATCCTGGTGGCCTACCGGGTGTACCAGCAGCACCGCGGCGACCCGTCGAAGCTGGAGCGGCCGGTCCTCGCCCACGCCTGGTACATCGACGAGTCGTACGCCGCCGTGGTCGGCGGGCCCGGCGAGGCGGCCTTCCAGGGCATCGCCGACTTCGACGCCGAGGCCGTCGACGGTGCCGTCCGCGGCGTCGCCGCCGGCACGAAGGAGGCGTCCGAGGCGCTCCGACCCGTCCAGTCCGGCCTGGTCCGGACCTACGCCCTGGGGGTTGCCGTCGGCGCCATCCTCCTGGTGGCGTTCGTGATCACGAGGATGAGCTTCTGATGGGCGCCGTGCTGGCCAGCTCGTCCACGTCGTTCCCGCTGCTGCCGGTGATGATCCTGCTCCCGTTCGCGGGCGCGGCGCTCATCGCCGTGATGCCGCGGAGCCGCGGTGACCTGTTCCGCCCGGTCGCGCTCCTCACGAGCGCGGCGACCGGGGCGCTGACGATCTACATGCTCGTCCAGTTCCGGCGCCACGACGCGGGCTTCCAGTTCGTCGTCGACCAGCCCTGGATCAAGGACCTCGGCGTCTCGCTGCACTTCGGCGTGGACGGGATCTCGCTGTTCCTCGTCGTGCTGACCGGCGTGATCTTCCCGATCGCGATCCTGGGCACCAAGCCGCACCACGACCCGAAGCAGTACTACGGCTGGTTGATGGTGCTGATGGCGGGCTCCATCGGCGTCTTCTGCGCGCTGGACCTGCTCGTCTTCTTCATCTTCTTCGAGATCGTGCTCGTCCCGATGTACTTCCTCATCGGGCTCTGGGGCTACGGGGAGCGGGTCTACGCTGCCACCAAGTTCTTCCTGTACACGATGTTCGGCTCGGCGTTCATGCTGGTCGGGCTCATCGCCCTGGCCGTGCTGCACCAGCGGGCGGTGGGTGGCCCGCTCACGTTCGACCTCGTCACGATCGCCCGGGACCAGGCGATCTCGACGACGGCCGGGCGCTGGATCTTCGTCGCCGTGGCGATCGCGTTCGCGGTCAAGGTGCCGGTCGTGCCGCTGCACACCTGGCTCCCCGACGCCCACACGCAGGCGCCGACCGCGGGCTCCGTCATCCTCGCCGCGGTCATGCTGAAGCTCGGCACGTACGGCTTCCTCCGCTTCGGCCTCTACCTGCTGCCCGAGGCCGCCGTGTGGGCGGCCCCGGTGATGCTGACGCTCGGCGTGATCGGCATCACCTACGGCGCCATCGCGGCGACCATGCAGAAGGACCTGAAGCGCCTCGTCGCGTACTCGTCGATCGCGCACCTCGGCTTCATCGTGCTCGGCACCTTCTCGCTCACGACGCAGGGCATCGAGGGCGGCCTGCTGGTGATGGTCAACCACGGCATCACCACCGGCGCCCTCTTCCTCCTGGTCGGCATGATCTACGAGCGCCGCCACACGCGGCAGATCAGCGAGCTGTCGGGGCTCCAGAAGTCGGCGCCCGTCCTGGCGGCGGTGTTCACGCTCGTCATGCTGGCGTCCGTCGGCCTCCCCGGCCTCAACGGCTTCCCCGGCGAGTTCCTGTCGCTCCTCGGCGCCTTCAAGGGCGCCCGGTGGTGGGGCGTCGTCGCCGTCACCGGCGTGATCCTCGCCGCGCTCTACCTCCTGTGGGCCTACCAGCGGGTGTTCCACGGACCGGCCACCGGCGAGAACGCCCGCATGAAGGACATGCGCCCGAGCGAGCTCATGGTCATGGCGCCGCTGATCGCGCTGATCGTGTTCCTCGGCCTCTACCCGACGCCGCTGCTCGAGCGGATGGAGCCGTCGGTGAAGGAGCTCGTCGCCCACGTCGACGTGAACTCCGATGACTTCACCAACCGCGAGGTGCGCGTGGCCCGGCCGTCCAAGGACACCGCCGAGGGCGCCGACGAGTCGGGTGGCACCGGTGAGGGCACCGGCGAGCACGGGGCCGCGGCCACCGACCACCGGGGGGAGGGCTCGTGAGCGCCGTCCTCGCCGCGGGCGTGGCGCTCGCCACCCCCGACATCGACTGGAGCACCATCGCACCGAACCTGGTGCTGATGCTCGGCGGCATCCTGCTGCTGACGCTCGTGTCCGTCCTGCGCGGCCGGCTGCCCGGCTGGTTCCAGGCCGTGTGGACGATCGCCGTCGCCACCGGTGCGCTGTGCGCCGTGGTCCCGCTCTGGCAGCGGGTCCAGGACTCGGGCCCCGAGAACGTGATGGGCGGCGCGGTCGGGCTCGACGGCTTCTCCCTCGTCCTCACCGCCAACATCTGCCTGGCCGTGATCCTCGGCGCGCTCCTCCTCGAGGGCTACCTGCGCCGCGAGGGCCTCGGCGGACCCGAGTGGTACGTGCTGATGCTGCTGTCGGCGTCGGGTGCGGTGACGATGGCGTCCGCGAACGACCTGATCGTGCTGTTCATCGGCCTTGAGATCATGTCGGTGGCCGTGTACGTGCTCGCCGCGATGCACAGCCGCCGGGTCTCCTCGCAGGAGGCCGGCATGAAGTACTTCGTGCTCGGCGCGTTCTCGTCCGCGTTCCTGCTCTACGGCATCGCGCTCACCTACGGGGCGACCGGGTCCACGAACCTCGTCCGGATCCAGACGTACCTGTCGGCGACGGTCATCACGAACAACGGCCTGCTGCTCGGTGGCCTGGCCTTCATGCTCGTGGGCTTCGGGTTCAAGGTCGCAGCGGTGCCCTTCCACTTCTGGACCCCCGACGTGTACCAGGGCTCGCCCTCGCCGGTGACGGCCTTCATGGCCACCGCCGTGAAGGCCGCGGCGTTCGCCGGCCTGATCCGCGTGTTCGTCGTGGCCATCGGCCCGGCCTACGTCGACGAGTGGCGGCCGATGGTGTACGCCCTGACCGTCCTGACGCTGGTGGTGGGCTCCCTGCTCGCGATCGCGCAGACGAACGTGAAGCGGATGCTCGCGTACTCGTCGATCAACCACGCGGGCTTCCTGCTGATCGGTGTGCTGGCGGCGTCGCCGCAGGGCAACTCGGCGACGCTCTTCTACCTGATCGCCTACACGTTCATGGCGGCCGGCAGCTTCGCCGTCGTCACCGTCGTCGGGCGCAAGGGCGACGGGCACCACTCGCTCGACGACTACCGCGGCCTCTCCCGCTCCCGCCCCGGCCTGGCGCTCGTCTTCACGCTGCTCCTGCTGTCGCAGGCGGGCGTGCCGCTCACCGCGGGCTTCCTCGCCAAGTTCTACGTGCTGCAGGCAGCCGTGGAGTCGGAGTTCGGCGGCTGGCAGTTCATCACCGTGCTGGCGATGCTCACGGCCGTCATCTCGGCGCTCATGTACCTGCGGATCGTGGGCACCATGTACTTCGGCGGCGAGGACGCCGACGAGGTGCCCGAGGGTCCGCGGGTGCGGATCCCGGCGGCCGCCGGGCTCGCCCTCGCGGTCACGGTCATCGGCGTGCTGTTCCTCGGGATCATCCCCGGGCCGCTCACGCAGGTCACGAACGACGCCGTGGCCCAGCTCGTCGCCCTCCCGCGCTGACCCGCTCGGCTCCCTCCGTTCTGTGATGCAGAACGGGGGCCATGACCCCCGTTCTGCATCAC
>JAEVZA010000379.1 GCA_023392475.1 Actinomycetes bacterium | reverse complement strand
GTGGCGCCTCGACCCCGCCTCGCCCGAGCGGCTCGCCGACCTCGCGTGGCGGATCGTCGACGCCGCGGTCGGCCTCGTCCGGCCGGGCGGGACGCTGGTCGTCAGCACCTGCACGCTCACCACGGTCGAGAGCACGGGCCTCGACGACCGCCTCGCGCGGGCGCACCCCGGCCTCGAACCGCTCGGCGCCCCCGACGGTCCGTGGCGGCCGTGGGGCCGGGGGTGGCTGCTGCTGCCCCAGGACGCCGGCACCGACGGGATGTCGCTGTTCCGGTACCGGGTGCCCGCCGGTACCATCCAGCCCGGACCGGCGGCGGTGGCCGACGGATCCGGGAGCGACGGAGGGTGACGCAGATGAGCGACGGGGTCCACTACGCCAAGGTGCTGACGGTGTCCGACGGCGTCGTCGCGGGCGTGCGGGAGGACCGGAGCGGCGTGGCGCTCGTGGCCCAGCTCCGGGAGGCCGGCTACGAGGTGGTCGAGCACCGCCTCGTGTCCGACGGCGTCGAGGAGGTCTCGAACGCCCTCTCGTACATGGCCTACGGGTTCAACGGGCTGATCGTGACCACCGGCGGCACGGGCTTCGGTCCCCGGGACCTCACCCCCGAGGCGACCAAGCGGATCCTCGACCGCTCGGCCCCGGGCATGGCCGAGGCGATGCGGGCGGTGAACCCGCTGGGCCGCCTCAGCCGCAACATCGCGGGCATCCGCGGCGCGTCGCTCATCCTGAACACCCCGGGCTCCCCATCGGGCGCCGTGGAGATGCTGGGCGCCGTCCTCGACGTCGTGCCCCACGCCATCGACCTGATGGGCGGCCAGTCGGGCGGCCACCCCACCTCGGACCCCGACTGATCCCCGTCCCGTCCGTCGGGGTCCGGATCCTCCCGACCCTCGAGCGACGGAACGGCGGGGTCGGGCGCATCGGCCGGTCGAATCGGGAACGGTCGGAGAAGATTCGACCGCAGACCGGCCCGGGCGGTACCCTGGGGACCCGTCATGACCACCTCCGATCGACCCGCCCCGAACCCCGCCGTCGACGCGCTGGACCGCGAGTGCATGGCCCGCGCCATCGCCGCGGCGTCGACGGTGCGGTGCACGACGTCGCCGAACCCGTGGGTCGGGGCCGTGCTGCGGACCGTGGACGGCGCCATGTACGAGGGCGCCACGCAGCCCCCCGGCGGCGACCACGCCGAGGTGCGGGCCCTGGCCGCGGCGGGCGAGGAGGCCCGCGGCGCCACGCTCTACGTCACGCTCGAGCCCTGCAGCCACACCGGTCGCACCGGCCCCTGCGCCGAGGCGATCGTCGAGGCCGGCGTGGCCCGGGTCGTCGTCGGCGTGGAGGACCCCGATCCGCAGGTGGCCGGAGCCGGGCTCGCCGTCCTGCGCGACGCCGGGGTGGAGGTCACGGTCGGCGTCCAGGCCGACCAGGTCACGACGCAGCTCCAGCCCTACCTGACCCACCGCCGGACCGGGCGGCCGTGGGTCGTGCTCAAGCTCGCCGCCAGCCTCGACGGCGGGACCGCGGCGCCGAACGGCACGAGCCAGTGGATCACCTCGCCCGCTGCGCGGGCCGACGGCCACCGGCTGCGGGCCGAGTCGGACGCCATCCTCGTCGGCGCCGGCACCGTCCGCCGTGACGACCCGTCGCTCACCGTGCGGGACTACCGGCCGCCGGGCCTGGCCGACGGCCGCAGCGTCGACCCCCGCCGGGTGGTGCTCGGCACCGTGCCGGAGGGCGCGAAGGTCCACCCCTGCACCGAGGCGTCGGGCGACCTCGGCGACCTGCTCGACCGCCTCGGCGGCGACGGCGTGGTGCAGCTGCTGGTGGAGGGCGGCGGGTCCGTCGCCGGGAGCTTCCACCGCGCCGGCCTGGTCGACCGGTACGTGATCTACCTCGCGCCCGCGCTGTTCGGCGGCGCCGACGCGAAGGGCCTGTTCGCGGGCAGCGGGGCGTGGGACATCGCGGACGTGTGGCGCGGGCGGTTCGTGTCCGTCGACCGCGTCGGGGTGGACCTCCGGGTCGAGATGGCGCCGGCCCCGCCGGCCGAGGACGACGAGGAGGCCTGACGTGTTCACCGGGATCGTCGAGGAGCTGGGCGGCGTCGCCTCGCTCGAGGGGCCGAAGCTGCGGCTGCGGGCCGCGACCGTGCTCGAGGACGTGCAGCTCGGCGCGTCGATCGCGGTCAACGGCTGCTGCCTGACCGTCGTGGCGTGGGGCGACGACTGGTGGGAGGCCGACGTCAGCGAGGAGACGTTCCGGCGCACCTCGCTCGGCTCGCTCGCACCCGGCGACCCGGTCAACCTCGAGCGCCCGGTGCGCCTGGAGGATCGGCTCGGCGGCCACCTCGTGCAGGGCCACGTCGACGCGGTCGGCACCGTCGTCGATCCGGCACCCGACCTCCGGGTGCGGATGCCCGAGGACCTGCTCCGCTACGTCGTCGAGAAGGGCTCGGTCACGGTCGACGGCGTGAGCCTCACCGTGGTCGACGTGCTCGACGACGGGTTCACGGTCGCGCTGATCCCGCACACCGCCGAGGTGACCACCCTCGGCGTCCGCGCGCCGGGCGACCCGGTCAACCTGGAGGTCGACGTGATGGCCAAGTACGCAGAGCGGCTGCTGGGCGGGTTCCTGCCGAGCACCACGCAGCAGGGAGGTGCCGGATGAACCGGGAACCGTTGGAGCAGCAGGGCCGCGAGGGCTCCGACTTCGCGTCGATCGAGGAAGCGGTCGCCGCCATGTCGCGCGGCGAGATCATCGTGGTGGTCGACGACGAGGACCGCGAGAACGAGGGCGACCTGATCATGGCCGCCGAGGCGGCCACGCCCGAGAAGATCGCGTTCTTCGTGCGCCACACCTCGGGCGTGATCTGCGCACCGCTGCTCGGCGAGCGGCTCGACGAGCTCGACATCCCGCTCATGGTCCGGGAGAACACCGAGTCGCACCGCACGGCGTTCACGTACTCCGTCGACTACGTCCACGGCACGAGCACCGGCATCTCCGCGGCGGACCGGTCGGCCACCCTGCGGGCCCTCACCGATCCCGGCACCACGCCGCTCGACCTCGCCCGGCCCGGCCACATCTTCCCGCTCCGCTACTCCGACGGCGGCGTGCTCAAGCGCGCCGGCCACACCGAGGCCGCCGTGGACCTCGCCCGCATGGCCGGGCTCTACCCGGCCGGCGTGCTGTGCGAGATCGTGAACGACGACGGGACGATGGCCCGCGTGCCCGACCTCGTCGAGTTCTGCGCGGAGCACGGGCTGCTGATGGTGTCGATCGCGCAGCTGATCAAGTACCGGCGCCAGAACGAGAAGCTCGTCAAGCGCATCGCCGAGGCCCGCATCCCCACGCCGTGGGGCGACTTCACCTGCTACGTGTACGAGTCGGTGCTGGACGGCGAGCAGCACGTGGCGATGGCTCGTGGCGCCGTCCAGGGTGAGGAGGAGGTGCTCGTCCGGGTGCACTCCGAGTGCCTGACCGGCGACGTGTTCCACTCCCTCCGCTGCGACTGCGGCGTGCAGCTGGACGCGGCGATGCAGAAGATCGCGGAGGACGGCCTGGGGGTGCTCGTGTACCTCCGTGGCCACGAGGGACGCGGCATCGGGCTGGGCCACAAGATCCGCGCCTACAGCCTCCAGGAGGAGGGCCACGACACCGTCGACGCGAACGTCGAGCTCGGCCTGCCGGTCGACTCGCGCGAGTACGGCATCGGGGCGCAGATCCTCAACGACCTCGGCATCACCACGATGCGGCTCATGACGAACAACCCCGCGAAGTACGGCGGTCTCGAGGGCTTCGGGCTGGAGATCACCGAGCGGGTGCCGGTGCAGTCGGTCCCGAACCCCGAGAACATCGACTACCTGCGCACCAAGCGGGAGCGCATGGGCCACCTGCTCGACGGCCTGGACGACTGAGGGGACGGCTCCGATGGGCAAGGACTTCCGCTCACCCGACGCGCCCGACGCCGGGCCGCCCGACGGGACCGGCCGACGCGTGGGCGTCGTGTGCGCCCGCTGGAACGACGCGATCACCCGGCGGCTGCTCGACGGCGCGACGGAGCGCCTCGCGGAGCTCGGCGTCTCGACCGACGACGTCGACGTGGCGTGGGTCCCGGGCGCGTTCGAGCTGCCGCTCGCCGCGAAGGTGATGGCGGGGACCGGGCGCTACGACGCGGTGATCGCGATCGGCTGCGTGATCCGGGGCGACACCGCGCACTTCGAGTACGTCGCCGGCCCGGCGGCCGAGGGGATCCTCGGCGCCGGGCTCGAGACCGGGGTGCCGATCGTGCTCGGGGTGCTCACCGTGGAGGACCGTCGCCAGGCCCTCGTCCGCTCGGTGCGCGACGACGACGTCCGCGGCGACAACAAGGGCGCCGAGGCCGCCGACACGGCGCTCGAGATGGTGGCCGTCCTGGCCGAGCTGCGCGCCGGCTGAGCGCCGGCGGCCGGGCGTCCCGGCTCAGTCGGCCGACCAGCCGCGCCGGGCCGCGGCGAACGACGCCACGACGGCGAGGGCGGTCGCCACGTTGAGCGAGTCGACGCCCTCGGGCATCGGGACCCGTACCCGCTCGTCCGCCCCGGAGATCGCGGCCTCGGTGAGGCCCGGGCCCTCGGCGCCGACCACCAGCGCCACCCGGTCGTCGAGCAGGCCGGCGTCCGCGGCACGATCGACGGCGACCGCGCCCGCCGACGGGGTCAGCGCGACGACCCGGAAGCCGTGGTCGCGCAGCACGTCGTAGCCCGCTGGCAGCGGGCCGAGCCGGGCGTGGGGGAGCACGGCGGCCCAACCGAGCGACACCCGGACGGCGCGCCGGTACCACGGGTCGGCGGAGCGGTCGTCGAGGAGGACGGCGTCGACGCCGGTGGCTGCGGCGTTCCGGAACAGGGCGCCGAGGTTCTCGTGGTCGTTGAGCGCCTCGCCCACGACCACGCGGCGAGCCCGGCGCAGCAGCGCGGCCGGCTCGGGGACCTCGGGCCGGGACGCGGACGCGAGGACGCCCCGGTGCACGTCGAAGCCGGCCACGTCCCGCAGCACCTCGCGCCCGGCCACGAGCACGGGGACCGCCTCGGGCACCGAACCGAGCAGCTCCGCGAGCGACGCGGCGCGCGGGGGCGTCACCAGCACGGACCGGAGCGGCGGGCCGCCGGCCAGCACGCGCTCGAGCGCCAGCACGCCCTCGACGACGACGCACGGGTCCGCGCCCTCGAGCACGGCGCGGCGCGCCGTCGCGTCGTTCAGGTGGCGGTAGTCGGCGAGCCGCGGGTCCTCGGGGTCCTCGACGAGCTCCGGTGCCACCGCCGCAGTCTGGCAGGCGACGCCGCGCCGGCTCAGCGGACGGCGGCGCGGTCGGCGACGAGCAGCTTGCGGAACTCCACCGCCGGCACCGGCCGTGAGTAGAGGTAGCCCTGCGCGTAGCGGCAGCCGAGCTCCACGAGCACGTCCTGCTGCGACTCCTGCTCGATGCCCTCGGCGACGACGCGCACGCCGAGCTCCCGTGCCAGGTCGAGCACCGCGGTCACGATCTGGCGGTTCGTGGTGTTCGACGAGCGCTCGAGGCCCTCGACGAAGCTGCGGTCGATCTTCAGCACGTCGAAGGCGAACCGCTGGATGTAGCCGAGCGAGGAGTAGCCGGTGCCGAAGTCGTCGATCGCCAGGCGGGCGCCGAGCGAGCGGAGGCGCTGCATCTGGTCCTGGATGACGTCGGTGTCGCTGAGCAGGTTGGACTCGGTGACCTCGAGCACCAAGCGGTCGGCCGGCAGGCCGGTCCGGCGGAGGATGTCGGTGACGACCGGGACCAGGCGCTCGGCGTGCACCTCCTCGGCGGACAGGTTCACGGAGATCGAGAGGTCCTCGGCGACGTCGGGCAGGTCGCGGCGCCAGTCGGCGAGGTCGCGGCACGCCCGCTCGAGCATCCACTCGCCGAGCTGGCCGATGAGGCCCGACTCCTCGGCGAGCGGCACGAAGATGGCGGGGGAGAGCAGGCCGCGGCGCGGGTGCTCCCAGCGGACGAGGGCCTCGCAGCCGATGATGCGGCGCGTCTCGAGGTCGAGGATCGGCTGGTAGTGGGCCGAGAACTGGTCGGTGTCGAGCGCCCGGACGAGGTCGGCGCGCAGCTCGAGGCGGTCGAAGGACGCCGTGTGCATGTGCGACTCGAACACCACGGACCGGCGCTTGCCGAGCTGCTTCGCCCGGTACATCGCCGTGTCGGCGTTGCGCAGGAGCACCTCCGCCGCGGTCGTGCGGTCGTGGTCGTAGGCGACGCCGGCCGAGGCGGTGATCGAGAGCTCGCGGCCGTCGACGGTGAAGGGCTGCTCGAGCGAGAGGAGGAGCCGCTCGGCGAGCTCGAGGACCTGGTCCTCGCCGTGGGCCCGTTCGAGCACCACCACGAACTCGTCGCCGCCGGCGCGTGCCGCGACGTCGCCGAAGGCCAGCGACTCCTTGATGCGGTCGGCGACGGCGAACAGCAGCCGGTCGCCGAAGCCGTGGCCGAGGCTGTCGTTGATGTCCTTGAAGTCGTCGAGGTCGAGGGACACGACCGCGACCGTGCTGCCCCCGGCGTTGCGGCCGAGCATCCCGCTCAGCTCCTCGGCCGCGAGCACCCGGTTGGCGAGCCCGGTCAGGCTGTCGTGGGTCGCCTGGTACCGGAGGCGCTGCATCATGTTCTTGCGCTCGGTCACGTCGCGGGCGTTGAGCACGAAGCCGCCGACGGCCTCCTCGGCCCGGAGGTCGGTGACGCTCGCCTCCAGGTGGATCCACTCGCCCTGCGCGTTGCGGAAGCCGAACTCGAGGAGGTCGGGGTGGCGCCCGTCGGAGCCCTGGCTGACGCGCAGCGCGCTGTCCCAGTCGACGCCGCTGTCCCGGAACGTCTCCTCGAGCGACTGGCCGAGCAGGGACTCGGGCTCGGAGCCGATCATCCCCTCCGACGACGGGCTGGCGTAGCGGATGCCGTCGTGGGAGTCGACGACGAGCACGAGGTCGCTCGAGTACTGGACGAGGCCCTTGAACCGCGCCTCGGACAGGCGCAGCCGCTCCTCGGCCGCCTTGCGGTCGCCGATCTCGCGGGCGTTCAGCACGATGCCGCGGATGTTCGGGTCGCTCTGCAGGTCGACGCCCACGACCTCGAACCAGTGGTACGTGCCGGTGACGTGGCGGAGCCGCATCTCGACGGGGTCCTGCTTGCCGAAGCGGACGTCCTCGAGCATCTGCGCCGCCCCGGCGCGGTCGTCGCGGTGCACGAGGTCCAGCACGTCGAGCTTGCTGCTGAAGTCGGGCGGGTAGCCGAGCAGCCGGATGGCGACGGGCGAGACGTACGTCAGGTGCCCGCTGACGTCGAGGATGGCGACGATGTCGGACGAGTTGTCGACGAGGGAGGCGAAGCGCTCCTCGGAGCGCTGCCGCACGTTGATCTCGGTCTGCTCGACGGCACGGAGGGCGATGCTCGCCTCGCGGCAGAGCGACTGCACGGCGTTGCGCTCGTCGTCGGAGAGCTCCTGGTGGGTCACCGATGCCAGGGCGCCGACCAGCTTGCGCTGCACGACGACGAACCCGACCACCCACTGGCCGACCTGGTGGCCGTCGGCGAGGTCGTGCAGCTCGCCCGTGCTGCGGTGCTCGTCCGCACCGAGCTCGTTGACCGCGGCGACGGCGGGCAGGAGGTCACCGGCCTGGTGCCACGACCCGTCGGCCAGGGGGTCGAGCAGGAGGCCGCCGTCGATGTAGTTGGCGCCGAGCAGCTGCTCGAGGCCGATCGTGATGATGCGGGCGACGTCGTCCTCGGTCTCGGCGGCCACGAGGCGCTCGCCGACCGTGCGCAGCGTGCCCTCCTGCGCGGCGAGGCGCTCGTTCTGGCGCACCAGCCGCCCGAGGCGGACGACCACGAGCGGGGCGAGCGCGAGGGAGGCGGCCGCGGGCAGGCGCATCCGCTGCTCGTCGCCGACGACGGCGAGCACCAGGAGCAGCGTCGGGCAGGTCAGCAGCGCGAGCGCGAGCACCCCGATGCGCTTGCGGGTGAGCACCCGCAGCTGCGACGGGTCGGACGGGCGGCTCGTGAGGAGGACCACCGTGGGGTGGAGCAGGCCGGCGGTGCCGAGGATCAGGGGGAAGGGCGCGACGAGCAGGCGCACCTGCTCGGGCAGGACGCCCGCGGTCACGAGGGTGGCCACGACGTCGAGCGCCACGACGAGCACGAACGCGGCGGCGAGCAAGCGGTTCGACGTCGAGCGGTGGCCGCCGGCGACGAGGGCGAACACGGCGGCGCCGATCAGCACGATCGACATCACCGAGTACGCCAGGTTCATGACCAGCGCGGCGGTGGTCGGCGAGGCGTCGCCGAGGTACGGCACGAGGATGACCGTCCACTGGAAGACGGCGGCGGCGATGGCGGCGACGATGGCGTCGAGCAGCGGGTCGATCGAGAAGCGCGGCAGGCGCTCGCGCACCATCAGGGCGATGGCGACGAGGAGGAGGACGTACGACGACAGGACGAACAGGTCGGCGATCGACGGGAACGGGTAGGTCTCGCCCGTGATCAGCGACTGCAGGCCGCGCAGCACGCCGCCGAGGAGCGAGCAGGTGCCCGCGACGAGCATGAGGCCGGCGGGCAGGCGGATCGGCGAGGGCAGCTCGCGGACCCGCAGGAACGACACCACGGCGGTGCCGAAGCCCCCGACGATGTACCAGGGGCCCTGCAGCCCCGTGGGCAGCACGACGAAGACCACGTACCAGACCGCGGCGCACACGGCGTAGGCCCCGAGCGGGGGCGCGCCGGTACGTCGCGTGGTGCGCGTCTGATCAGCCTGATGCGGGGTGTCGATCTCCGCCATGCAGTTCCCTGGTCATCTCCAAGGAACCAATCGGCGTGATCCGGGCCGAACTGAGGGATTGTTGCGTCACCGGGCCCCGGCGGGGCGACGCGGCCTCAGGCGACGGGGTTGCGGGGCGCCTTCACCTGCTTGCGCATGCGCAGGAAGGCGAGGGTGCCGAACACCGCGGCCCACAGCCCGACGACCACGTAGGCGATCACCGGCAGCTGCTCCTCGGACGCCCAGAGGATGTAGGCGTACGGCGCGAGGAACATGACCACGACGAGGATCGCCCAGCCGACGGCGTCGCGCGGCGGCCGCGTCTCGTCCCGGAGGATCTTGACGGTCAAGGCCTGCGCCACGCCGTAGGGCGGTGCGGTGATCACGTCGATGGCGAGGAAGATCCACGGGTTCACGCCGTAGGTGCTGAGCGTCGGCCAGGTGAGCAGCGCGCGTGCCACCGAGAACAGGACGACGCCCAACGCCCACGCCCGGCCGAGCACCCCGAGGGACCGGATGTCCCGGAGCCACCCCCACTTGCGCGTCGGTTCTGACACCCGCTCGCTCCAGACCTCGCTCGGTCCCCCCGAGGGGATGGTACCGGGGCCCGTGCGCCGAGCGGCCGATGGCGAGGTCACGCGACCGCCCGGGTCACCGGAGGACGATCGGCAGGTCGAAGTCGACGATCTCCTGCGGGGTGAACCCGGAGATGGCGACCTCGTAGACGAACGGGCGACGGGTGGGGAAGTCCACGAGGAGCTCGTCCATGGGCACGAGGATCGGGACGATGTTGCCGCCCATGTAGTCCTGGCGCGGCGCCATCTCCTTGACCGGGAACGCGTAGTAGTCCTGGAAGAACTGCGACATCCACTCGTCGACGAGGAAGCAGTAGCCGCCGACGTGGTTGCGGACGCCGAACTCGAACACCATCCGGTGCAGCTCGTTGGCCACGCCCATGCCCCGCCGGTCCGGCTTCACGGCCAGCGACGCGACCTCGCACAGGGTGCCGGCCGGCGGCGTGGCGGCGGCCGGGAACTGCCCGATCGGGAGCGCGTCGTAGGTGCCGAGGATCGTGCGCACGACGCCGAGGACGTCGTCGCCCTCGCGCACGACGTGCAGCGCGGAGCCCGGGCGCCAGGGCTCGGTCTCCTCGACGACGCCGCGGGGCGACTCGCGGCAGAACCCCGACACGCGGTACACGTCGTAGACGAAGCGCTCCGCGAGCTGGCCGAGCTCGGTCTCCGGGGTGGTGTGCTCCGAGACGAGCGACTCGTCGAGGAGATCGGGTGCGAACGTGTGCAACGGGTCGTCGGTGTCGACCAGCACCTCGGTGCTGGCGCCCCGCCCGCCGGGAACTGACTCGGTTGGTGCCACGTGCCTCGCCCCTCAGGACACGCTCTCCCCAGCGCCACCGCACGGTGGCGAGCCAGGGGCATCTAACCACAGGAGTGGGGTCGCGCGCCCGTGCGCGTCGTGCCGGCCTCGACCCCCGATTCGCGTTCTCGCCCCCGCTGCGGCGACGACTACCCTCGCCCCGTGCTGAAGCTCGTCCTGCCCAAGGGATCGCTCGAACGGGCCACGATGGACCTGTTCGAGGCCGCCGACCTCCCGGTCAAGCGGAGCTCGTCGGTGTCCTACCGGGCCGAGATCGGCGATCCCCGCATCGAGTCCGTCCGGATCCTCCGGCCCCAGGAGATCCCCACCTACGTCGCCGACGGCCTGTTCGACCTCGGCATCACGGGGCGGGACTGGGTCGAGGAGACCGGCTCCACGGTCACGTCCCTCGGCGAGCTGCACTACTCGAAGGCCACCACCAACCCCATCACGGTGGTGGTGGCGGTGCCCGAGGACTCGGGCTACCGGTCGGTGTCCGACCTCCCGAGCGGCGTGAAGGTCTCCACCGAGTACCCGGAGCTGACCCGGCGCTTCTTCGCGGACCGGGGCGTGGACGCGGACATCCGCCTCTCCTACGGCGCCACCGAGGCGAAGGTCCCCGACATCGTGGACTGCGTGGTCGACATCACCGAGACGGGCTCCGCCCTCCGCGCCGCCGGCCTGCGGATCCTGGACGTGATCCTCGTCTCCTACACGGAGCTCGTCGCGAACCCCACGTCGTTCGCCGACCCGGCCAAGCGCCACGCCATGGAGCAGGTGCTCACGCTGCTCCGGGGCGTCCTCGAGGCCCGGGGCAAGGTGCTCGTCAAGCTCAACGTCGCCGCCGGCGCGCTCGACGCGGTGATCGACGTCCTGCCCTCGATGAAGTCGCCGACCGTGAACGAGCTGCACGGCGGTGCCGGCTACGCGGTGGAGACCGTCGTGCCGAAGAACGAGGTGAACATCCTCATCCCCGACCTCAAGGACGCCGGCGCGACCGACATCATCGAGCTGCCGCTGTCCAAGATCGTCCACTGAGCCGGGTCACGGGGACGGCGTCGTGACGACCGCCACGGCCGGGACGACCCCGCTGCGCACCGGGACGGTGGCCGAGTTCGACGAGCGGGTCGGCCTCGGCGTGGTCCGTGGCGACGACGGCAGCGACGTCCCGTTCCACAGCACCGCCATCGCCGACGGCACGCGGGCGATCGAGGTCGGGACGCGCGTCGCCTACACCCCGGTCGCCGCCCACCGCGGCGCGACGGAGGCCCACCCCGTCACCCCCCTCACCCCCTGACGGCGACGGGCCAGGGAAATAGGGGTCCTCGATCTCGTCCTGCGAGCCCTGACCGCCGCAGAAACCCGCTGCACGCCGCGCCCGGGGCCGGCCACGGCGGCCTCAGGCGTCGGGTGCGGTGCCCTCGGTGGCGTTCTTGACCTGGACGAACACCATCTGGAGCTGGCCGAGGGCCTCCCGGAGGACGGCCTCGTGTTCGTCGAGCCGGGGGCCGACGGCGTCGAGCACCGCCCGGAAGGCCTCGATCACCGTCGCGGCCTCGCCGAACGCCGGGGGCTCGCCCTCGAGGTAGATGGTGGCGAGGTCGAAGAAGCGCATGAGGTAGTTCGTGAGCATCTCCGACGCCGGGGTGGCCGCCACCTCCCGGCGGACCCGCATCATCTCGGCGAGCTCGGCCTGGAGCTGGGCCCGGTCCTCGTCGCTCATGGCGTCGAGGTCGAGGCCCATCGCCGCCGCCGCCGCCCGGAGGGGATCCCCGGTGCCGCCCGGGCCCCCGGCGGGCGCGTCACCGCCGGCCTCGCCGCTCTGGTCGCCGCCTCGCTGGACGGGCCGTTCGCCGTCGGGGGTCCACAGTGAGCTCATGTCGGCCTTTCGGGTGTCAGGTGGCGCCCCCGGTGGGGAGCGCCACCGGGTCGGGGTCCTCCGGTCCGGGAGGTGCCCCTTCCCGCCGTGCGAGGGGTGATGCGGCCGGTGGCGGCACCGGCTGGTACGGTAGTGCCCGACAACCGAGCAAGCGGGCTCCCGCCCCTCCCGGCCACGCCGTCGTCGTCAGACCCGGTGGTGCGTCCAGGACCGTGTCACAGGATCGACCCCACGTGGGGTCGATCACGCGTCGGCGGGTGCCCGTGTGGCATCCGCCCGTGTCGTTTTCGGGTCCGTGGGGCAGATCCGCCCCGCGGGGGTGCGAGTCCTCCGGGACTCGTCCGACGGGTGGGGCCGCACCCAGACGTCCCACGAAAGGACCTGCTGTTGAGGAGTGATCGGCCATAGCTGCTGCACCGAGTGACGAGCCCCGGATCAACGACCGCATCCGTGCGCGGGAGGTCCGACTGATCGGCCCCGACGGGGATCAGTTGGGCATCAAGCCGCTCCCGGAGGCGCTCGCCGCGGCCCGGTCCATGGACCTCGACCTCGTGGAGGTCGCGGCCGAGGCCAACCCGCCGGTGTGCCGGATCATGAACTTCACGAAGTTCAAGTACGAGGCGCAGCAGCGCGCCAAGGAGTCCCGCAAGAAGGCCACGAACATCACGGTCAAGGAGATGAAGTACCGCCCGAAGATCGGCGGCGGCGACTTCGACACCAAGACGCGCAAGGTCGCCCAGTTCCTGGGTGAGGGCCACAAGGTCAAGGTCACGATCATGTTCCGTGGCCGCGAGATGCAGCACCCGGAGCTCGGGCGCCGCATCCTGGACCGGGTGGCCGAGGAGGTCTCGCACCTCGGCCGGGTCGAGGTCATGGCCAAGCAGGACGGCCGCAACATGACGATGGTGCTCGGGCCCGACAAGAAGGCGCAGGCGGCCCACGCGAAGAAGGCCGAGGCCGACGAGGCGGCGGCCGACGAGCCGGGCGAGTCGCCCCAGCCGCAGGCCGAGGCGCCGGCTCCCGCACCCGCGGACGTCGCCGCCGACTGACGGTCCACCGAGCGGACCGGCCGCCTCCGGGCGGCCACCACCGATCGACCAGCACAGACCACGGATCCGCGCGATCGACGCGCCGCGTTCCGCCAGCACACGACGACGAGGACAGGACAGCGACATGCCCAAGATGAAGACGCACCGTGGCGCCAAGAAGCGCTACAAGGTCACCGGCACCGGCAAGATCCTCCGCCGCAAGGTGAACCGGAACCACATCCTCGAGAAGAAGTCCTCGAAGCGCCTGCGCCGCCTGGCCGGCACCACGGAGCTGACCGGCGGCGACCGCGAGCGCGCCCGCCGACAGCTGGGCATCTGACCGACCTTCCTCACCCCGAACGCCCCACGAAAGGAGCGGACCGATGGCACGCGTCAAGCGAAGCGTCCACGCGAAGAAGAAGCGCCGTGCAGTCCTCGGCAAGGCCAAGGGCTACTACGGCAACCGGAGCCGCACGTTCCGGTCGGCCAACGAGGCCGTCATGCACGCCGGCAACTACGCCTTCCGCGACCGGCGGGCCCGCAAGGGCGAGATGCGGAAGCTCTGGATCCAGCGCATCAACGCCGGCTGCCGCCTCGAGGGCGTCAGCTACAGCCGGTTCATCAACGGCCTGAAGCTGGCCGAGGTGGACATCGATCGCAAGGCGCTCGCCGACCTCGCCGTCCGCGACCCCCAGGCGTTCAAGGCGCTGGTCGTGCTCGCCCGGGACGCGGCCGAGGCCGCGCCGTCCGGGGCGGCGAGCTGAGCACACCGCCCACGCCGGCGGGCCTGAGCCCGTCCAACCCCGCACTGCAGCAGCTGCGGCGCCTCTCGAGGCGCCGCAGTGCGCGTTCGGAGGCGGGCACCTACCTCGTCGACGGGCCGACGCTGCTCGACGAGGCCCTGTCGGCCGGCGTGGAGCTGGAGGTCGTGTACGCCGAGCCGGGGGCCCTCGAGCACCCCGCCGTCGGCGCGGCCCGCGCCGCCGGCGCACCGGTGCGGGAGGTCGTCGACGGCGCCCTCGCCAAGGTCCTGGACCTGGTCGCGCCGCAGTCGGTGGTCGCGGTCGCCCGCCAGCGCACGGTCGCGGTCGAGGAGCTGCTCGCCCGCGCGGTCGCGGACCGCCGACCGGTGCTGGTGCTCGTGGAGCTCCAGGACCCGGGCAACGTCGGGACGCTCGTGCGGGTGGCGGAGGGATCGGGCTGCGCGGGCATCGTGCTGACCGAGCGCACGGTCGACGTCCACAACCCGAAGGTCGTGCGCGCCGCGGCCGGGGCCCTGTTCCGGGTGCCCGTGGCCGAGGGCGTCGAGGCGGGTGCCCTGCTCGACGCCTGCGCGGCGGCCGGGTTGGCCACGTGGGCCACGGAGCGGTCGGGCGGCGTCGTGCTCGACGAGGCGGACCTGTCGGGCGCGTCGGCGCTGCTCGTGGGGAGCGAGGCGCACGGGCTGCCCGAGGCCGTCGGCGCCCGGGTGGGCCACCGGCTCACGATCCCGATGGCGGGCCGGGTCGAGTCCCTCAACGCCGGGGTCGCCGGGGCGCTGGTCACGTTCGAGGCGGCCCGGCAGCGGCGGGCGGCCGGTGGCGGGGAACGGAGTGGCGTGCCGACTGCGCCGGTGGGCCATGATTGACCTCCCCGTGCACGGGCGCGGGACGACCGACCAGGTGACGGTCGAGCGGCTGGTCGACCGGCCGCCGGCCGTCGCGAGCAGCGGGACCGATCCATGAGCAGCGAGAACCGGCGATGAGCGACGCAACGGTGGACGAGGTCCGGTCCCTGGTGGCGGACGGGCTGCGCCGCATCGGCGACGCGGCCGACGCCGAGGGGGTGCGGGCGGTCGAGGGTGAGCTGCTGGGCAAGCGCTCCCGCATGACCGAGCTCAAGGGCGGCATGCGCGACCTCGACCACGACGCCCGCCGTGAGCTCGGCGCCGCGCTGAACGCCGCCCGCGCCGAGGTCGAGGCGGCCGCCGCGTCCCGGCTGGATGACCTCGCCACCGCCGAGCGCCACGCCCGGCTCGCCGCCGAGCGCATGGACCTCACCGAGTTCCAGGGCCGCTCGAGCGCCGGCCACGCCCACCTCATCACCCAGACCTGGGAGCGGCTGGAGGACGTGTTCGTGGGGATGGGCTTCACCGTCGCCACCGGTCCCGAGGTCGAGACGGACTGGTTCAACTTCGAGGCGCTGAACCTGCCGCCGTCGCACCCGGCCCGGTCCCTGTGGGACACGCTGTACCTGGAGACCGCCGGGCTCGACGGCATCACGTCGGAGCAGCTCCTGCTGCGCACCCACACGTCGCCGGTGCAGATCCGCACGATGCTCGCCGCGACGCGCGACGGCAGCGGCCCGCCGATCTACGTCGTGTGCCCCGGCCGGGCGTACCGGCAGGACACGGCGGACGCCACGCACCTCCCGGTGTTCCACCAGATCGAGATGCTGGTGGTGGACCGCGGGATCTCGATGGGCGACCTCGCCGGCACGATCGAGACCTTCACCAAGGCGTACTTCGGCCAGGACCTCACCTCGCGGCTCCGGCCGTCGTACTTCCCGTTCACCGAGCCCTCGGCCGAGGTGGACATCTCGCAGCCCGACGGGTCGTGGCTCGAGGTCGGCGGCTGCGGCATGGTCCACCCCAACGTGCTGCGCGCCGGCGGCATCGACCCCGAGGAGTGGTCGGGCTTCGCGTTCGGGTTCGGCATCGAGCGCCTCGCGAAGATCCGCCACCACGTGGACGACATCCGCGACTTCGTCACGAACGACATGCGATTCCTGGAGCAGTTCTGACCATGAGGTTCACGCTCGGATGGCTGCGTGAGTTCGCCCCGCTCGAGGGCGACGCCCCGTACCTCGCGGACGTCATGGTCGACCTCGGCCTCGAGGTCGAGGACGTCGTGGACATCGGCGGCTCGTTCGGCGGGATCGTCGTGGCGCGCGTCCTCGAGGTGCGCGAGCACCCCGACGCGGACAAGGTCCGCCTGGTCGACGTCGACGCCGGCGACGGCGAGGCCCTGCAGATCGTGTGCGGCGCCTCGAACATGGTGGCGGGCGACCTCGTGCCCCTCGCCACCCTCGGCACCGTGATGCCGGGCGGGATGGAGATCCAGGCCCGGAAGATGCGCGGGCAGCTGAGCAACGGGATGCTGTGCTCGGCCCGCGAGCTCGAGCTCGGCGAGGACCACTCGGGCATCCTCGTGCTGCCCGAGGACCTCACCCCGGGCACACCGCTCACCGAGGCGCTCGGGCTCGTGCCCGACACCGCGTTCGACGTCGACGTACTGCCGAACCGGCCCGACGCCCTGTGCGTGGCCGGCATCGCCCGCGACCTCGCGGCCCGGCAGGGCGTGCCGTTCCACGTCGCGGTCCCCGACCCCGACACGTCGGGCGAGGGCGCGGCCGGGCTGGTCCGGGTCGAGATCGAGGCGCCGGAGCTGTGCGGTCGGTTCCTCGCCCGCGTGCTGTCGGGCGTGACGCTCGGTCCGTCGCCCCGCTGGATGGCCCAGCGGCTGCTCGCGGCCGGCATGCGACCGATCAACAACGTGGTCGACGTCTCGAACTACGTCATGCTCGAGCTCGGGCAGCCCAACCACACCTACGACCTCGCCACGGTCGCCGGGGGCCGCCTCGGCGTCCGGATGGCGCGACCGGGGGAGCGGCTCGTCACGCTGGACGGCGTCGACCGGGAGCTCGATCCGGCCGACGGCGTGATCACCGACGGGGACGACGTCCCCATCGGGCTCGCCGGCGTCATGGGCGGCGCCTCCACCGAGATCTCCGACGCCACGACCGACGTCGTGCTCGAGGCGGCGTGGTGGGACCCGCAGACCATCGCGAGCACGTCCGCCCGCCACAACCTGCACAGCGAGGCGTCGCTGCGCTTCAAGCGCGGCACCGATCCGGAGCTGCCGCCGCTCGCTGCGCGCCGGTTCGCGCAGCTCCTCGCCGAGGTCGGCGGCGCGCGCCTGCACCCCGACGAGGTGGAGGACCACGGCGTCCTGCCCGGGCGCGAGGTGGTGCGCGTCCGGACGTCGCGCATCAACGCGCTGCTCGGCACGGAGCTCTACCGCGGGCTCGTGGTCGACCTGCTCGGGCCGATCGGCTTCGCCGCCACCGAGGTGGGGGACGACGACCTGGACGTCTCCGTGCCGTCGTGGCGCCCCGACTCGTCGGCCGAGGTCGACGTGATCGAGGAGGTCGGGCGCATGTACGGCCTGTCGCGCATCGAGCGCACCGTGCCGGTCTCCGCGCACCCGGGTGGGCTCACCTCGGCCCAGCGGGCGCGCCGCCACGTGCGCGCCGCGCTGCTGGGTGCCGGCGTGAGCGAGGCCATGCCCATGCCGTTCCTCGCCCCGGGCGACCTGGAGCGGTGCGGGCTCCCCGCCGACGGCCTGGTCCTCGCCAACCCGCTGGTGGCCGAGGAGTCGGTGCTGCGCACGTCGCTCCTGCCGGGGCTGCTCGCGTCGGTGGCCTACAACGCGAGCCACCGCCGGCCCGGCGTCCGCCTCTACGAGATCGGGCGCGTGTTCGAGCTGGGGGAGCACGGCGTGGTCGCGGACGTCGAGTCGTCGGCCCGGCTGGGGCGCGTGCTCGACGGCGAGCGCGAGCAGCTCGCCGTGGTGCTGGCCGGCCTCGAGGCCCCGGCGGCCGTCGAGCTGCTCGACGTCGTGGTCGCGGCGCTCGGCGCCGGTCCCGTCGCGCTGCTCCCGGAGCCCCTGCCGGGGCTCCACCCCGGGCGGGGTGCCGTCGTCCAGGTCGCGGGGTACGACGCGGGCCAGGTCGGCGAGGTCGACCCGGTGGTCCTCGACCGCCTCGGCATCGAGGAGCGGGTCGCGTGGCTCCAGCTGGAGCTGGGCTGGCTGCTGGACCTGCCCGTGCCGGCGAGGACGGCCCGACCGGTCAGCCGCTACCCGTCGACCGACGTCGACCTCGCCTTCGTGGTGGAGGACCGGGTGCCCGCCGCCGCGGTGCGGTCCACGATCCGGGCCACCGGCGCCCCGCTGCTGCGGGCCGTCGAGCTGTTCGACGTGTTCCGGGCCGGGTCGCTGGGCGACGGCCGGCGGAGCCTGGCCTACCGGCTGCGGTTCCAGGCCGACGACCGCACCCTCACCGACGCCGAGGTGGGTGAGGTGCGGCAGTCGATCATCGACGAGGTCGAGCAGACCCACGGCGCGTCGCTCCGCGGCTGAGCGCCGCACCACCGGGTCCAGCGACCGCGTCAAGGGGCGAGCGTGCACGAATATGCACCACGCTGCATGACTGTGCGCTAAGGTGCCGGCCATGGCATCGGTCGGGATCATCGGGGCGTCGGGCTTCACGGGCGCCGAGCTGCTGCGCACGTGCGCGTCCCACCCGGGGCTGGACGTGCGCTTCGCCACCGGGGACTCGCAGGCCGGCACCGCGGTGGCGGACCTCTACCCGTCCCTCGCCGCGGCCTACCCCGGCCTCGTGTTCGAGCCGTGGGACCCGGCGCTGCTCGACGGGGTCGACGCCGTGTTCCTCGGGCTGCCCCACGGCGCGAGCCAGTCGATCGTGGGCGACCTGCTCGGGAGGGTGGCCGTGGTCGACCTGGCCGCCGACTTCCGGCTGCCCGACGCCGCCTCGTACGAGACCTGGTACCACGAGCCCCACGAGTGCCCGGAGCTGCTCGACCGGTTCGTGTACGGCCTGCCCGAGCTGCACCGGGAGCGCATCGCCGGTGCCGACGCCGTGGCCGTGCCCGGCTGCTACCCGACGGCGGCCACCCTCGCGCTCGCGCCGCTCGTGCGCGCCGGGCTCGTCGAGACGACCGGCGTGATCGTCGACGCCGTCTCGGGCGTGTCGGGCGCGGGCCGGGCGCCGAAGCACTCCACCAGCTTCTGCACGGTCGACGAGGACGTCACGGCCTACGGGCTGCTCGACCACCGGCACACCGCGGAGATGGAGATGAACCTCGGCGCGTCGGTCCTGTTCACCCCGCACCTCGTGCCGATGAACCGGGGCATCCTCGCCACCTGCTACGCCCGACCGACCGGCGCGCTCACCACGGCCGACGTGCTCGGGGCGCTGCAGGACGCCTACGCGGACGAGCCGTTCGTCGTCGCCGCCGAGCGGTCGCCGTCCACGAAGGCCACGCTCGGCTCGAACGCGGCGCACGTGACCGCCCGCTTCGACGAGCGGACCGGCACCGTGCTCGCCATCGGCGCGATCGACAACCTCGGCAAGGGCGCGTCGGGCCAGGCCGTGCAGTGCATGAACCTCGTGCTGGGCCTGCCCGAGGGCCAGGGCCTGTCGCTCGTCGGGACCGCGCCGTGAGCGCCGCCGGCCCGGTCGACGCCCGGCGGGACCCGGAGGTCGCCGTCGACGTGCTGCTGCAGGCGCTGCCGTACATCGAGCGGTTCCGGGGCGCCGTGGTGGTGGTGAAGTTCGGCGGCAACGCCATGACGAGCCCGGAGCTGTTCGCCGACTTCGCGAAGGACGTCGTCCTCATGCACCGGGTCGGCATGCGGCCGGTCGTGGTGCACGGCGGCGGCCCGCAGATCGGGCAGTGGCTCGGGCGGCTGGGCAAGGAGAGCGAGTTCGTCGACGGACGGCGCGTCACGGACGCCGAGACCCTCGAGGTCGCCCAGATGGTGCTCATGGGCAAGGTCAACGCGGACATCGTGACCGCGCTCAACGCCTCCGGCCCGCTGGCGCTCGGCCTGGCCGGCACCGACGCGAAGCTCCTCGAGGCGGAGTCGCACGATCCCGAGCTCGGCTTCGTCGGCTCGGTCACCCGGGTGAACCCGGAGCTGATCGAGCGCACGCTCGGCATGGACCTCGTGCCCGTGATCGCCACGATCGGCGTCGACGGGTCGGGCCAGACCTACAACATCAACGCGGACGACGCCGCCACCGCGGTCGCGGAGGCGCTCGGCGCGGAGAAGCTCATCTTCCTCACCGACGTGCCGGGCCTGCTGGCGGATGCCGACGACCCGACGAGCCTGATCGAGCAGGTCGACGGCGACCGGGTCGACCGGATGATCTCGGACGGCACGATCTCGGGCGGGATGGTCCCGAAGATGTCGGGGTGCGTGCGGGCGATCGAGCACGGGGTGGGCTCGGTGCACCTCGTCGACGGGCGCCGGCCGCACGTGCTGCTGCTGGAGCTGCTGACCGACGCCGGCGTGGGGACCATGGTGGCACCGTCAGGTGCGGCGGGTGAGGGAGTCGCACCGTCGGGTGCGGCGGGTGGAGCCGCTGCCGACCTCGAGGAGACGACGTGACCTCACCGCTGATGCCGACCTACCCGCCGCCGCCGGTCACGTTCGTGCGCGGCGAGGGCTCGTGGCTCTGGGACGACGCCGGCACGCGCTACCTGGACCTGCTGTCGGGGCTCGCGGTCACGTCGCTCGGCCACGCCCACCCCGCGGTCGCGGACGCGCTGTGCGAGCAGTCGCGGACGCTGCTGCACACGTCGAACCTGTACGGCACGCTCCCCGGTCCGGAGGTGGCGTCGACGCTCGACCGGCTGCTGGGCGGGGGCGGCCGGGTGTTCTTCGCCAACTCGGGCGCCGAGGCCAACGAGTGCGCGATCAAGCTGGCCCGGAAGTTCGGCGGCGCCGGCCTGCGGGGCCGGGACGGCGAGGGGGCGCAGGGTCGGTACAAGGTGGTGTCGGCCTACGGCAGCTTCCACGGGCGGACGCTCGCCACGCTGCACGCCACGGGCCAACCGGCGAAGCACGAGCCGTTCCAGCCGCTGCCCGAGGGCTTCGTCCACGTGGCGTGGGAGGACGTCGACGCGTTGGAGGCGGCCCTCGACCCGTCGGTCGCGGCCGTGCTGCTCGAGCCGGTCCAGGGCGAGGGCGGGGTGAACCCCGCGTCGGAGGGCTACTTCCGGGCGGTGCGCGAGCTCTGCATCGAGCGCGGCGTGCTGTTCGTGGTCGACGAGGTGCAGACGGGCCTCGGCCGGTGCGGCGCGTGGTTCGCCCACCAGCGCCTCGGGGTGGTGCCCGACGTCGTCACGATGGCGAAGGCCTTGGGCAACGGCGTGCCGATCGGCGCGTGCTGGGCCCGGGCGGACGTCGCCGAGGCCTTCGAGCCGGGGGACCACGCGACCACCTACGGCGGCCAGCCGCTGGCCGCGTCCGCGGCACGCGCGGTGCTCGCCGTGATGGAGGCCGAGGACGTGCCGGCGCGGGCGGTGCGGGCGGGTGAGCGCTTCACCGCCGGGCTGCGAGGCCGGCCGGGCGTCGTCGACGTGCGGGGCGCCGGGCTGCTGATCGCGGTCGAGCTCGACGTCGACGCCCGGCGGGTGGCCGCCGAGCTGCTCGACCGGGGCGTGGTCGTCAACGCCGTCACGCCCACGGCGCTGCGCCTGGCGCCCAGCCTGCTGATCGACGACGACGAGATCGACCTCGGGGTCGAGGCCGTCGTCGCGGCCGTCGAGGCGGTGGCCGCCGCGTCCGAGGAGGGCAACCCGTCATGAGCGCCGCGACCGATGCGCCCGTGCTGCGGCACCTGCTGGAGGTGGACGACCTCTCGCCCGCGGAGCTGGCCCGCATCCTCGACCTGTCCGAGCTGGCCGATCCGCCGCAGGTGCTCGCGGGGCGCGGCGCCACGCTGCTGTTCGAGAAGCCGTCGGCCCGGACGCGCACGTCCATGGAGATGGCCGTGGTCCAGCTCGGCGGGCACCCCGTCACGCTGAAGGCCGACGAGATCGGCATCGACACCCGCGAGACGGCGGAGGACCTCGGGCGGCTCATGTCGGGGTACGGCGCGGTCATCGGGGCGCGGGTGTTCGACCACCACAAGGTGGAGCGCCTCGCCGCGGCGGCGTCGGTGCCGGTGGTGAACCTGCTCTCCGACGACGCGCACCCCGTCCAGACGCTGGCCGACCTGCTCACGGTGCGCCAGGAGCTCGGGTCGCTCGAGGGTCGCACGCTGGCCTACGTCGGCGACGCCAACAACGTGGCCCGCTCCCTCGGCATCGGCTGCGGGCTGGCCGGCGTCGGGTTCCGGATCTCGAGCCCGCCCGGCTACACGTTCGACGACGCGTCGCTCGACCGGATCCGGGCCGCCGGAGCGGAGGTCGAGGTGCACGACGACCCGGCCGACGCGGTCCGCGGCGCCGACGCCGTCTACACCGACGCCTGGTACTCGATGGGCCAGGAGGAGGAGCGCCGCACCCGCCAGGAGGCCTTCGCCCGGTGGCGCGTGGACTCGGCCCTCATGGGCCTCGCCGCGCCCGGCGCGATCTTCCTGCACTGCCTGCCGGCCCACCGGGGCGACGAGGCCACCGACGACGTGCTCGACGGGCCGTCGAGCCGGATCTGGCCGCAGGCGCACAACCGGATGGACACCGCACGGGGGCTGCTGCTGTGGCTGCTCGGCGACGGCGCGGCGGGGAGCGCCTGATGGCGGGCAAGCAGCAGCGTCAGCACCGGATCGCCCGGCTCCTGGAGGAGCACCGCGTGACGAACCAGGGCCAGCTCACCGAGCTGCTGGCGTCGGACGGCGTCACGGTCACCCAGGCGACCGTGTCGCGGGACCTGGAGGAGCTCGGCGCGATCAAGGTCCGGGTGCCCGGCGGCGAGACGGCGTACGCGATCCCGGAGCTCCCGAAGGAGCAGGTGGCGCCGCAGGACCACCTGCGGCGCGTGCTCAGCGACTGGGTGGTCGAGGTGGAGCGCTCGGGCGACCTGGTCGTGCTGCGCACCCCGCCGGGGTCCGCGCACGTGGTCGGCTCGGCGATCGACCGCAACGGCCTCGACCGGGTGATCGGCACGGTCGCCGGGGATGACACGCTGTTGGTGATCGCCAGCCAGCGGGGCGGCGCGGCCGTGTCCCGGCAGCTGCAGGACCTCGCCGGGCTCGACCGCCCGGGCTGACCCGGTGGCCGGCCACGACGGACCGGCCGGACGCGGGACGACACGACACGACACGGACAGGAACAGGAGCGACGGACGATGGCGAAGCGAGTGGTGCTGGCCTACAGCGGTGGGCTCGACACCTCGGTGGCGGTGCGGTGGATGATCGAGCACCTCGGCGTGGAGGTGGTGTGCCTCTCCGCGGACGTGGGGCAGGAGGGCACGCTCGACGGGAACCGCGAGAAGGCGCTCGGCGCCGGCGCGATCGCCTACGAGGAGCTGGACCTCCGCGAGGAGTTCGCCCGTGACTTCATCGCCCCGGTGGTCAAGGCGAACGCGCTGTACGAGGGCCAGTACCCCCTGGTCTCCGCGCTGTCCCGGCCGCTGATCGCGAAGAAGCAGATCGAGGTGGCGAGGAAGTACGGCGCGGACGGCGTGGCCCACGGCTGCACCGGCAAGGGCAACGACCAGGTGCGCTTCGAGGTCAGCTACATGGCCCTCGCGCCCGACATCGAGCAGCTCGCGCCGGTCCGCAACTGGGGGTTCACCCGCGAGGACTCGATCGAGTACGCGGCCACCCACGGCATCCCCGTGGGTGCCACGAAGGAGAAGCTGTACTCGATCGACGACAACCTCTGGGGCCGCGCCATCGAGTGCGGCGAGATGGAGGACCCGTGGGCGGAGCCGCCCGACGGCGTCTGGCAGATGACCCGGCGGACGGCGAAGGAGCCGACCAAGCTCACCATCTCCTTCGAGCGCGGCGTGCCGGTGGCCCTGGACGGCGACGCGAAGCCGCTGCACGAGATCGTCGTGGACCTCAACCACCTGGTCGGCGCCTACGGGTGGGGCCGGCTCGACATGGTGGAGAACCGCCGCGTCGGCATCAAGAGCCGGGAGACCTACGAGGCGCCCGGCGCGCTGGCGATCATGCTCGCCCACGCGGACCTCGAGTCGATCACCGTCGAGCGGGACCTCGGGCGCCAGAAGCTGGCCCTCGAGCACCGCTACGCCGAGCTCGTCTACGACGGCCTCTGGTACTCCCCGCTCCGGGAGGCGCTGGACGCGTTCGTCGACGTCTCGCAGGAGCACGTCACCGGCGACGTTCGGCTCAAGCTGGAGCCGAACCGCTGCTGGGTCGTCGGCCGGCGCGCCCCGCGGTCGCTCTACGACTACGGCCTCGCCACCTACGACGCGGCGGACCGCTTCCGCCACGCCGACTCGGAGGGCTTCGTGCGCCTCTGGGGCCTCGGGGTGCAGACCTGGTCCGACGTGCAGGGCCCGGGGTCGAGGGCCTGATGGCCGGCGAGGCGACCCGCGGTGGCGGTGGCGACGACGCGGCCCGGGGCCAGCTCTGGCACGGCCGCTTCGACGTGGCACCGGCGGAGGAGCTGGTCGCCTTCACGGAGTCGCTGAGCTACGACCGCCGGCTGCTGCCCGACGACGTCGCCTGCTCGCGCGCGCACGTGCGGGGCCTCCGTCGCGGCGGCCTGCTCACCGAGGAGGAGGCGGGCCAGATCCTCGGCGCGCTCGACACGGTCGTGCTCGAGTTCCGGTCGGGGACGCTGGAGTTCGCCGCCGGCGACGAGGACGTCCACACCGCGATCGAGCGGCGGGTCACGGAGCTCGTCGGTGCGGTCGGGGGCAAGCTGCACACCGGCCGCTCGCGCAACGACCAGGTGGCCACCGCCTTCCGCCACCACGTGCTCCGGGAGCTCGGCGTCGTGGCCGACCGGACGCTGACGCTCGCCGAGGTGCTGGCCGACCGGGCCGATGCCTCGCTCACGGGCGGCGCCGACGGCGGGCCCGTCCGCGTGCCGGGGTACACGCACCTGCAGCGTGCGCAGCCGGTGCTGCTCGCCCACCACCTGATGGCGCACGCGTGGGCGTTCCTGCGCGACGTCGACCGCCTGGCGGACTGCCGTCGACGGGTGGACGTGTCGCCGTTGGGCGCCGGCGCGCTGGCGGGGAGCTCGCTGCCGCTGGACCCCGACGGCACCGCGGCCGACGCCGGGTTCTCCGCCCGGTTCGAGAACTCGCTCGACGCCACCTCCGACCGCGACTTCGTCGCCGAGTCGCTGTTCGTGCTCTGCACGATCGGGCTGCACCTGTCGCGCCTCGGCGAAGAGGTGGTGCTCTGGACGACCGACGAGTTCGGCTTCGCCCGCCTCGACGACGCGTACGCGACCGGCTCGTCGATGCTCCCGCAGAAGAAGAACCCCGACATCGCCGAGCTGGCCCGGGGCAAGGCGGGCCGGCTGATCGGCGACCTCACCGGCTTCCTCGCCACGATGAAGTCGCTGCCGCTCGCCTACAACCGGGACCTCCAGGAGGACAAGGAGCCGCTGTTCGACGCGCTCGACACCGTCCGGCTCGGCCTCGGCGCGATGGCCGGGCTGTTCCGGACCATCGAGTTCCGCCCGGAGGCGATGGCCGCCGCCGCGGACTCGCCGTACGCCGCGGCGACCGACCTCGCCGAGCTCCTCGTCGCGGACGGCGTCCCCTTCCGCGCCGCGCACGCCGTGGTCGGGTCCCTGGTGCGCCGCTCGCTCGACGAGGGCGTGCCCCTGGCGGACCTGGTGGCGGCCGAGCCCGAGCTGGGCGAGCGCGGCCTCGAGCTGCTGGCGCCGGGGCGTGCCGTCGCCAACCGCACCACCC
>JAEVZA010000195.1 GCA_023392475.1 Actinomycetes bacterium | reverse complement strand
TTCTGTGAGGCGCGCGCGCGGCAAACCCCGCGCTCCCGCATCACAGAACGGTGCAACGGTGCGGGAGGGCCGCGGATGCGGAGCCCGATGACCCGCCCTGCCACAATGCCGACGGTACGGTTTCCCCACGCCCGGTGGCGGGGGCGCACGTGAGGAGCACGTCGACGTGAGCATCATCGAAGGCATCCTGGCCCGCCAGATCCTCGACTCCCGGGGCAACCCGACGGTCGAGGTCGAGGTCGAGCTCGACTCCGGCGCGATGGGTCGTGCCGCGGTGCCGTCCGGGGCGTCGACCGGTGCGTTCGAGGCCGTGGAGCTGCGCGACGGCGACGGCGACCGCTACCTCGGCAAGGGCGTGCAGCAGGCGGTCGACCACGTGAACGGCGAGATCTCCGACGCCCTCCTGGGCTTCGACGCCGTGGACCAGCGCGACCTCGACCGCATCCTGCTCGACATCGACGGCACGCCGAACAAGGGCCGCCTCGGGGCGAACGCCATCCTCGGCGTGTCGCTCGCCGCGGCCAAGGCGGCGGCGGCCGAGCTCGACCTGCCGCTCTACCGCTACGTCGGCGGCCCGAACGCCTGCGTGCTGCCCGTGCCGATGCTCAACGTGATCAACGGCGGCGAGCACGCGGACAACAACGTGGACCTGCAGGAGTTCATGTTCATGCCGGTCGGCGCCGCCTCGTTCTCCGAGGCCCTCCGCTGGGGCGCCGAGTGCTACCACACGCTCAAGAAGGTCGTGCACGAGCGCGGCCTGTCCACCGCCATCGGCGACGAGGGCGGCTTCGCGCCCGACCTCGGCAGCAACGAGGAGGCCGTCACGCTGCTGGTCGAGGCGATCGAGCGCGCCGGCCGCACGCCGGGCGACGAGATCGCGATCGCGCTGGACACGGCGTCGACCGAGTTCTTCGCCGACGGCAAGTACACGCTCGCCGGCGAGGGCCGCTCGCTCAGCTCGCAGGAGTTCGCCGACTACCTCGCCGACCTGTGCGACCGGTACCCGATCGTGTCGATCGAGGACGGCATGGCGGAGGAGGACTGGGACGGCTGGGTCGCGCTCACCGAGCGCCTCGGCGACCGCGTCCAGCTCGTCGGCGACGACCTCTTCGTCACCAACTCCGAGCGGCTCGCCCGCGGCATCGAGCTCGGCGCCGCCAACTCGATCCTCGTGAAGGTGAACCAGATCGGCTCGCTCACGGAGACGCTGGAGGCCGTCGAGCTCGCGACGCGGCACAGCTACACCTCGGTCATGTCGCACCGCTCGGGCGAGACGGAGGACGTCACGATCGCCGACCTCGCCGTCGCCACGAACTGCGGCCAGATCAAGACCGGCGCCCCGGCCCGCTCCGACCGCGTCGCCAAGTACAACCAGCTGGTGCGCATCGAGGAGCAGCTCGGTGAGGCGGCCGTCTACCGGGGGGCCGCGGCGCTCGCTCCCGTGGGTCGCCGGTGACCGAGCGGCGCCGTCCGACGTCCCGATCGTCCGCCGACCGACCGCGGTCGACGGCGGGCGCCCGGCGCACGGCGTCGCGCCCCACGACCGCGCGGGCCACGCGCTCGTCGACGCCCGCCAAGGCGACCGCCGCGAAGGGCGGCGGAGCCCGCACCTCGCCGACGACGCGCACCCCGTCCACGACGCGCACCGCCTCTCCGCGGGCCGTCTCCACGCCCGCGGCCCGTCGGACCGGGGTGCGGCGGCGCCGCGCAGGCATCGTCGCCACCGTCGCGGTCGTCATGCTCGTGCTGGTCGGCATCCCGTTCCGGGGCTACGTCCAGCAGCGCAACGACGTCGCCGCGGCCGACGCCGCGCTGCACCGCCTCGAGCGGGAGAACGACCAGCTCCAGCGCCAGCGCGACCGGCTCGACGACCCGAACGAGATCCAGGCGATCGCCCGACGCGAGTACGGGCTGGTGGACAAGGGCGAGGAGTCGTACACGATCCTGCCGCCGGCGACGGCGGGGCTCGTGATGCCGCACGCCTGGCCGTTCGACCGCATCGCCGGGTCCGTGCAGACCGCCGCCGAGGGCGGCTGACCCGGTCGATCCCGGGCGGCGGACCGCGCCCGGCCTACTGGAGGCCGCGGTAGGCGCCGCCGTCCACGTGGAGGCCGACGCCGGTGACGAACCCGGCCTGCTGCGAGCAGAGGAACGCGGCGACGGCGCCGAAGTCGTCGGGGTCGCCCAGCCGGCCCGCCGGGATCTCGCTGCGGGTCACCTCCGCGTGGCCGCCGGTCAGGTTCAGGATGCGGGCGGTCTCGTGCGTGCCGGGCTGCAGGTTGTTGACCGTGACGCCGTCGTGGGCGACCTCCGTGGACAGAACCTTCAGGAACCCGGTCACCGCGGCACGCGCCGTCGAGCTGGCCGCGAGGTAGTCGATCGGCTGGCGGGCCCCGATCGACGTGATCGCCACGACCCGGCCCCACCCGCGCTCCTGCATGCCCGGCACGACGGCGCGGCACATCGCGATCGTCGACAGGCAGTTGAGCTCGAGTGCCGCCCGGTAGGCGTCGAGCTCCGTGTCGGCGAACGTGCCGGGCGGCGGCCCGCCGGCGTTGCAGATCAGGATGTCGATCGGTCCGCCCAGCCGCGACTCGGCGGCGGTCGTGAACTCCTCGGCGCCGTCGGTCGTGGACACGTCCGCGACGAGCCCGATGG